>JAJCYE010000080.1 GCA_029263075.1 Actinomycetes bacterium
TTGTGGGCCGGGCCTCTTCTCTTGTTGTTCCCATTTTGCTATTACTCGCGGGCGCGGGTGGGGCCGGGCCTGCCGGGGCCCAACCGGCGTCAGCCTTTTCCGTTCAGGATCTCCAGGGCGCCGGGCAGGTCATCCACCCCAACGGTGGACACCAGGTTTTGCCGGTCCGGCCCGTTCACGTCGGTCAGTTCACTTCGGGGGACGAAGAACACGTCTGCGTCCGCTTTCTCCGCCGCCACCAGCTTCTCGTGCAGCCCCCCGACCGGTCCCACCGTACCGTCCAACTGGATGGTGCCGCTGGCGGCAATCCGGCGTTTTTGAGCCACGTCTTTGTCGTCCAGAAGATCGGCTATGAGCAGCGAGTAGACCAGACCAGCCGAAGGTCCGCCGATGTTGCGGTTCTTGAACGTCGCCTCGAATGGCAGGTCCACATCAAGGTCCTTGGTGGTGCTGATGATCCCGATCCCGGTATTGGTGGAGTTGAAGCCTTCCAACCTGGCACTGGTTACCGGCACGACCAAATCCTTCGAACCGCGAGTGACGGTCATCTCGAACCTGGTTCCGACCGGTCGGACCGTCGTGATGGCGATGAGGTCGGAGACGAGCCGGATCGGGGCGCCGTCCACCGAGGTGATCAGGTCCCCGGCCCGGAGTTTTCCGTCCGCCGGCGAATCCTCCACCACGTCGACGATCTCCGCCCCCGCGCCACTCAGCGTCACCTCCAAGCCGACGGCTTTGGCGGCGGCGGCAGCGGCGGCCTTCTGGCTCTCCTCGAAAACCCGGCGCTGAGCCTGCAGGTACTCGGTTTCCGACACTCCGGCCGGGAGCACCCGGGTGAGGGGCACCAGGTCGACCTCGTCGTTGAAATAGGAGAAGGCGGCGTGAAGGGCGCTCGGCCGCTGAATGGTCACCGCCACCAAGATGTATGTGCCGCTCAGTTCGGTGACCGGGAGGCCATCGATCTCAACATCTTTGGAGACATCGACCGCAGGCGCCGGCGACACCAGGGCGATCGGAGGTTTGTAGACGGTCGCGGCAATGGGCAGGAGGATCGCGCTCGCTCCGAGGATGACCCCCCAGCGCCGGCGCTTCGGCTTGCCCGGGCCGGCCGTGTTCTGCCTTTTTTCCAGAGCGCGGGCCACGTCGGAGAGCGAAAGGACCCCGGCAACCTGCCCGTCTTCGACCACGGCGGCGCGGCCCGGCGGAAGGCGCAGGTCATTAACGATGTCCACCACCTGGCTGGCGCCCTCGAGCACCACCGGGCGATCCATGATCTCCGCCACGGTCTGAGCCGCCCTTGTTTCGGCCGGAACCGCCGAGGCGGTCCTGAGCGAAACCATTCCCCGTAAAACTCCGTCGTCGACCACCGGGTAAACCGCATGCGGGCTGGCCTGTGCCAGGTGCAAAAACTCGTCCAGCCCGGTGTCGGATCGGAACATCACCGGGTTGCGGGTCATCAGGCTACGCACGCTCATATCCTGGAACGCTCCGGCTACCAGGGCATAGTTCTTCTCGGCCTGGGACGCCTGGAGCAGGAACCACCCCATCACCAGCGACCACAGCCCGCTAACCGGATCGCCGATAAACAGCCAGAAGACCCCGATGAACATCAAAAAGTAGGCAAAAACCGACGAGATCCGGGTGGCCGAGACGGTAGCTGCGGCGAAGTCGTTCTTGCGGCTCCACAACCACGACCGCAAGATGCGCCCGCCGTCCAGAGGCAGCGCCGGAATCAGGTTGAACACCACCACCGCAATGTTGATGCGGGCCAGGTAGTCCAGAACGCCGCCGATTTCCAGCGGCAAGCCGGAGTTGCCGCCGCCCCAGGCCCCAAGCCCGAAGAGCCCGGCCAGAACAATCGACACCAGCGGGCCCGCGGCCGCGATCCGGAACTCGGCGCCGGCCGAGGGGAACCGGCCCTCGAAGCGGGCGACGCCGCCGAACAGCCACAGGGTGATGTCGGAGATCTTCATCCCTTCCTTGATCGCCCGGAAGGCGTGGCCCAACTCGTGCAGCAGGATGCAGATAAAAAAGACCAGAGCGGAGACAACCGCCATGGCCATGTAGGTCCCGGAGTTCAAGCCGGGGTAGGCCAGCGGGAAGACGTCCCTGCCGAGGGACCAGGAGACGAGGGTAAAGACCACCAGCCACGACCAGTGAGCGCCTATCCGGATACCCCGGACCCGAAGGAGGGTGAAGCTGGGGGCCAGCAGCCCGCGGGACGGCTTGCGGCCCGGACGGGGCGACTCCGAGACCTGCTGCGGCGGTTGGCTCACGGGAAGGTCTGCCCTGGGATCACGAAGGTTTCAGAGCCTGCAAAGCGGGCTCAATCTCTCCCTGGGTTGCGACATTGTCCCACCGCCCGGCAATCTTTCCGTCGCCGTCCACCAAGAACACCCAGGGTTCCACCGCGGTATCCCCGCGGAGCATCCACTCGGCGGCCGCCTGGTTGATCTGCTGATCCTCAAAATCCCGCCAAACTTCGATGTGCACGAAGTTCGCCCGGTCGGCGTAACTTTCCGAAAGTCCTTGGACCATGTCGGTAATGGGCCCGCAGAATCGGCTTACGCAATAGGTGGGAGTGGAGACAACTACCAGCGCGGGTTTCCCGGAGGCGATGCTTGCGGCAACGGTTGTCCCGTGCAACTGGGGATCGGGGACCTGCTTGCCCTCGCGAGCTCGAGAGTCGATTGCCGTGGGCGGGACGTCGGTGGAGGTGACGGTCAGGTTTTCGCTGCGGGGGGCGTCCTCGCCGATCCAGGGGAACAGATGGGTCTCGGAAACCTCGAACGTTGATCGTCCGGTCCACTTTTCACCTTGAACGTCCGCTTCTACCACCACGCCCCAGTAGCCGGCTTTGTCGAAGCTGGCCTGCGCGGCGTAGACACCGGTTCCACTGGCGGTAGGAAGGAGGGAGGGGCTATCCGGAAGGGCCGGGTCCGGGCTGCCGGCTCCGGAGGGAATGGGCAGGAAAGCGGCCTTCGACTCGGCAACCACCTTCCCGGTCACCTCCTGCTCGCGAGTCCCCAGATAGGCGAACTTGAGGTCGACCTCTCCCCCACCAATCAATTCGTTTTCCTGGGTTACCAGACCCACCATGAACCTCTGCTCCCCCACCGCCAGGTCGTAGCTGGCGACGTGGGCAACAATCCGGTCGGGGTCCCCCGAAGCCTCTCCCGCGCCGTCCGGCGCGGATCCCGAGCCGCATCCTGCGGCCAACAGGACGAGCACAAAAACGGCAGACAAGGCCGCGCGGGCGGGAATCACGCCGCTCAGGGGGAGTCGCAAGTAGAAGGGGTCACTCCTATCGATATTAAGGCCTGTTGGGTGCGAACCAGCAGGCGATCCAGCGCGAGCGCGGTCTCGCCGGCCGGAGCCCGGTCGTTGAAGGACCGCTCCACATCGTTCTTGGCTTCAAGCATGCGTGCCGCAACCGCTCGGTCCCGGTCCTGCGCTCTTGCCGCGATTATGTGCAGCGGCGAGTGCACCCGTCCGAAGAATTGGTCCCCGGCGCGTTCGGCGTCTTCCTCTATCAGGGTCCGGGTCCCGCACAATTCCAGGTAAGCGGTACGAAGTTCCGCGTCGGAGACGTCAACGCCCCCGTTCCCCTGCGCCGGGTCCGTCGACACAAGCCGGTAAACCGCCAAACCCACCGTTCCCAGGCCCAGCAGCAACAACCCGACGATCCACGCCCTTTTAGCCAAGAGCCGCAGCCATTCGATCCAGCTGAGCATTGATGCCGACCGCGCTCTGCAAGGTGATCTCCTCACGCTCCACGTATTTGAGGACCTCTTGGCGAGCGTCCTCGACGTTCTTCAGCGCGCCCTCGGCATCGCCCTTTTCCGATTCCGACACCGCCTTTGAAACCTCGTCCATCACATTCCCGCCGGCGCGTTCGGTAACCGACCCGGACGAGATCCCGGCATCAATCAGGTTTTGGATATTCGCCGCTATTCCCTGCAAAAGACCCGGCGCCGGCACCTCCACCGGTTCTTCCTCCTCCTGTTCAGTCGGCGTGGGAGAGGGAGTGGGCGACGGGCTCGGGGACGGCGAGGGGGTGGGCGACTCGGTCGGAGGAGGGGGTGGGGGCTCGGGAACCGCGGCCGGTGGCGTTAGGACAAGGCCCGGGTCGGAGGCGTTTTCTGCGCGCAGGTTGTTGAACAAGGCGTAAGCCCCGCCGGCCAACAAAAGCAGCGCAACGATCAACAGACCCAACCTCCGGGGGGGCGGTGGGGGCGACGCCTGATTCAGGACCCGAGTGGGGCTGCCCGGCGACTCCACCACGGTATAAGAACCATCGGCCGGCGCAACGGCCATGCCATTCCCCCGGCTTTGATCCCGAAGGTCCAGCGCCATGGCGGCTGTACTTGGGTAGCGGTCCTCGGGGTCCTTCTGCAGAGACCGCATAACAACGCGATCCAGGTATCCCGGCACCTCGGGGTTGATCGAGGACGGTGGCGCCGGCCGCTCGGTGGCCAACTTGTGGGCGATCTCCATCAGGGTCTCGCCGGGCGTCGGCGGACGGCCGGTCAACATCTCGTACATCACACACCCCAGAGCGTAGATATCGGCCCGTTCGTCGATCGGCCGGCCGTAGGCCTGTTCGGGGGCCAGGTACTTCACCGTCCCCAGCACCGCCCCCACCTGAGTCAGGCCCTCGACGCTGGTCTTGGCGATACCGAAGTCCATCACCTTAACCCGGCCGCCGGGCTCGATCATGATGTTGGCCGGTTTGATGTCCCGGTGGACGATGCCTTGGAGGTGGGCCGCTCCCAGCCCCTCGCACACATTCAAGGCGATGTCGGCCACCTGGGCCGCCTCCATGGGAGCCGACTGCTTGATCACCGCGTCGAGCGTGGATCCATGAACGTACTCCATGACGATGAAATGGTGGTCGCCCTCCGACCCGACGTCGTAAACGCCCACCAGATTGGGGTGGTTGAGCGACGCCACGGACTGCGCCTCCCGTTCGAACCGGGCCACGAACGAAGGGTCGGTCGCCAGGGCCGCCGACAGCACCTTGATTGCAACCGTCCGGCCCAGCACGGTATCGGTCCCCCGGTAGACGCGGGCCATCCCTCCCTCGGCAATCAACTCGTCTATCCGGTAGCGGTCGGCGAACTGCTGGGGAAGGTCTACGGCCATATCCTGTCTCCCGGGCTCACGGCCCGGGACCTACCTTTGGTCCAAAGGGGAAACCGGAACCGGCGGCGCCGTCCCGATGTACCGGCCACTCGGGCGGATGATCCGGTTGTCGGCGGCCTGCTCGATGATGTGGGAGGTCCAGCCGATCGCTCGGCTGCAGGCGAACGTGGGCGTGAACAGGTCGGGCGGCAACCCGATGCTCTCCATGACGATAGAGGCGTAGTACTCGACGTTTGCGTAAAGTTGCCGGCCGGGCTTGAGCTCCTTGAGGATCTCCACCACGCGTGACTCTATGTACTTGGCAAAGGCAACCCGGGGCCCGCCCAGGTGTTCGGCTATCCCGCGCAACATCGTGGACCGGGGGTCATCCGTTTTATAAACGGGGTGGCCGAAGCCCATGATCCGCCGGTTGTCCGCTACCGCCGAGCGAATCCATTCGTCGGCGTCCTCCGGTTCGTTGATGGCGTCGAGCATCTCCAGCGCCCGGCTGGGAGCGCCACCGTGCAGCGGTCCCGAGAGGGACCCCAGGGCGGCCACCACGGCAGCCCCCAGGTCGGCTCCGGTGGATGTGACCACCCGGGCAGTGAAGGTGGAGGCGTTGAACCCGTGTTCGATGGTGCTGATCAGGTACTGCTCGATGGCCCGGGAGTGGACGTCGGATGCCTGCTCTCCCTTCCACATGTACAGGTAGTTGGCGGCGTACCCCAGGTCGGGCCGGGGATCGACCGGATCCTGGCCCCGGTTCAGCCGGTGCAGCGCCATGATCAAAGTGGGGATAACGGCACAAACCCTCAAGGCCTGCTCCTTCAACACCTGGTGATCGGAGTCGATCCAAGGCCGGAAGCCCCAGGACGAGCAGAGCAAAGACAAAGCGGAACGCAGGGCCTCCAACGGAACGAAGGTGGTTCCCATTCCCGCCACCGAAGGCAGGATCTCCTTCAGATCGTCGGGGAGGACCCGCATGGTGCGGATCCGGGCGGTGAAGTCCACCAACTGCTGTTGGTTGGGCAGTACTCCTTCGTAGAGAAGGTGCCAGACCTCCTCCAGAGTGCATTGCTGCGCCAGTTCCACCGCGCTGTACTGGCGGTAGTGGTAAAAACCTTCGCTGCCGCGAACATCGCCCACCCGCGTCTCCGCCACCACCACACCCTTCAGGCCCTTCGGGACCTCGATGGCCGGCGTGCCGAACGCCCGCACCTCGGCCGCCCTCATCAGATCGCGGATCGAAACCACGCCGACCAACAGGCCTTTCGACACCACCGGCAAGTGGCGGAACCCGCGCTCGCCGAGCAGGTTCAGGGCCGTGTCGATCTCCGCGTCTGCTTCCACAGTCACGGGATCAGGCGCCATCCAGTCGCTGACCCTACCGAAGGTGGCGGCCGAGCCGGAGGAGGCGTACCGAACCATGTCCCGCTCGGTGAGTATCCCGATAGGCCGGCCATCCTTTATGACAACCACGGACCCAACGCTCGCGTTGTTCATCATCCGGGCTGCTTGTTGAACCGTCTGGGAGGGGACCGCGGTCACCACCGGGTGACTCATGATGTCGCCGACGGTTCGGTTACGAGACGATTCCGACATGGTGCTGATCAACTCCTAACTAGAGACGTTGCTCCCCAAGATGTTCACCGACCTTGCAATCCGCCGCCAGCGCAGGAAGGCAACCAATCCTGCCCCGAATCCGGCCAGTGCAACCACGCCAACAATCGCTGCCCCCACGTAAGGAACTGCCGCCAAGATACCAATGATGACAACCCCTACCAAAACGCAGAGGAACGCGGCGCCGAATTGGTCCCTGGGATCCACCCCCGTCCGGCGTAAAAGCAGGCCGCCGACCGTGAATCCGGCAATCACTTCGGACAGGACCAGGCCGCAGGTCAAAGCGGCCACCAAAAGGACCGCCAGCGGCCCGCCCACTCCGGAGTAGATGGCCGCCACAACAACCACCACAATCGCAAGCGGCAACACGATCAGTCCGGCAAGTGCTCCGGCCAGGGATGCCAACGGCGAGCGGCGGAGCGCTTCCGAAGCCGCCGGGAGCAGAGGCGGGGCAAGCCAGAGCACCACCAGACCCAAAAGGGCAGCCCCGACCACTCCGGCCAAAGTGCGGGCCACCGGGTTCTGTCCCGCCGGGGCCGCCGGGCGTTTCCGCACCAGCCTGCCGGCGACCACCGCACCGTCCTCCACCTGGGCCCGGGCATCCGAGGTGTAAATAAGGTCGCCTTCGATCCTTGCCCCTTGCTTCACCACCACCCGGTCGGCGGTGATCTGCACCCCGGAGACGATGCCTGAGATGGTCACGGAGCCCGCGGTCCCGACCAGTTGCCGGACCACCCGGCCCTCCACGACCAGTTCATCGGTGGCGACGACCAGGTCCCGACCCACCACCCCCTGGGAACCCAAGACCATCGAACGTGCCGCGGCAACAACGTCGCCGGTAACCTTCCCACCGACCACAACCTGCTGCCCGGCCAGCCTGGCCGACCCCCCGATCTGCCCGTCGACCCTCAACTCCAGTGCCGCGGCGTTCACCGACCCGCCGCTGGAACCGGTCATGGTCACCGACTGCCCCAGGGCTGCGATGTCCCCCACCACTGCCCCGGAGATCACGATGTCCCGACCAAGGGAATACACGTCCTCGTCCAGCGGGCCGGCTATCTCCACCCGTTGCCCGGTGTGCACCTCTGCGGCGAAACCGGTTCCCTGCGTAACCACCAGAAACAACACGGACAGCCAGAACAACGCCCGCCCACGCCCTGCGGCGGAACTAACGGTTGTGCCGGGCAAGCCGTCCTCCGGGGTTGGGGTCGTGGCCATGATAGGTGGTGGCAATCTCGGGCGAAACAGACCTAAATTGGGGGCCACGGGTA
This sequence comes from Actinomycetes bacterium, assembly GCA_029263075.1. Lineage (GTDB taxonomy): Bacteria > Actinomycetota > CADDZG01 > JAHWKV01 > JAHWKV01 > JAJCYE01. The sequence goes on from JAJCYE010000080.1 coordinate 8,016, forward strand.
AGGCCGGCCGGGTCCCGGCTCGGGGAAGACCCGGTCCTGCAGGATCCCTTCCGCCCGCCGGCGCATCATTTCGATCTCCTCCGGCAGCAGCAGTTCTGAGAGTGGGGCGGCCAACTCGCCCGAGACCGCCTCGCACAAACTCTCGATCGACTGCAACGACTCGTCCCCTATGGGCTCCCCGATGAAGTCCCACAGAACCGTCCGGAGTTTGGCCTCGGTGTGAAAACAGACTCCGTGGTCTATGGCCCACAACCTCCCGGAGCCGTCTTTCAGAACGTGGCCGGCCTTACGGTCGGCGTTGTTGATTACCAGATCGAGGAGGGCAATCTGCTTTAACTCAGTCTGGTAATCGGGGGCCAGATTAAAGGCGTTGAAGGCCGGGTCGTGGTCGATGAACTGCTGAACCATCCCGGGCCCGTGCGGGCCGTCCCGCAGGATCGTCGGGGGGACGTACGCCCACCCGGCGCCGCAACAAACGCGGTACGCCGCCGCTTCTCGCTGGCACAGGCTCCCCGACGGGAAGTCCCACAGCGGATTTTCGCCCCGCCGGGGCTTGTACACCACAAGGATCCCGTCGACACCGAGCGTTCCCAAGAAGGTGTAGTTGGAGGAGCCGGGCAGCAGGCCGAGCAACTCCATCTCCCCCTCGGCCAAAACCGCCGGGGGCAGCGGGGCCTGAGGGCTAGCGGGCTCTGGGGTTGTGGCCATTGGTGGCCGGGCAGATATGGCCGTCGGGCTCCATGGGGTGGCCGCACAACGGACAGGTGGGCCTGCCCTGGGCCACCACCTTCATGCCCTGAATGCCGAACGCGGCCAACTGGCGCGGGGTGACGAAGATCTTCACCGAACCACGCTGGTCCAGCTCGGTCTCGGTCAACTCCGAGAACGACAACTCGATCATGTTGCGGCCCTCTTCGTACCGCATGGCGATGGTGGCGGCGTCGATCCGGAAGGCGGGCTGGTCGGCCTTCAGCGCCATCGCAGCATCGAACTGCTCGGTGGCCGCGCCCAGCGGGCCCTTGCCCAACAACTCTTTGGTCATCTCGTGCTCGCCGATCTGCGACAGCAGTTCGTAGCTGGCCCGGGCCAGAGCCGTAACCTGTTCCTTCTCCAGGACCCAACTGAAAATGTCGGATCCTCTGGTGGCCTGGATCATAAATACCCGCCTGCCGGGCTGGCCGACGGCACCCGTTGTCAGGGTGTCCGCTGGGTCTATCTCGACGTCCTGGCTCACTTCGTTTTCCCTTTCTTGGGAGCGGGCTTGCGGGCGGGCTCCGCGGGCTTTTTGAGACTTTCGAACAACTCGTCGTACCCACCGGTGTCGCCGACATTGATCAGGCGGGGGGTGCCCTCGCTGAGATGCAGGGTGGTGATCGACGCCGGGGCTATGTTGATCCGATCATAAAGGTCGATGCCCAAGCCCAGGCAACCCGCCACGATCAGCTTGATCATGTCGCAGTGCGAGCACACCACAACCGCCTTGTCCTTGTGCCTGACCCGCAGTCGATCGACGGCCACCATGCCCCTGGTTTGCGCCTCGCGGATGGTTTCCCCGCCGGGGAACCGGAAGTCCGCCGGGCGGGCCCGGAGTTGGCTCCACCCCTTGACCCCGTAAAGACTCTTAAGCGTCCGGCCCTGCCAGGTGCCGTAGTCGATCTCCGCCAGTTCATCTACGGTTTCCACCTTGAGCTTGTGGTGCACGGCTACGGCCCCGGCGGTCTCCACGCAGCGCTCCATAGGACTTGAGTAGACGGCTTTGAGGGGGGCGTTGGCCAGGCGTTGTCCGGTGGCCGCCGCCTGCCCCCGCCCCTTCTCCGACAGGGGGTACCCGGCAAGCCGGCCAATCAGGACCGAGCCGGTGACCGGAGTGAGTGCGTGGCGAACGAGAAACAAAATCACCCATGATGTATATCGCATCCTCGGCTTTGCACCGGCGGACTAATATCAGGGCGTGACGCACAAGCGCATCGAGACAGACAGCATGGGTCGGGTGGAGGTTCCCGCCGGCGCCCTCTACGGCGCCCAGACCCAGCGTGCGGTCGACAACTTCACCATTTCGGACTGGCGGTTCGGGCGGCGTTTCCTTAAGGCACTGGGCCTGATCAAGTGGGCGGCAGCCCGCTCAAACCACAAGCTGGGGCTGCTCGACGCCGAGCGTGCCGGTGCGATTCAGGCGGCGGCGGAACAGGTTGTCCGGGGCGACCACGACTCCCATTTCCCGCTGGACATCTTCCAGACCGGATCCGGCACCTCCACCAACATGAACGCCAATGAGGTCATCGCCAACCTGGCCAACCGGAGCCTGGGGTTCGATCTGGGAGCAAAAGAACCGGTCCACCCCAACGACCACGTGAACCTGTGCCAATCCTCCAACGACGTCATCCCTACGGTTACCCACCTGGCGGCCCTGATGGCTATCGACGAAGATCTCCTCCCGGCCCTGACCCACCTGCAGGGAGCACTCGAGGCCAAAGCCGAAGAGTTCGACCACATCATCAAGTCCGGGCGCACCCATCTGATGGATGCAACCCCGGTCCGGCTGGGGCAGGAGTTCGGCGGGTACGCCTCTCAGATCTCTCACTCGGTCGAGCGGATCCAGGCCACCCGAAACCACCTGATGGAACTGGCCCTCGGCGGCACCGCGGTGGGAACCGGCGTCAACTCGCACCCGGAGTTCGCGCCCGTTGCCATCGGCCTGCTGGCCGGGCGCCTGGAACTTCCACTGATCGAAGCCCCCAACCACTTTGAAGCCCAAAGCGCCCGCGACGCCGTGGTTGCTACCTCCGGCGCCCTCAAGACCGCGGCGGTTTCCGTCGCACGGATCGCCAACGACCTGCGGTGGCTCGCATCCGGACCCGCTTCCGGTCTCGGTGAGATCCGCCTCCCCAGCCTGCAGCCCGGTTCCAGCATCATGCCCGGCAAGGTCAACCCGGTGATCCCGGAGTCGGTCATCCAGGTGGCGGCGCAGGTTATCGGCAATGACGCGGCGATAACCCTGGGCGGACTGGGAAGTATGTTCGAACTGAACACGATGATGCCCCTTATGGCCCACGATCTGCTGTTTTCCATCGAGACCCTGGCCTCCGGCGCCGAGGTGCTGGCAACCAGGTGCGTGGAGGGAATAGAGGCCGACGAAAAGCGGTGCTCCGACCTTCTGTTCGGCAGCCTGGTGCTGGTTACCGCACTGGTGCCGGCAATCGGTTACGACGCCGCAGCCCAGGTGTCCAAACGGGCCTACCAGACTGGGCATACCCTTAGACAGACCGTGCTGGAGATGGGGTTGATGACCGAGGACGAGGTCGACCGGGCCCTCGAGGTGCGCAGCATGACCGAAGGCGGCCTGGAGTCGGAGCACGGCGGAGCGAAGGGTAAGAAGCAATGATCAAAATTGGGTCGGCCATCTCAACCAATACCAGCCCGACGGAGGCTGCCAACGAGGTTTTTGACCGCGCCGTCGCCTCCCTTGAGGGGAACTCGCCCGACCTGGCGTTCGTATTTGTCTCGTCGACGCACGGCCCCGGGGTCGAGGAGGTTGTTGCGACACTTGCCCCCCGACTGGGGGACGGAATCCTTCTCGGCTGCACCACCCAGGCGTCCATCGGTGAGGAGCAGGAGGTGGAGGAGGGTGCCGCGGTGGCGCTGTGGATCGCCCACCTGCCGGGGGCAGATCTCGTGCCGTTCAACCTGACGTTCGAGCGGACCGCCGACGGCCAGGCCCTGACGGGATTCCCGATCCTAGAGGACACAATCAAATCGGTTTTCCTGCTTGCCGACCCCTATACCTTCCCCACCCAACGACTGCTGGAGAGCCTCAATGAGGACCATCCGGACCTTCCGGTCTTCGGCGGCCAAGCCAGCGGTGCCGGCGCCGGCGAAATCGCCTTGATCCAGGGAGGCAAGATCCTGCACGAGGGCGCGGTCGGCGTCCAGGTGGGCGGGGCGGTCGACGTGACGCCGTTGGTTTCGCAGGGTTGCAAGCCAATCGGCGAGCCCTTCATCGTCACCAACGCCCGCGGCAACATCATCTCCCAATTGGGCGGCAAGCCGCCGTTGTTCCGGCTGAGGGAGATCATGGCCAAGATGACCAGGGAGGACCGGGCCCGAGCGGCCCACAACCTCCACCTGGGAGTGGTTATTGACGAGCACAAGCTCGACCCGGCTCCCGGCGACTTTTTGATCCGAGCCGTCCTGCAAGCGGACCCCGAGTCGGGGGCGATATCGGTGGGGGACGTGCTCACCGTAGGCCAGACGGTTCAGTTCCAGGTCCGGGATGCGGCCACGGCAGATGCAGATCTGAGGGCATTGCTGGCCGAGCGCCTGTCTCAGACCGGCGGGCGGGATCCGGTGGGGGCCCTGCTCTTTACCTGCAACGGCCGGGGATCCAACCTGTTCGGATCACCCCATCACGACGTCTCGGCTCTGCGGGACGGCGTGCCCGACCTGCCGGTGGCGGGGATGTTTTGTGGCGGCGAGATCGGTCCAATCGGGGGGAAAAACTTCCTTCACGGCTTCACCGCAAGCGTTGCGCTGTTCCTGGATCCCCTGCCCGAGAGGGACTAGGCGCCGTCCGGGTGGCCGATCAACTCGCCGATTCGGTCGAGCATGCGGGAGGGTTCGAATGGCTTGGGGAATATGTTCTCGTGGCCGATGAGGTTGCGTAGGGCGTCCAGGGACTCATACTTCCCACTGACCACTAGGACTGGGACCTTCGACAACTTGGAGTGCCGGCGCATGGCCCTGAGCACGTTCTCACCGTCAAGCCCGGGCATCATCAGGTCCAGGATCATCAGGTCCGGCTTCATCGACTCGGCTTTGTCCAGACCGTCCTGGCCGTCGCTGGCTTCGATGATCGCGTAACCTTCGGTCTCCAAAAGTACCTTGATCAACTCCCGCACCGAAGGGTTGTCTTCCAGGAGCAGTACAGTTCTGGCCGCCATTGTGTAGGTAGCGTATATCGCAACCCAAAAGATGCGCAGGTTCCCGGCGCTTAGACTTCAACAAGAACTCAAAACCCAGGAGCCCCTCATGGTCGCACCACCCGCCGGCAAGGAGCCCAATCCGGGTTTGCTCGCCATCAACCGGACCTTCAAACAGTTCGGCGAGTACCCGGGGACAACGTTCGGCGCCGCAGCCCTGATGTGCGTCCCCCTGGCGTTCCTGGGCATGCTCTCCGCACTGAACCCGGGACCGGCTACCAAGGTCCTGGAGGTGTTGATCGGGACCGTATTCAGCGTCTGGGTTGGCTACGCCATGACCATCGCGGTCGGTATGTACTCCCAAGACCGGGACCCCAAGGTCGCGGCACTCCTCAAGATGAGCCTGTCACCGGGCCTGATCCGGTACGGGCTTACTTCAATTTTGGTCAGCCTGGTCGTCGGGCTGATCGCACTCGTGACCCTGGTCCCCTTCTTGATGTCAATCGCTTCGATAGACGCAACCGCGATACGTAATCTCCGACTTTCGCAGGCCGACATCTTCCGCCTGGGATCGGGTCTGCTTTTTAGCCTCCCGCTCCTTGTGGCGGCTCTGATCTACACCTACCTGAGGTGGGGGCTGTCGCAGACCGCCAGCGCCCTGGAGAACTCGGGTCCGGTGGCCAGCATGCGCTACAGCTGGCAGGTGACCCGGGGGAGGTTGTGGCACTTTTTCGTACTGACCTTCGTAACCGGGGCCATCACGCTTGCGGTCTCCATCTTCGTCGCCGGGCCGGCGGCCATGGTCAGCATCCGGCCGGCATCGCCGGCGTCGGATCGCCTATTTTCGGCAGAACTGTTGAAAGACCAGTTGTTCGGCCAGCCCTTGGGCCCGGCTCCGGCCGTAATCACCGGCATCTCGGTCTACCTCTCGGCCGTCCTGCTCACCCCGCTATCCGCCGGCACCCTGGCGAACTTCTATCTGCTGGTTCGCAAGCCCACCGAGACGGCCGGCGACGAACCCCCGCCGCCGGCGCCACCCGTAGGGCCCGCCGAAGACACCCAAGAGGGCCTGCCCTAGCACAGTGAGACTGCGAATCACGCTGGGGGGGGTTTTGGCGGTTTGCGTCTTTCGGGCCAGGTACTAACATCGGTAAGCTCATCCAGTTTTAGCAGTTGGCTGCTCGATAACTACTAGCTTTAAATGAATTAGTAGTTGGCTTATAGTTGACTGGTGTTCGTTACTCCTCCGCCCGATCACCACATGCTTCTTGCTAAGGAGCTGCAAGCAGGCTCTGATCAACTTCTGGATCTATTCAGGATTTCGCAGGAAACGGGCGCGGCACCCGAGGGCAAGTACCGTCATTGGCACACGCTTCGGATGATGGAGCCCCCACCAGGCCTCACAAATGAGCAGTGGTGGGTTGCCATTAAGATCGCTCGGTCCCCGCTGCTCAAGAAGCTCCCCCTCACGGACAAGGAGAATAAGCCGTTCCTGTACGGCACTCCCGACGAAGCGTTAAAACTACTTCAATACATCGACCAACATGCCAGCGGCGAGATCCGGATGCCCGAGGTTGTTACCGGTGATGAATCGGCGCAGAAGACGTACCTGGTCAACTCGTTGATCGAAGAGGCGATACGTTCCAGCCAGTTGGAGGGTGCCACAACCTCAAGGCGGACGGCCAAAGAAATGATCCGAACGTCTCGCAGCCCCAAAGATCGCAGTGAGCGCATGATCTTGAACAACTACCAAGCTCTCCAGTACATGCGGGCCCAGGGAAACAAACCACTCACACCACCCTGCGTCCTAGAACTGCATCGCATACTGACCGAGGGCACCTTGGATAATCCCGACGCCGCCGGACGACTTCAAACTGCCAAGGACGATCGGGTTGCGGTCTATGACCGCGTGAAAACTGATCAGGTCATTCATTCCCCACCGATCGCAACCGACCTCCCGGAACGCTTTCAACGCATGTGTGACTTTGCGAATGAAACAGAGGGTAGTTCTGGGTTCCTTCATCCAGTCGTGAGAGCCATCCTGCTCCACTTCTGGCTGGGGTATGACCACCCGTTCGAAGATGGCAACGGCAGGACCGCCCGCGCCCTCTTCTATTGGTCCATGCGAAAGTCGGGCTATTGGCTAACGGACTACCTATCCGTTTCGGAAGTCTTCCGAAAAGCGCCGGGTCGATACGGGAGGGCATACCTATATTCCGAAACGGATAACAACGACACCACCTACTTCATCCTCTATCACCTTGCAGTCATAAAGCAGGCGATAGAGCGTTCACATCGGTACCTTCAGCGCAAAGCGGCGGAAATTCGGAAGCTTGAAAAGATGATCAGATCCTCAGATCGCTTCAACCATCGACAGCTCGCCTTATTGGGCGGTGCAATGCGGAATCCCGACCAGCCGTACACGTTTAGATCGCATGCCACAAGCCATAACGTCACGTTTCAAACCGCAAGAACCGATCTCATAGCGCTTGAGGAACAGGGATACCTGGAAAAGCGAAAGAGAGGAAAGCAATACTTCTTCTACCCCGTCGAACAGCTTGAGACAAAACTAGCGGGTTAGAAAAACGACCCTGGTTCTCATCACACGCCCAAACGCAGTGCGTCAACCATGCCCACCTTCGCCCCCTCAGGCTTCGAGAACGCGATTCTAGAACTCCGACCAGCCGCCGGACATCTTTGGAGGATTGCCAATGAAGCTCTACGCCGAACTTCCTTCGCAGCGATACCGGCAGGTGCTGTTCGACGGCCTTGCGGTCGTCTGGTGTTATCTGTGGATCCGGGCCGGCATGTTCCTCAACGACCTGGTGGACAAGCTTTCCGCCGCCGGACGGCTGCTGATCGACGCCGGGCAGGATCTGGAGGACACCGCCTCCTCGGTGCAGGGCACGGTAGTCCGGGTACCGGTGATCGGAGGTTTCATCAAGGACCGCTTCGACGGGCTGGTGGGCGTCGGCGAGTCGCTGCAGGAGTCCGGCGCCAGCCAGGTGAACACCGTCGACACCCTTTCGACCTGGGTCGGCATCGTCGTCGCACTGCTGCCCATCCTGCTGGCTCTGACGGTGTGGCTGTGGAGGCGGGCCGGGTGGATCCGGGATGCCTCGGCCGCCGCCCGGCTGCGGGGGGACTCCGACAGTCTGCACCTGTTTGCGCTGAGGGCCATCGCCAACCGCCCACTGGCCGATTTTCGGGGCCGGGAGGCCAGGGATGCCCTCCGGTCGTTCCACTCCGGCGACTTCGGCCCGCTCGCCTACATGGAGCTTGAACAGATGGGACTTCGATACCGCTAGCGGGACCGCACCCATTGATACCGACTCCGGAAGCCGGGCTCCTACTTCCTGGGTGACCGGCTCGACCCGGCCAATCGGTGGTCCTTGCAACCGCCGGCCCAGTTAACTAAATTGACCTCTTCCCATGTTGAGATCCCGTTTGGTTGTGGCATTTGCCACACTCCTGCTTCTCGCGTGCCCGGCCCCCGCAATCCGGGCGGCCGAGGCGGCGCCACCCCCTCCCCCGCCCGGGTTGACCATGCAGGCCGGCGTGGTGCTGGACTTGGATTCCGGCAACGTCCTGTGGTCCCGGGACGAAGCAACGGTGCGGGCGCCGGCCAGCCTGACCAAGGTCATCACCGCCCTGGTGGCGATAGAAAACTCCGACCTGAACCGGCAGGGAGTCATCTCGGCCGCGGCCCGCAACGTCCCCGGCCAGAGGATGTTCGCCGAAGAAGGATGGACCATGACCGTGGGCGACATGTTGTGGGGCCTGTTGCTCCAATCGGGAAACGATGCCGCCATCGCTTTGGCGGAGACGGTTAGCCCCGATGGAACCGTGGCCGGCTTCATGCAGATGGTCAACAAGAGGGCGGCTCAACTAGGCGCCACCAACAGCCACTTCACCAACCCCCACGGGCTGGACGAACCGGGACACCAAACCACGGCCCGGGACCTGGCGCTAATCACCTCGGCCGCCATGAAGAACCCGACCTTTGCTCAGATGGTCGGCTCCAAGACCCACATCATCCCCTGGGGCGACGGCACCAACCACATGTTCATCAACCACAACAAGCTGCTGTGGAGGTACCCGGGTACCGCCGGCGTAAAAACCGGGTTCACCGACGACGCCGGCAACTGTCTGATCTCCGCCGTCACCCGGGACGGGCACACCCTGATCTCAGTGGTGTTGGGGACCGGCAACCACTACGCCGAATCCATGACCATGTACGACTGGGCGTTCGGTAACCTGGCTTCTCTTCAGGCGCACTCCACCCACTCGATCCGGCCCGACCTGACCACCGAGCAAGAGCAGTTGCTGATCGACAACACCGCCGGCCGGGAGGAAGCCTCCATCGCCACCGCCGGCGTTGACCTCAAGATCCTGTTCCCGGCCCTCGGCCTGGTCTGCCTGTTCGCCCTGGCAATGGTCCGCCGCTACAGCCTGTATTTCTCCCGCACCTGAGGGCGTTGCCAGCAGCATCCGTTGGGTCCTCTAGTCCTTAGGGCCCCGGGAATGTCCCTGCTTGGCCCCAACACCGGATCTACGGTCTCTCAGACCTGTCGCCGGCTATCCCGCCGGGACTGTTTTTCAACCGCCGAGGCGTACGCTTCGTCCAAGAGCGTCTTCAGTTGACCCCAGGTCTGTTCAGGATTTACTGCACAGACCCACAGGTTGCGGGCGTAGACCGGGTGGGGCATCAGCCGATCGAGCGCAGTGAAGTCCCACTCCGTGCCTTCCTCCCCGAACAGCGACTTGAAGGTCTTGCGACTCACTCCGATGTTCAGCCGGAACACCCCGGGCCGGTTCAGGTCAGATGCCTGATCGTTAACATCGTCGGTCATCAAGGTCGCGAAGGGTGACATCCGCTCGGCGCCGTAGAAGAAGAACCAGTTGCCCTCGACGTCCTGGGCGAAGACCTGATCGTAGGACCCGGTTATGTGCCGAATCACCGCCTGTTCGTCCATGGCTCAACCCTAACCTCACACGACGGCCAGGGTGCGAATCGGTGCCGATCGGTTGGGGTTGTCGTCCCCTATCGCCCGGAGGCTCAGCCTACGTAGAGCGTAACTTCGGCCCCCGGCCTGCGGTCGCTCCCCGACAGCGGATCCTGCTCCAGGACCCTGTTTCCTCCGCAGGTCGCCGCACCGCCACCCGAGGTCTGGGCAGTCACCTTCAGGCCCAGCGCTTCTAGAGCACCCTTCGCGTCGGTACAGGACTTGCCCTTAACGTCGGGGACCTTAAAGGGCTGCGGACCCTTGCTAACCGATATCTTCACTTCGGTCCCCTGAGGATGCGGTTCTTCGGCCGGGGGCGCCTGGCCCACCACGGTCCCGGCCGCGGCCGCGTTGAACACGGACTCCGAGACCGGCGTGAAGCCCAGTTCTCGCAACTCGGCCTGCGCAGCGTCGCCCGACTTGCCGTTCAGGGCCGGTATCGGCAGGATCGCCGGGCCGTCGGACACCAACAGGGTCACCAGTTCACCGCTCTTAACCTGCTTGGGCGGGGGGTCCTGGCTCAGTACCTTGTCCAAGGGCTCGATGCTGTTCTTACGTTCGATGTTCGGGTTGATGGCCAGGTCGTTCTCCGCAATGGCCTGTTTGGCCTGTTCCAACTGCATCCCGACAACGTTGGGTACGTCGCTGAGCTTGGGGCCCTGGCTGATGGAGACGGCAACCGTCCCGTCCTTCTTCGTCCACGAACCCGCCCCGGGCCTGGAGTCGACCACCTCGCCCGCCGGGACCTCGTCGGAAAACACGTCGGCGAAGTTGGCCTGCAGTCCTGCTTGCCGGATACGCTGCTCGGCCACCGCCCTCTCTTCGCCGGCCACCGGGGGCACCTGTGTCGGTCCCACATAGAAAAAGGCTCCGGCCAAGACGGCAAGCACCACAGCCAGGGCCACCGGTATCCGCCACTTCCGCTTTTGCTTGGGCGCGGCAGCCCTCAGCAGCGTCTGTATGTTGTCGGGCGAGGCCTCCGAGGTGAACTCCTCGGTCAGGGTGGCCAGCGGAGGCGCCGCGGGGAGTGAATTGACCGCAGACGCCAGGTCTTTACGCATCTCGGCGGCCGACTGGTAGCGATCCGCCGCCAGCGGCGCAGTGGATCTGGTGACCACCCGGTCCAAAATTTCGCCGACCTCGGGCGCCAGTAACGACGGCGCCGGGACCCGGGAGTTCAGGTGGTCCTGCAGCACTTTGGCGGCGTCGCCCTCAAACGGCAGCGAACCGGTCAACAACTCGTACAACATGCAGCCAGCCGAGTAGAGATCGGTGCGGGGGTCGACCCTCTCCCCCCGGGCCTGCTCGGGCGCCACGTAGGCAACGGTGCCGAGCATCCCTCCGGTCAGGGCCGCGCTCTCGACCGCCCGGGCGATCCCGAAGTCCGCAACCTTGACCCGGCCTTCGGTTGAGACGACGACGTTCTCGGGCTTCACGTCCCGGTGGATAACCCCTTTTTCGTGGGCTGCGGCCAGCGCGCCCAGCACCTGCCCGGTCAATTGGGCGGCGTGGCGGGGGTGCAGCTTGGAGTTGTTGGACAAAATCTGGCGCAGGTTCTTTCCGCGGACGTACTCCATCACCATGTAATAGGTGTCGCCCTCCTGGCCCCAGTCGTGGACCTGCACCACGTTGGGGTGGGAAATCCGCGCCACCGCCTGGGCCTCGGCCTTAAAACGTTCGACGAACCCGGGCTGGATGGCCAGGTCGAAAGGAAGCATCTTGATTGCGACCGTCCGGCCGAGAACCGAGTCGCGGGCGCGGAACACGTCGCCCATGCCGCCCGAGCCGATCCTCCCGGCGATTACATAGCGGCCGGCTACCTCTGAAGGAGCTTCAACGTGCCTCATCCGCCGCTGTGGTATTTGCGGAGGTGGTCGTTGTAGCGGGTCTCCAACAGAGCGGTCTTCTGCTCAACTGCGCCGATCTTGGAGGTGACCGAATTTGCCCTGCTAACCGCAGAGTTGACCTGACCGGTCAGGGCGTCGACCTTCTTTTTTAACTCCGCATCGGCGCCGTTGGCGGCGGCAACACTCTTCGAGAGATCGTCGAGTCCGGCCTGAATGGCGGCGAACGACTCGTTCAGGCCCGACACCTGACCCTCTATCCCCTGGTCCTTGCCCTCCAGGCTCTGCACCTGGACGGCCAGACCGTTGACCTGCGCCACCGAGGTCTCGAGCTTCTTGGTGAGTTCATTCTGGACCGATGTGTCGGCCTTCTGACACGAGGCGGCAGCCAGCATCAGGACCACACAACCCAGAGTCGGGAGCAAGGCGCGTCTAAGGTTCGAGCGCGAGTTCTGCAACTTCATGTAAAGAAGTTAGCAACAGCCGGGCGAAAAGCGGTGGCAATCGGCCGCTCAAAGTGGTCCGGCCCGTCATGAAATGCGCCTGAACGGCACAATTCGGCACTAATTGCCTAGCAGGAGACTGTACCAACGCCGATCCGGCGCGCACAAACGGGCGACAGAATTCTTAGGGATCCGACGAAAAACTACAAGCTCGGGGCGTTGCATTTGGCGCGGCCTAAAAGCCGAGGCCGGTGTCTTCCGCCAGACGGCGCTTGTCCTCGGAAGAGACTTCCATCTCGGCCGGCGTGATGAGGTAGATCCGGCGCGACAGCTTCTGCAGGTTGCCGTCCAACCCATAGACCAGACCGCTGGCGAACGCCACGATGCGGCGAGCCAGTTCGCTTTCCGCCTCTTCCAGGTTGACGATCACCGGCAGTCCGCGCCGCATCCGGTCACCTATCTGCTGGGCGTCTCCGTAGGACTCCGGACGGACGATGTGAACTTGGCCCATGGAGTGGGGCGGGGCGAGTTGGTGGACCGACGCCAACTGCTCGGCCCGGCGCGGTTCGCGCTCGATCGGCTCGCCTCGGCCCTCGTAGTCGTAGGTCCGGGTGTCCTCGTAGGAGCGAGAGGCCGCCTCGTAGCGGTCATCGAAAGCCCGGCCCTGAGGTTCGTACCGGTCCTGAGGCTGTGAACGCGGCGTTCGGCGGGGCTGAGGGTCGCCGTAGGAAGCGATTTCGCCCTGGAGATCGTCCTCGACGAAGCCGAGGTAGATGAGCGCATTTTTGAGAAAACTCACGCTAAGAAGCCCATTTCTTTGAGTTGGATGGACTCACTATAACCCCCAGTTCGGGAAAATCCAGGGTGAACTCTGTTATCCCTAGTTAACTATGTCAACTACACCAGCCCTGAGCACAGCCGACCCGCGGGCGTTAACCGTTTCGAATCCATAGGTATCAACCTGATGATTCGTGTCCGGGCCGGGCAGCCGCCACGCCCTTGTCACCAGGCTCTGTCCGGGAAATACCGGGCGGGCGAATTCCGTGACCACCCGCCGGACCCGCGAAGGATCTCCGGCGGCCAGGTTCGCAACAAGCGCCTTCGCAGCGAACGCCATGGTGCACATCCCGTGAAGGACAACGCCGGGAAACCCCGCTGCCTTGGCCGCCCCGGCGTCCAGGTGGATGGGGTTGTGATCCCCGGACGCCTCTGCGTAGCGGGCGGGCTGGTCTTCGGATACCTCCTCCGGAGCTTCACAAACCGTCTCACCCCGCTCGGCGGCCACCGGCGGTTGTTTGATTGAGTTGGTACGCCGGATGAACATCACACTCCGGGCCTGGGCCGCGAGTTGCCCCTTTGGGTCGACCAGGGAGAACAACACGGTGAACGTGTGGCCGGTGTCGGCCAGGCTCACCTCTTCCAGGACGGTCGAAACCTCGAACGAGTCCCCAGCACGGATAGGCAGCAGGGTCCGGTGCTCCTGCCGGGCATGGACCAGCATCGCCATATCCACCCCGAGCTCAGGGTCGTACATAACCCGGTTCAGCTGCTCGATCCCCACCACGCAGGGGAAGGCGGGCGGGGCAATCGCATCGTCGGAGTTAACCGCCGGGTTGGGGTCATTGGTGGCTTGGGCGTACCTACGGATGGCTTCGGCGGTTACCTCGTAGTTCGTTACGGGATAAGTTTTGCCCGCCAACTCCACATTCAGCATCTATACCTCCCGGGCTCTCTCCGACCCCTCGACCTTAATATATGTCCCTCCGGCACCCGAGGGACCCCCAGTGAACGAGCCAACCTACATCAGCCTCATCGGTCCGGCAGACGCGTCCGCCGAGGTCCTGGACCTGGCCGGGCAGGCCGGGGAATACATCGCCCGGGCGGGGGCGATCCTGGTTACCGGAGGGGGGCCGGGCGCCATGGAGGCGGCGTGCCGGGGCGCCAAACATGCAGGCGGGACCACTCTGGGGCTGCTTCCGGGGACATCCAGAACCGCAGGCAACGCCTTCCTGGACATCGTGGTCCCCACAGGAATGGGCGAGATGAGAAACGTCCTGGTGGTCCGGACCGGCGACGGCGTCCTGGCGGTCGGCGGGGGTTTCGGCACCCTCTCGGAAATCGCCCTGGCGCTGAAGATGGGCAAACCGCTGGTGGGGATCGGCAGTTGGTCGGCACAAATCGACGGGTTGGCTGCCCCGGTGCCCTGCGCCGGGACCGTAGCGGAAGCCATGGGCATGCTGATGGAGGCTCTCGGCCCCGGAACCGGCTACCCAAATACGCACTTGGGGTAGATTTAGGCTAGCGCCTTGCCGGCCTGCGTTCGTGAGGTGTTGGGCCGCCGAGCACCCCGGGGAGTTGGCCGGCGCGTTACAAGGGTTCATAGGTTTTCTGCGGCGGCGACAGTAGGTCCGATCCCGCCCGACACCAAAGGGAGCACAGGTAATGGGAAAGTACACTCTGCCCGAACTGCCGTACGCGTACGACGCGCTGGAGCCGCACATCGACGCCGAGACGATGAGGGTCCACCACACCAAGCACCACCAGACTTACATCGACAAGCTGAACGCCGCCATGGATGGCGAGCCCCTCTCCGATCAGTCGGTTGAGGAATTGCTGGAGGATTACGCGAACCTGCCGGAGCGCATCCAAAAAGCGGTCCGCAACCACGGTGGCGGGCACGCCAACCACAGCCTGTTCTGGAAAACCCTCACCCCGAACCCAGAGGACAACGAACCCCGCGGTCCCCTCGGATCCAACATCGAGGACCAGTTCGGTTCGTTCGCCCAGCTCAAGGATGTGTTCAAGGCAACCGCGCTGAACCACTTCGGCAGCGGGTGGGCCTGGATTGTCATCGCGGCCGGCGAGCGCAAGTCCAAGGATCAGAAAAAACTACTCGTGTTGAGCCTGCCGAACCAGGACTCCCCGCTCATGGGGGGACACACTCCGATCCTGGGACTGGACCTGTGGGAGCACGCCTACTACCTGCGGTACCAGAACAAGCGTCCGGACTACGTGGAGGCTTTCTGGAACGTGGTGAACTGGAAGCAGGTTGAGAACAACTACGGCAACGTGGAGAATGTGGCCATCAAGAGCGGCATGTTCAAGGGCCGAACCCTGGAGCGTTAACAAACCGCTAAAAACCCCCGCCGGTATCGGCGGGGGTTTTTTTGTTCCCAGCTAACGGTTCTCAGTCCGGCCGGGGGGCGCCGCCTTCAAGCAGGTCGGCCAACGCCTGCTGGTCCAGCAGTTCGATGCCCAGCGCCTTGGCCTTGTCCAACTTGGATCCCGGCTTCTCCCCCACCACCACGTAGTCGGTCTTCTTAGAGACCCCGGAGACCACCTTGCCCCCCGCCTCCTCGATAAGTGCCTGGGTTTCATCCCGGCTCCACCGCTCCAGACCGCCGGTGAGCACAAAACTCTTGCCGGTCAGGTGACCCTGCTTGGGCTCCACCCGCTCCTGCTCCAGCAGCACGCCTGCCTCCGCCATCTTCCGTATAATCCCGGCGTTTCGCGGCGCCTCGAAGAACTCCCGGATGCGTTGCGCGACGACCGGTCCGATCCCCTCCACCGCAGTCAACTCCTCGACGGACGCCGTTGAGATGCGTTGCATCGAACCGAACTCACCGGCCAGCAGCCGGGCGGTGGGGGGACCGACGTCGCGGATGCCGATGGCAACCAGTACCCGAGGAAGCCCGGCCCGCTTAGAGTGTTCGATCGAGGCCATCAGCTGGTCGGCCTTTTTATCGCCGAACAGGGGTAGTTGCAGGAGCTGGTCCCGGGTCAGACCGTACACGTCGCCGGGGTCCTTCACAAAACCCATCTCGCGCAGCTGGATTGCCGCCTTGTAGCCCAAGCCCTCGATATCCAGGGCCCCCCGGCTGGCGAAGTGGAACAACTCCTCCACTCCCCGGGACGGGCACTCGTCGTTCGGGCACCGCCAAACCGCTTCCCCTTCTTCCCGGACCAGGGCCGTCTCGCACCGCGGGCAGTGAGCGGGCATGACGAAGACTTTCTCCCGACCGGTTCGCTTGGAGACGATCGGCGCGATCACCTGCGGGATGACCTCCCCCGCCCGCCGGACCAGCACCATGTCGCCGGTTCGGATGTCCTTGCGCTGCACCTCGTCGGCGTTATGCAGGGTGGCGTGGGTCACCGTCGCCCCCGACAGCTGAACCGGCTCCAATAGGGCGAACGGGGTAACCGCGCCGGTGCGACCGACGTTGAGCTCTATCTCCAGCAGCCTGGTGGTCTTCTCCTCCGGCGGGAACTTGTAGGCAATGGCCCAGCGGGGGCTTTTTGAGGTGTAACCCAGTTCCTCCCGCGACCCCAGGTCGTCGACCTTGACAACCACCCCGTCGACCTCAAATCCGAGGTCGTGGCGATGGTTCTCCCAGTGCTGGCAGAACTCGAAGGCGGCGCCGAGTTCGGAGAACGCCCGGTTGTGCTCCATCACCGGCAGCCCAAGTCCGATCAGGTACTGCATCTGGTCCGAGTGAGTCCTAAAACGGCGCCCGGGGACCGAACCGACCGAGTGGCAATAGAGGCCTAGCTGCCGCCCGGCGGTGACCTGCGGATCTTTCTGCCGCAGCGAACCGGCGGCCGAGTTCCGGGCATTGGCGAACGGTCGCAGTTCCGCGGCCACCAGGCGCTCGTTCAACTCCTCGAAGGCTTTGACCGGCATGAAGATTTCCCCGCGGACCTCAAGGAACTCCGGTACGTCTCCCCGCAGTTGCCGGGGCACGGAGCGCATTGTGGTCACGTTGGGGGTGATGTCCTCCCCGGTCCTCCCGTCGCCCCGGGTGGCCGCGGTCGCCAGGTGGCCGTTTTCGTAGACGAGGTTTACCGCCAGCCCGTCGACCTTGAGTTCGCAATAGAGCTCGGCTGCCGAGCCGAGGATGCGCTCAACCCGCTTCCCCCAGGCGACGAGCTCATCGAAGCTGAATGCGTTGTCCAGCGACCACATGGGGTTCGGGTGATCCAGGGAGGCGAACAGCCCCAGCGGCGGGGCCCCCACGGTCTGCGTAGGCGAGTCCTCGGTCACGAGTTCAGGGTGGGCGGCCTCCAGTTCGGCGAGCTCCCCGACCAGCGCGTCGTACTCGGCGTCGGCAATCTCCGGGTCGTCGAGTGCGTGGTAACGCTGCGAGTGGTACTGGATGGCCTCCCGCAGCCGGGCTATTTCCCGGGCCGGGTGGCCGGCTTCCTCGGTCAAGCCACCGGTTCTGTTGCAACTGCCCGGCTGATGGTCCCACCGCCGACCACTTCGTCACCATCGTAGAACACCGCAGTCTGCCCCGGCGCCGGCCGGGACTGGGGTTCGTCGAACTTCACTGTTGCCACATCACCGGACACGGTTACCTCCGCCGGCGCCTCGGCGCCCCGGTAGCGGCTCATCACCGATGTGCGGAACTCCCCGACCGGGCGCCGGCCGACAAAGCTCACGCCGCCGACCTGCATTTCGTCCACCTTCATCTCGCCGGCGCCGGCAACAACCACGGTGTTGTCGTCGGACCGGACCTCAGCGACGTAGAGAGGCACCCCAAGACCGATTCCCAGGCCCTTGCGCTGGCCCACGGTGTAGTGGGCGAACCCCCGGTGGGTCCCCACCCGGCGGCCGTCGGCAGTGATGATCCGGCCCGGGACCGACCCCTCCGGCACCTGCTCGGAGAGGAAGGAGTGGGTGTCACCGTCCGGGACGAAGCACAGGTCCTGGCTTTCGGGCTTGTTGGCCGTCCTCAGGTCCAAGGACTGGGCGATCTTGCGGATCTCAGGCTTGGAGTACTCCCCGACCGGAAATCTGGCCAACTCCAGCTCCTGTTGACCCAACATATGCAGGACGTAGCTCTGATCCTTGTTGTGTTCGCGGGCCCGGAGAAGCCGGTAACGGCCGTCGACCTGATCTGTCCGGGCATAGTGGCCGGTAGCCAGGATCTCGGCGCCGTACTGGCGCGCCCGGTCCAGCAGAGCAGCAAACTTGATCGACCGGTTGCATTCCACGCACGGGTTCGGGGTCAGG
>JAJCYE010000081.1 GCA_029263075.1 Actinomycetes bacterium
GGCCTTGGCCGGATACTGCGACCACATCGACGTCCTCATCCACCCGGATAACTCGGTAACGGTTAAAGACAACGGGCGGGGCATCCCCGTGGACCCCCCCAAGGGAGAGCGACGCTCCGCGGTAGAGGTCGTGCTGACCGAACTGCACGCCGGTGGAAAGTTCGGTGGCCAGGGCTACGCCGTGTCCGGTGGTCTCCACGGGGTCGGCGTCTCGGTGGTGAACGCGCTTTCGAGCAAGCTGCGGGTCGAGGTTTGCCGGGACGGAGGATTTCATGTCGCCGAGTTCGCGAGAGGCAAGACCACCCAGAGCCTGACCAAGGTCAAAACGATCGCGAAGTCCAAGACCGGATCCACCGTCACCTTCTATCCGGACCCCGAAATTTTCACCGAGACCACCGAGTTCGACTACGACACCATTGCGCGGCGACTCAGGGAACTTTCATACCTGACCGGGGTCGAAATCGTCTTCACCGACGAAAGGGCGGAGAAGTCCGAGACTTACAAAGCCACCGGCGGCCTGGCCGATTTTGTAAAGGCACTGAACGCCGGCCGGGAGATTCTTCACAAGATCATCCACCTGCGCGAGCAGGGGGAGGGTCGGGAGATGGAGGTGGCCCTGGTCTGGAACTCATCTTTCACCGAGTCCATCCACTCGTTCGCCAACACCATCAACACCCACGAGGGCGGCATGCACGAGGAGGGTTTCCGGAAATCCCTGACCAACGTGGTGAACCGCTACGTGCGGGCCAAAGGCTTGGCCAAGGAGAAAGAGCCTTCGCTTGAGGGCGGAGACATCCGCGAGGGCCTGGTTGCGATCATCTCGGTGAAGCTGCGCGAACCCCAGTTCGAAGGCCAGACCAAGACCAAGCTGGGGAACTCGGAGATGCGCTCGTTCGTCGAGACCGCCATCAACAAGAACCTCGGTGACTGGTTTGAGGAGCACCCCACCGAGGGCAAGAAGATCGTCGCCAAGGCGCAGCAGGCGGCTAGGGCCCGGATGGCGGCCAAAAAAGCCCGCGACATAACGCGCAAGTCTGCATTCGAGGGCGGCGGCCTGCCCGGCAAACTGGCCGACTGTGCGTCAAGAGACCCGTTCATGAGTGAGTTGTTCATCGTGGAGGGCGACAGCGCAGGCGGTAGCGCCAAGGGAGGCCGGGATCGAGAGTTCCAGGCGATACTGCCCATCCGCGGCAAGATCTTGAACGTGGAGAAGGCCCGCCTCCACAAGATTTTGGAGAACAAGGAGGTCCTGGCGCTCATCACCGCCATCGGGACCAGCATCGGCGAAGATTTCAACATCGAAAAGGCGCGCTACCACAAGGTGTGCCTGCTGGCGGACGCCGACGTGGACGGACAGCACATCACCACGCTGCTGCTGACCTTCCTGTTCCGGTACATGCCGGGCCTGATCGACGCCGGTTATGTCTACCTAACTACGCCTCCGCTCTTTAAAACCACAATCGCCGGCAAGAAGTACTACGTTTTCTCCGACGAGGAACGGGACGCCCTGCGGGCCGCCCACCCCGAGAAAAAACTCAGCTTCAACCGGTTCAAGGGACTTGGTGAGATGCCGGCCGAGGAGTTGTGGGACACCACCATGAATCCGGAAACCCGCATGCTCAAGCGGGTCCAGATGGAGGACGCTGCGATCGCCGACGAAATCTTCTCCATCTTGATGGGGGAGAACGTCGAAAGCCGTCGCGACTTCATCACCAAAAACGCCCGCTACGCGACCCTGGACGTATAGATGAACCAGACGCCTCCCGGCTCGGAAGACGAAACCCCCCTCCAGCCCTCTCTCCACGAGGACAGCGCCAACGTCCGCACCGTAGACATAGAGGACGAGGTCCAACGGTCCTACCTCGACTACGCCATGAGCGTGATCGTCGGACGCGCCCTGCCCGACGTCCGCGACGGCCTGAAGCCCGTCCACCGGCGGATCTTGTGGGGCATGCTCGGGCTCGGCCTGAGGCCCGGTACCCCGTACAAGAAGTCTGCCCGGGTAACCGGTGACGTCATGGGTAAGTACCACCCACACGGCGACTCGGCTATCTACGACGCGCTGGCCCGGATGGCCCAGCCGTTCGCGATGCGCCACCCGCTGATCGACGGTCACGGAAACTTCGGTTCAGTCGACGGAGACCCGCCCGCAGCAGCCCGCTACACCGAAGTCCGCTTGGCGCAGTTGGCGATGGAATTGCTGCGCGACATCAACGAGGACACGGTCGACATCATCGCCAACTACGACGGCGAGGAGACCGAACCCTCGGTCCTGCCGGCGCGGTTCCCAAACCTACTTGTCAACGGGTCCACCGGCATCGCGGTCGGAATGGCGACCAATATCCCGCCCCACAACCTGGGTGAGGTCATCGACGCCACCGTAAAGCTTATGGACGAACCGGACAGTTCTTCGGCCGACCTGAACGAGATCATCAAGGGACCGGACTTCCCGGGAGGCGGCGTGATCCTGGGCCGCTCGGGACTGCGGGACGCCTACGAGACCGGCAGGGGCATTGTGCGGGTCCGGGCGAAGACCGAGATCGAGGAGACCAAACGCGGGACGCGCATCGTGGTCACCGAACTGCCCTACATGGTCTCGGGCGACCGCCTGATCGAAAAAGTTGCCGATCTGGTCAACTCGAAAAAGATCGCCGGCGTCTCCGGCGGTCGCAACGAGTCCAACCGCAAGGGCACCCGAATCGTCATTGAACTCAAACGCGACGCCATTCCCCAGGTGGTGCTCAACAACCTCTACAAGTTCACGCAGATGCAGGACTCGTTCGGCATGAACATGCTGGCCCTGGTGGACGGCGTTCCCCGCACGCTGCCGCTGAGGGATATCCTCAGCCACTACATCGAGCATCAGGTCCAGGTCATCATCCGCCGCACCCGATTCCGGCTGCGCAAAGCCGAGGACCGCATGCACATCCTCGAGGGCCTGCTGATAGCACTCGACCATCTGGACGAAGTCATAAAGCTGATCCGCGAGGCGCCGTCGGCCGACGAAGCTCGTGGTCAATTGATGGGCAGGTTTGCCCTCTCCGAGATACAGGCCAACGCGATTCTGGACATGATGTTGCGCCGTCTGGCCGCCCTGGAGCGGGACAAGATCCGCCAGGAGGCAGCCGAACTCGCCAAGACCATCGACGAACTCAAAGCGTTGCTGGCGTCCCGGACTTTGCAAAACAGGACCATCCGCGACGACCTGCTGGCCATCAAGGAGAAGTTCGCCAACCCGCGCCGCACCGAAATAGTGATGGACGAGGGCGAGTTCAACATCGAAGATCTGATCGCCGACGAAGACGTGGTGATAACGATCACCCGAACCGGCTACATCAAGCGGGTAAAGTCTGCGACCTACAAGACCCAGGGCCGGGGCGGCAAAGGCGTCATCGGGGCCAAGCCGAAGGAAGGGGACCTGGTCCAGCACATGCTGACCACCTCCAACCACGCCTTCGTAATGATCTTTTCGAACCGGGGCAAGGTCTACAGGCTGAAGGCCCACGAGATTCCCGAGAAGGAGCGGACGTCGCTCGGGACCCACATCAAAAACCTGCTCCCGTATGGTCCGGACGAACACACCGCGGCCATCATCGACACCCGGGATTATGAGACCCACGCATTCTTGGTCATCGCAACCCACAAGGGGATAGTCAAGAAGACCGCGTTCAACGCCTACAACTCGTCGCGCAAGGACGGAATTATCGCCATCAACCTGCGCGAGGACGATGCGGTGGATACGGTGCGGGCCACCTCGGGCAAGGACGACCTGATCATGGTCTCCCGCAACGGTATGTCCATCCGGTTCAACGAGTCCGACGTGCGTCCGATGGGCCGTACGGCCGGCGGTGTAATCGGCATGAAGATGGGCGAAGACGACACCGTTGTGTCGTTCGATGTGGTCAGCGAGAAGGGCGAGTTGTTGATAGTCACCAACGCCGGCTACGGCAAGCGGACGTGGCTGACCAAATACCCGCTGCAGCGCCGGGGCGGCCGGGGGGTCAAGACCGCCAAGCTCATCGGGCGGCGGGGTCTCATCCAGGGCGCCATGGTGGTTGAGGAACAGGACTCGATCTTCCTGATCGCCTCCGACGGGCAGGTCATCCGGATGACCGTCAAGACCATCTCCCGTCAGGGCCGCGACACCACCGGAGTCCGGGTGATGACCATGGACAAGGGGGTCCAGGTGGCCGCGATCGCACCGGTCAACGAAGAAGCCGACTTGGACTAGTTCCCCGCCCGGGGATGAACTTCGGCGGCTTCAGTTAAAGTAGGTCTCCAAGGGGTTATAGCTCAGCTGGTTAGAGCGCAGCACTGATAATGCTGAGGTCCGTGGTTCGACTCCACGTAACCCCACCCAGTCCGGGGGCAAGCCCCCCGACCTCCCGCCACAACTGGCCCCCTCCGACGGGCACGTCGGCCGCAGGTGCTAGCCTGGACCGATGAAGAAGTTCACCGCAGTAGCCGGAACGGCAGTGATCGGCATGGCCGCAGCCGCGGTGCTCAAGCGGATCAGGCCACCCCTTGCGCCCGAAGGCTCCTGGAAGGACGCCACCGCCAAGCCGAGCACCAACGGCACCTCCCAAGCTTGACCCGCATAGCGATACTGGGCTCGGGCGGCGCCACCGCGCTTCTTTCGGCGGTCCTCAAGGAGGACCCACAGATCGACGAGGTCGTTCGCAAGGACGACCTCAGGGCCGCGGCGGGCCAGGCGGACCTGATCATCGGCCCCTGGATCGAAAACCCGCAGGAGGCCCGGGACACCGCTTTGGCGGCCATTGCCGCCGGCGTGCCCTACCTGTCGCCAAGTAGTTCGCCGGACGTCGTCGAGGCGGTGTTGTCGCTGGATGCCCACGCCCAGTCGGTGGGAACGTTGGCCGTCGCCGGGATGGGCTGGTCGCCGGGCATCACCAACCTCATGGTGAAGTCCGCCGTAGCCTCACTGGATACCGCCCACCGCGTCCGGATCGGTTGGGTTGCGTCATCGTCCGCCTCCATGTCGCAGGCGGCCCTCAGCCGGGCCCTGGATTTGCTGACGGGTGAGTCTTTTGTGAAGCAATCCGGGGTGCGCCTTAACTTCCCGGCCGGCGAGCAGCCCGAGCCCATCTTTTTCCCCGAGCCGGTCGGCTGGCGCAACCTGCGCTTGGCCCGGGCTTCCGAGCCGCTGACGCTGGGCGCCACGTTTCCCGAGTTGAAGGAGATCGTGGTTAAGGGCGGCTTGACCGACTCGGTGGTGGAGGCGATCGTGCGGTCCTCGGCCCGGCTCCCCGCAGTGGGTCCGCTGGCTTCGAGGGGCCTGACCGACAAGTTGACCAGGTTGGTGGGCCGGGTTCGCCCGGCGACCCAGCCCTGGTCGGCGGTGCGGGCCGACGTGACGGGCATCAAGGACGGTCGGGAGACGACCTTGACCTACGGTCTGGTGGATCAGTTGCCGAATCTGCTGGTCGCGCCGCTGGTGGTGGCGGTCAAAATGTTGACCTCCGGGGCGGACCGTCCGGTGGGGGCAATGTCGCCCGAGGCGGTGTTCGACCCAGACGAATTCTTCGAGCGGCTCGCCTACCGGGGGGTCAGGATGGCGGCCCTGCAGCGTTTCGGCTAGCAGCACCATAGAATAGTCCGACCGAGGGGCCGTAGCTCAGTTGGTAGAGCGCTGCCTTTGCAAGGCAGAAGTCTGGGGTTCGAATCCCCACGGCTCCAC
>JAJCYE010000082.1 GCA_029263075.1 Actinomycetes bacterium
TCGGAAGTGAGGGCCAGCAGCCTTTCGGCCGCGGCCAGGATCTCCAGCCGCAGCCGGTCACCATCCCCGCGCCGGGCGCGGGTCCGGCGGGCTTCCGACGGCGCCGGTTCGATGTTCATCCCACCGGGTCGGGCGCCGGCCGTGGGGCGCCGGATTCGCTTATGCCGAACCGGTCGTGGAAGCGCCTGAGCGGCTTGGGAGCCCACCAGTTGGCCCTGCCGGCCAGACGCATAAATGCCGGCACCAGGGTCGCCCGAATGAGCGTTGCGTCCATGATCACTGCCAGCATCATCCCCACCCCAATCAATTTCACAAAGGCGACCTCGGAACTGATAAACGACAAGAACACCACGGCCAGCAATCCGGCGGCTGCGGTAACGATCCGGCCGGTTCGCTCGAGGCCCCGGGCCACTGCCGTCACGTTGTCGGCCCCCGCGTCATGTTCTTCCTTGATCCGGGAAAGCAGAAACACTTCATAGTCCATGGAGAGCCCAAAGGCCACGCAGAACATGAGGATGGGCGAGGTTGTATCCAGGGTGCCGGTCGGGGTGAAACCCAACAGATCAGCAAGATGCCCCTCCTGGAATATCCAGACCATGGCGCCGAAGGTGGCTGCCAGGGATAACAGGTTCAGGATCATCGCCTTGACCGGCACAAGGATACTCCCGGTCATGAAGAACAGCAGGAGTACCGTCACCACGGTGATGATCGTCAGAGCCAGCGGCAGCCTGTCGAACAGGGTCGACTTGCCGTCGACCAGGTCGGCGGAGGGTCCTCCCACCAGGACGGTTCCGGGGGCGGCAACCGCCCGGACCCGGTGGACCAGGTCCTCGGCCTCCGGGGATATCGGCTCGATCGACGGGACCACCGAAAGCCAGGTCGCCCCCTCGGCGGTGAAACGGGCCGAGACCCCGGGAATCGGCGGGGCCACCTGGACCCCGCCGGCGAAGCTGCCGGTCTCGCCGTCGACCCGCAGCACCCCGTCCAGCCGTGACAAGGAGGAGGCGTACCCGGTTACGTCGTTGGCCCGGGACGGCGGGTCCCCGCTGTCGTCGACAACCACCGCAAGGGCTCCGAACTCGCCGGCCGAGAAGTTGGACCTCACCTCATCCTGCACCAGCCGGCTGGGCGCGCCCTCCCCCAGCACCCGGTCATCCCAAACGCCAAAACGGACGTTGAGAAAAGGGGCTCCCAGGGCCAGCAGCAGCGCGACTACCGATACCGCTATGGGGACCGGGAACCGCATCACGAACACCGCGGCTTTGCCCCAAAATCCGCCGTCCTTTGCCACCGGGCGCTGCTCCACCAGCCGGAACCGGTTGACCTTGTCCCCGAGGATCGACAGAGCGGCCGGCAGGGTAACCACCGAGCCCAGCGCCGCGACAACCACCACTGCGGAACCGGCGTAGGCGAAGGAATGCATGATCTGCAGCGGGAAGGCCAGCAGGGCCGACAACGAAGCGGCGACGGTCAGGGCGGAGAACAAAACCGTCCGGCCGGCGGTTTCGACCGACCGGATCACCGCCGCTTCGGTGCTGGATCCGGCCGCCAACTCCTCCCGGAACCGCGAGACGATGAACAGGCTGTAGTCGATGCCCAGCCCCAGGCCGAGCCCGGTGGTCAGGTTCAAAGAGAAGATCGAGACATCGGTGAAGCCGGTAAGGATCCTGAGCACCACCAGGGTACCGACCACCGCCAGCCCTCCGACCGCCAGGGGCAGGCCGGCGGCCACTGCGCTGCCGAAGACCACTATCAAAAGCAGAAGGATCACGGGGAAGGTGATGATTTCGGCCTTCTGAAGGTCCTTTTCCACCTGGTGCGAGATCTCGCTGAACACCTTGGCGCTGCCGCCCACCCGCACCGTCACCAGTTCTTCGTCCAGGGTGTAGCCGGGGGCGATCTGGTCGGCCTCCTCCAGGACCTGCTCCTCGTCGCCCTTCAGCCGGGCGAGGATCATTCCCTGCCTGCCGTCGTTGTTTTTGAGCGACGGCAGACCCAGGGTCCAGTAGGAGTACGCCTGCTCGACCCGGGGGTCGGAAGCCAGCTTCTCGGTCAGTACCCGGCCCCGTTCCGCCACCAGCGGGTCGTCCACCGACCCGGCCCGGGTCGCAGTCACCAGGAGGAGAAGGTTGGGGGAACCGGCCTCGAACTCTTCGTCGAGCATCCGGGCCGCCCGGGAGGACTCGGCGCCCTGGCCCTGGAATCCACCGGTGGACAATTCGGAGATGACCCCGAACCCGGCGATCCCGGATATCACAAACAGGACAACGCTCGTCCACACCACCGAGACGCGACGCCGGTAAACAAAGCGACCAAGTGCAGTGAGCATTCGATGACTCCCATCGGACGGCTGGTTAACTTAACTTCGTTAAGCTGCCATGCCGGATGGTCGGCAGTCAACCCGGCGCCGGAACCACAATTCGCGCCGGCACCCCCGGCCCTTCAGGCGGGGGTGCGAGACGTGGAGCTTACGACAGGGTTGCGACGTACTCCTCTAGGCGGTCCCAGGTCTCGGCGGCGCCATCGGCCATGCCGCTGCCCGCTACCGCGTCCCGGACCTCGAGCGACGGGTAGGTCGATACCGTCCGGATGGTGGTCCGCCCGTCCTCCTCGGTGAACTCCATAGTTTCGACCGACACGACCTCGTTGTACGGCGCCACGTCGTAGCAGAAGGTCCAGGTCAACAGTTCAGGGGCCTTGATCTGTTTGAACTCCCCTTTGAATGGGGATTCGCTGCCGTCGGCCTCGCGGACCACAATCCTCCAGGCACCACCCTCGGCGAAGTCCAGGTCGCAGCTCAAAAACGAACTGCCCCGCAGCCCCCACCACTTGGACATGTGTTCGCAACTGCTGTGGGCCTTGAAGACCAGGTCCCGGGGAGCGTCGAAAGTACGGGTCAAGATGGTCTGCGGGCTGCCTTCGGGGGCTTCAACCTCCACCTTCCCAACTGTCTTGTTCATCTGTTTTCTCCTTCCTGTTCGGTCCGCTTCTTGAGTTCTTCCAGGTATTCGTCCAGCCGTTCGTAGCTCTCGTCCCAGAACCGTTTGTAGTCGCCCACCCACTCGGCCACCTGCTTCAGCGGCCCCGGCTCCAGCCGGCAGTAACGCCACTGGGCCTCACGGCTGCGAGTGATGAGGCCGGCCCTTTCAAGCACCTTCAGGTGTTTGGAGACTGCCGGGAGGCTCATCTGGAACGGCTCGGCAAGTTCGGTCACCCCGGCTTCTCCGGTGGCCAGCCGAGCGAGGATCGCCCTGCGGGTCCGGTCGGCCAGAGCTGCAAATGCCCGGTCCAGAAATTCGGCTTCGTCTTCGACCATTCAGCTCATTTCCTATTCTCAACCGTACGGTTAATTAACTAAAGAGTAAAGTACGGTCCGCGAGTTGTCAAGGGTCGGTTCGGTGGTGGGTTGTTAGTTAGCTACGCAGTTGTCTTCGAGGAAGGTTTCGATGTTCTCGACCGCCTGCTGGAACTCGGGGGCGTCGAACTCCCGGGATGCCTGCTCCAGGCCCGCCAGGCTGTCGGGGTTGAACTGCCCGGCCGAAGGGTTGCTGAGGTCGAGTCCGGACATGGCGTCGGCGAAGGTTCGGTACGCTCCAGCGACCTTTTTGAAGTCGTCGGAAATTTCGTTGGGGACAGAGTCCGCGACCTCTTC
>JAJCYE010000083.1 GCA_029263075.1 Actinomycetes bacterium
CCGCACCGACAGGCTGCACCGGTGGTCGAACCCCACAGACCGGCCCGCCGAGGCGGCCTGGATGGCCCTGCGCTCCACCTGATGGCTCCCCGGGTCGCCATGGTCACGTTCTCCACGCGACCCCGCGGGGGAGCGGTCCACGCCCTGCACCTGTCCGAAGCGCTGGCCCGCCGGGACCAGCCGGTCCACATCTTCGCGCTGGGCGACCCCCGGGCCGGGTTCTCCCGGCCCACCCCGGTCCCGTTCACCATCTGCCCGTCGCCCGACTCCGACGGGTCGCTGGAGGACAAGGTGATGCGGAGTGTCGACGTGTTGGCCGACCACCTGCTGGAGGTGGTCCCGGGCGGATACGACATCATCCACGCCCAGGACTGTATCGCCGCCCGCGCCGCGTGCCGGGTGAGGCAGTCCCACCCGTCGCTCCGGGTGGTCCGTACCGTCCACCACATCGACGACTTCTCCACCCCGGCCCTTATCGAGTGCCAGCACCGGTCCATTCTCGACCCCGACCACGTGCTGGTGGTCAGCCGGTTCTGGAAGCATCTGGTGAACGAGATCTACGGGATCGACTCGACGGTGGTCACCAACGGTGTCGACGCCGCCCGATTCAGCCGGCCGGAAGGTTTCGACGGCTCGCAGTACCGGGTGAACGCAGGCGCCCAGGAGCGCCCCATGCTGCTGACGGTGGGAGGGATCGAGCCCCGCAAGGGGAGCCTGGAGTTGTTCGAGGCGCTGGCGAGGGCGAAGGGACGGCTGGAGGTTGCCCCAGTCCTGGTGGTGGTCGGCGGGCACTCGTTCCGGGACCACTCCGCTTACCGGGACAACGCCCTGCGGCGGGCGGGGGAGTTGGGCCTGGTGGAGGGCGCCGACTACCTGCTGACCGGGACGGTGTCGGAGGAGGATCTGGTGGGCTGGTACCTGTCGGCCGACGCGTTTGTATTCCCCTCGGTTAAAGAGGGTTGGGGGCTGGCGGTCTTGGAGGCGCTGTCGGCGGGCCTGCCGGTGCTGACCACCGATATCGAGGTGTTCCGTGAGTACCTGGACGACGACACCGCCCTGCTGGTGCCGCCCGGCGACGTGGAGGAGTTGACCCGCGCTCTGGTCCGCCTGGTCCAGGAGCCCGCCCTGAGGCAGCGGCTCGCCGCGTGCGGTCCGGGAATCGCCCGGCGTTTCACGTGGGAAGCGTGTGCCTCCCGGCACATCGAGATTTACCGGGCGGTTTCGCAGGGGTCCCCGGCGGGGCGAATGGTCGATCACCAGCGGGATTGAGGGCGGCAAACAATGTCGCAAAGGCAATGGAATTTCTAATATAGTGAGTGACCTGTCTGGTGAGAGGAGGAGTTGTGAACGATTCCCCGGCTCTTGAGTACCCGCCCATCCCGGTTTGGACCTGGCTGGCGGCGGGCCTGCTGGCACTGATGGTTTTTGCGGTCGGTTTCGACCAGGGACAGCTTCTCCAACCGCTGATCGGCAAAGCCGCGGTGACCGGCAACTACCTGCACGAACTGCTCCACGACGGCCGGCACTTTATGGCCGTCCCCTGCCACTAAAAGACCTTGTCCGGACCGTCGATGCCCGATGCGGTCCTTCCCCGCACCTCGCGGGTCCCGGCTAAAACCGACACCGCGGGCGCCGGCCTGAGGCGAGGGTTGGGGGCCGGGCTGGCGGGTGGGGTGGCCTCCGGGTTGTTCCTACTGGTGGTGGGCGAACCATCCATCGATGAGGCGGTCCGGCTTGAGAATGCAGCCGCTGCAGGACACGCGGCCGGGGAGCTATTCACCCGGGAGCAGCAACATCTGGGTCTGATAGTGGCCTCGGGACTGTACGGTGCGGCGCTCGGCGGGGTGATGGGGGTGGTCCTCTACGCCATGAGCCGGCGGAGGCGGGCAGACCCCTGGGCCCGGGCACTCAAGATCGCTGCGGCCGGATTTGTAAGCTACTTTTTGGTCCCCTTCCTCAAGTACCCGGCGAGCCCTCCCGGTGTCGGGGACCCCGAAACCTTCGGTCTGAGGACTGGGGCCTACCTGTTCTTAGTGTCGGTGTCGGTGGGAGCGTGGTGGCTGGGGGTGGCGACGGCCAAGCACCTCAAGGCCCGGGGCGTCGCCCGCCACCACCGGCACCTGATGGTCGCCGGGTGCTACCTGCTGCTGTTGGGCACCGCATTCATCGCGCTGCCCGCCCCCGTCGATCCCAGCGGGGTCCCCGCCGGGTTGTTGTGGGAGTTCCGTATGGCTTCCCTCGGCGGTCAGGCCGTCCTCTGGATCGGTACGGGGGGGATTCTTGGTCTTCTAACGCTCAGGGCGCAAAGACGTCTATCCGAGGCCGGGGGGAGCCTGCCGGCCACCGAGTAGGAGGTGTTTTTATGGATACCATCGCCGACATGGGTGGGATGCAGGGCTTCGGCTCGGTGGCGCTCACCGACCCGTTCGACCCGCCGTTCCACCACGAGTGGGAGCGTAGAGCGTTCGCTCTGGCCCTCTTGTCGATGCGGGTTTCCGGGACCAATCTCGACAGCTTCCGGCACGCCCTCGCCCGCCAGCACCCCCGCGACTACTTGGCCGACGGCTACTACGGGCGGTGGCTCAAGTGTGCCGAGAACTTGTTGACCGACAGCGCAATCATCGCCCCCGGAGCGGTGGAGGCCCGGGCGCGCAAGCTCGCCGGCGAGCAGGTGGAAGAACCGGCAACTCCCGAGCCGAACAAGCCGGATTACAAGCCCGCCGCCGCCGGTTCCATCCGCCCGGTTGAGGACCCCCCGAGGTTCGTGGTGGGGGATCGGGTAGTGGTTAAGAACATCAGCCCCACCGGGCATACCCGTCTCGCCCGCTACGTGCGGGGGCGCTCGGGGACGGTTGCCGCCCTCCGCCCGGCGCAGGTGCTGCCCGACACCAACGCCCACTTCCTCGGCGAAAACCCCCAGCACGTCTACACCGTGGCCTTCGACTCCCACGAGTTGTGGGGCCCCGAAGGGGAGAGTTTTACGCTGAACTTCGATGCCTACGAGTCGTACCTTGAGGAGGCTTCATGACAACCGACACAACCCGCGTCCCCGTCGAGCTTCGGACCGAGGCCCTGGAGTCCATCCTGGTGGAGCGTAATCTGGTGGACCCGAAGGTCATGGACACCTACATCAAGATGTACGAGCAGGACATCGGTCCGATGAACGGGGCCAAGGTGGTGGCGAAGGCCTGGTCCGACCCCGAGTACAAAGCGCGGCTGCTGGAGGACGGCACCGCATCGATAGCCGAACTGGGGTTCAAAGGCCCCCAGGGCGAACACATCGTGGTGAAGGAGAACACCCCGGACACCCACAATGTGATCGTCTGCACGCTCTGTTCCTGTTACCCCTGGCCGGTCCTGGGCCTGCCGCCGAGCTGGTACAAGGACCCGGCTTACCGGTCCCGGATGGTGCGGGAGCCCCGGACCCTGCTGAGCGAGATGGGGCTGGATGTAGCAGGCGACGTGGACATCCAGGTTTGGGACTCCAGTTCCGAGGTGCGTTACCTGGTGCTGCCGCAACGGCCGTCGGGGACCGAAGGGATGACCGAAGAAGAGTTGGCCGGCCTGGTTACCCGGGACGCAATGGTGGGCGTGGCCGAAGTTGCTGCTCCGGGGGAAGGCTAGTGGCCCCCGGGACGCTGGCGGCGGTGCTTGATGTCGACGGGCCGGCCGCCCCGCCGCGCAGCAACGGGGAGTTGGTCTTCTCCGCCCCCTGGGAGAGCCGGGCCCTCGGGCTGGCGCTGGCCCTAAACGCCGGGGGGAAGCTGGAGTGGGAACAGTTCCGCCAGGAGCTGATCCGGGCGATCTCGGAGTGGGAGCGGGAGCACCCACCGGGCGAGGAGTGGAGTTACTACAGGTGCTGGCTGGCGGCGCTGGAGAGGACCCTGGATCAGGTAGGGCTGGTCCCCACCGATCAGTTGCTGGAGCGTACCGCGGCGTTCGCCGCCCGCCCGCACGGCCACGACCACCGTCACTACGACCACGAACATCATCACGACAACGAGGGCCACGCCTGCTGAGTTGACCGGCTGCCCGCCGCCCCTGAGGGGAGCGGTCGGCTAACCAATCAGTTCGAGCCCAAGCTTGAGCCCGAGCGCCAGATCCGCCCCCGAGCTGTGGCCGAAGTTCGTCAGTTCCTTCAGGGCATCCGCCGCGCCCCCGATGTCCGCCTCCTCTGCCGAGACCAAAAACCGGTGCACCGGTTCGATGCTTTGGCCCCGGGCCGCCCAGTGGAGGAAGGCTCGGGCCACCTGGTTCGTCTCGACCCCCGAGGCAATATCCTCCGCCGGCCGTCCCCGGACCTTCGAGATCAGCAGGATGCCGGCCAGGCAGTCATCCCCTGCTGGCGTCAACCCCGGACCGGCTCCCCCCAGACAACCGCCGGCCCCGGCGAGGTCGCCATCGCCGAGCAGCCCGGCCGCCCGGCGGGCCAACGCCGGGTCGAGCGACGAACCGGCCGCGGCGGCCGCCAGATCGGCCGCAAACCGTTCCCCGGCCCCCGCCAAATCGCCGGCCGGCAGACGCCCCTCCCAAACCTGCGCCCCCCCGAGAGCCAGCAGCAGCGGTCCCGCCTGGAGAACCGTTCCCGCCACCACCGCCCTGTCCCCCGGCCTCAAACGGCCAAGGGGTTCGGAACACCTAAGGTGGATGGGGCCGGAGGGGACATCGAAGGTCGTCAGGGCCACCAAACCCCCCGGCAGCCTGAGATACGCCGCCTTCGAGTACACGCCGACCACCGTGCCGGTCCCCGGAACCGACAGCACCTCGGCTGCGCCCAGCCCTAGCTCGGGCGCCCGGGCCACCTATCCGCTCAGGCGGCGGTCCAGTTCCAGCAAGGCATCCCTAAAACAGGCGATGGGTGCCTCCGCCACCCCCGCCCCCACCTGCCCGCTGCCGTCCCGCGCGTGGAGGATTCCGGTGTTGACCTTCGGGGTGATGCCCAACTCCACCACCTTGCGCACATCGACCGCCACCGGCGTCCCCCTAAACTGAAGGGCCGGCAGCTTAAACCGGGTGCTGGCGGAAACACACACCCGGGCCATGTCCCGGGTCAAGGCGACCGCGTCGTCCATGGTTCCCCCGACGAAAGCCGCCACCGCCGGGGAGGCCGCCGTCGCACACCCCCCGAGCCCGCACAGTTCTAGGACTGCGCTGTCGCCGATGTCCCCGGCGCCGTCCTCCGGCCCCAGGTCCGCGTAGTAGATCGCCTTGGCGACCGGGGGCGATCCGGTAATGAACCAGGTGTCGTTGCCCGCCAGCTTGATCCCGTAGGTGGTGCCGTTGCGGGACATAGTGGTGACCACACTCGACCCCGGCACCTGTTCCGCCCACAGGGTGAGCGCCTTGGCCCCGGCCATCGCCAAATTCAAAAAGAACAGGTGGTTCGACGCCAGGAAGCGCCCCAGGTCTACCTTGCGGGGGCTCTCCAACTGCAGCAGGTGAGGCAGCAGGGATCGGATCAGCAGGTTGGTGGTCGCCTGGGTCCGCATGTGCAGGTCGTCGCCCATCTGCAGGCCCTGGGAGGCGAGGGAGAAGATGTCGATCGGCCCGGACCCTCGCAGGCACTCGGCGAACAGGGGGCCGCAAACCTCCCGTAGGAAAACCAGTCGCTCGACTGCCGCGGGCGTCTCCCGCCCGAACCACGGGACCTCGCCCGGACCCTGGTTGATGCTCGAGAAGGCCCGGGTGCCGGCGGCTTCATCTTCGACCACCAGCATGGGCGCGGTGGGCCCGATGGCGCTCGCCATGGGAACCACGGCGTCGTGGTGGTTGGCCGGTTCGAGCCGCACTCCGCCCCCGGCGACCAACCGCTCGGCTTCGCCGGGGTTGCCCGCCCACCCCTCAGCCATAACCGCGGCGCGGACCGAACGCTTGAGCGGGTCGGCCATATCGGCCCAGCCGATCGGCGGGCCGCAGTGGAGGATCGTTTTGGCGTCGGCCCCTGGGACCACCTCGGCGGCGGGTCGGATCGCCACCAGTTTGGGGGAACCCTCATCGAGCCGGCGGGCGACCTCCGCGTTGGCCCGGTCGATGGATCGGGAGTGGCGGCCGTAGAGCCGGGTGAGGGCGGCCACCGCCCCGGGGTCCCCCGCGGCGGGAATGCGCCAGTCGACCTGGACCGCGGGCCGGCCCTGCTGTCGCACGGCTTCGGAAAACAAGCTCAGGCCGAGGTTCGCCACCTCGATCTCGGCGCCAAGGGGGATTCCACTCATGGTTGATCGACCATACACTAGAATAAATGAAACGTTTCTGATCCTCACCGTGGGAGGCGGTTATGGCGAAGACGGTGGTCGTCGCTCTGGGCGGGAACGCCCTGACCCGGGAAGGTGAGTCGGGCACATTCGAGCAGATGCGGGCCAACGCCAACGCCATGGCCCGGTCGGTGGCCTCGCTCCTCCGGGCCGGTTGGCGGGTGGTGGTCGTCCACGGCAACGGCCCCCAGGTCGGCAACCTGGCCATCCAGCAGGAGGAGGGAGCAGCCCTGGTCCCCGCCCAGCCGCTGTTCTGCCTGGGCGCCATGACCGAAGGCCAACTCGGGAGCCTGATCGCCCTGGCGTTGCGCCGGGTTGGCACCTCCGACCAAACCCGGGGCGCGGTGGCGGTTGTCACCCACGTGGTGGTCAACCCCGACGACCCGGCTTTCGACAACCCGACCAAGTTCATCGGTCCCTTTTTAAGCAAAGATCAGGCGGAGTCGATGGCCGCAATCCGGGGGTGGGTGGTGAAGCAGGACGGGAACCGGGGCTACCGCCGGGTGGTGCCCTCCCCCGAGCCGGTGGCGATCCTGGAAGCCGGGGCCATCAGGGCCCTGACCGAGCAGGGCCAGGTGGTCATCGCCGCAGGGGGCGGGGGTGTCCCGGTGATCCGGTACCCCACCGGCTACGGTGGCGTCGATGCGGTGATCGACAAGGACTACGCGGCCCAGGTGCTGGCGACCTCCCTTCCCGCAGAGGCGTTGGTGCTGGTCACCGCGGTCGACACCGTGCTGCTCCACTACGGGACGCCCGACCAGAAGGCGATCCACGAGATGGCGGTCGGCGAAGCCGAGCAGTACCTGGAGACCGGCGAGTTTCCGGAAGGAAGTATGGGTCCCAAGGTCCGGGCCGCCTGCCGCTTCCTGCGTGCCGGCGGAGAGCTTGCGGTGATCACCTCGCCCGAACTGGTCTACGCCTCCCTGAGGGAGACGGTCACCGAGTTGGAGGGAGAGTCCGGCACCAAGATCGTCAGGGTCAAGCCGTTGATCGCTTCGGCCTGATGCTCCGCCGGGTCAGGGTGTTCCCCGACAAGTTCGTGGACTCCGTGTTGCAGATGGCCGCCACCCGGGCGATGCTCGAGTTGGACGAGGTCGAGTGGGCGGCGGCGGCCATGGCAACCCCGGCCAACGCCGGGATCCTGGCCGGCAAGGGGTTCGGCGAAGGGGACCTTGGCGGGGCGTCGGCCAACGACCTGTTCCTGGCGGTCGTGGGCACCGAGGAGTCGGTCGACAAGGCCATGGCGGCCGGGGAGGCCCGGCTGTTTTCGTCGCCGGGTGGCGAAGGAGGGGCGGGCGAGGCCCCCCAGCCCCGATCGCTGGGCGAGGCGCTGGAGTTGCAGCCCGGCACCAACGTCGCCATCATCTCGGTCCCCGGCGACTATGCCGCGCTGGAGGCCCACAAGGCGCTGTCGGCCGGCATCCACGTACTGCTGTTCAGCGACAACGTCTCGCTGGAGGCGGAGATCGAACTCAAGGACCGGGCGGCGGAGGTAGGCCGGCTGGTCATGGGCCCGGGGGCGGGGACCGCAATGTTGGGCGGCACCGGACTGGGGTTCGCGAACGTGGTGAAACCGGGGAGGGTCGGGGTGGTCGCGGCCGCCGGGACCGGCGCCCAGGAGGCGATGAGCCTGCTCGACCGGTGGGGCGCGGGCGTGTCGCACGTGATCGGGCTTGGGGGCCGGGACCTGTCCGAGCGGGTCAATGGGCGGATGGCACGGCTGGCGGTCGGAGCGATGCGGGAGGACCCGGCCACCGAGGCCATCCTGCTGGTTTCCAAACCCCCTTCGGAGCGGGTTGCCCGGGAGGTGGTGGACCTGTCTGGCGGCACCCCGATGGTCGCCTCCCTGGTCGGTTTGGAGACCGAACTCGACCTCCCCGAAGGGGTTGCCGTCGTCCCGACGTTGGAGGAGGGGGTGGTCCGGACGATGCAGGCGTTGGGGTTGGCGGTTCCGGACCTCGCCGAGGGGCTGGCGGAGGGGGTGGCAGAAGCGATCGCCGGTCTGGGTCCCGACCGCACCCTGCTTCGGGGGCTGTTCTCCGGCGGGACGCTTTGTTACGAGTCCCTGGTCATCCTCTCGCCGATCCTGGGGCCGGTCTGGTCGAACACCCCACTCGACGGCAGGTTCAGGGTCCCCGCGCCCGACGGCGCCCACGTCTGCCTGGACCTCGGCGAGGAGGAGTACACCAAAGGCCGACCCCACCCGATGATCGACCCCGAGGCGAGGATCGAGTGGCTGCGGGAGGCGGGGGAGGACCCGGCGCTCGCGGTGGTGCTCATCGACGTGGTCCTGGGTTACGGGGCCCACGCCGACCCGGCGGGCGAACTGGCCCCGGTCTGCGCCGAGATCATGGCCAGAGGCGGACCCCGAGTGGTCGCTTACGTGTTGGGGACCGAGCAGGACCCCCAGGGTTACCAGCGCCAGCGGGCCACCCTCAAGGAGGCGGGGTGCACCTTGGCCCCCACCAACGCCCGGGCGACGCTCGCCGCGGCAGCCATCGCCCTGCGCAGGCCGGAGCTGGTCGGGGAAAAATTTGGGCGATAAGGTCATCACCACCTACTGGGAGGGCGGCTACCGCTGCCGGATCCCGGTGAGGGGCCACGAGATCATCGCCGACGAGCCCGCAGGTGACGGGGGGACCGATACCGGCCCCGCCCCCACCGACCTGTTCCTGGCGGCCCTGGGGTCCTGTTTCACCATGGCGGTCTACCACGCGGCAACCAAGCGGGGGGTCGAGCTTACCGACCTGGCGGTGAGGACCACCGGGACCTACGAGGGGTTGCGGTACGCCCGGATCAGGGTGGAGGTGGTCTCCAGCCACCCCCGCGCCGAACTGGAGAAGTTCGTGGCGAAGGCCAGGACCTGGTGTTACGTGTCGAACACGCTTAACAGCGAGGTGGAGCTTGACTACTCGATAGATCCGATTCAGGCCTGAGA
Organism: Actinomycetes bacterium; assembly: GCA_029263075.1. Lineage (GTDB taxonomy): Bacteria > Actinomycetota > CADDZG01 > JAHWKV01 > JAHWKV01 > JAJCYE01. The sequence continues at coordinate 9,190 of JAJCYE010000083.1, forward strand.
CGCCTCCCGGGCCAACTCCAGGAGCCGGTTCTCCGCCTCCCGGTAGTGGACCTGGCGCTTCCTAGCCTCCTCCTCCAGCAGGCCGGCCTCCTGCCGGCAGTTGCCCGCCATCTCCCGGACGATCGACGGCGCCGCTCCCCCGGGTGAGGTCCGGCCGAAGGCGATCTTGCGGGGGTCCAGCACGTCCTGGAGGTCCCGGCCCGCCAGCCCCAGGGGCCGGCCGATCTCCCTCACCGCCGCCTCGTCGAGCATCTCCCCGGTCAGGTCGACGCCCCGCAGCCCTTTCTGCGCCGCCTCCCGGACCGCGGTTCCCACCACGTGGTAGGCGGTGCGGTAGTCGACCTTGCAGGTCAACATCACGTGTTCGGCCAGGTCGGTCGCCTGGGAGAAACCCGACACCAGCGACTCCCACATCCGCTCCGGCCGCACCTGCAACGTCGCCACCACCCCTCCCATCAGGCGGGTGACCCGGGCGGCCAGATCCAGCGACCGGGGAACTTCCCCGTAGGCAAAGATCAGGTTGTCGGTCCGGGCGGATGGGGTCTTGACCACCGCCAGGAACCCGGCCAACCGGCCGATCAGCACCCCGGCGGCGCCCCGGACTATCGACAGTGCGTAGGGGTTGCGTTTTTGCGGCATGAGCACGCTGGCCCGGGTGTAGGCCTGGGCCAGGTCGACGAAGTCGAACTCCTGGCTGTCCCAGATCTCCAGGTCCTCGGCGAGTTTGCTCAGGCTGGTCACCAGGCTCGACGCGGCGGCCAGCAGGTGGACCAGCGTGTCG
>JAJCYE010000084.1 GCA_029263075.1 Actinomycetes bacterium
TCAGAGGCCACGCCCACCCCGGAGGAAGCCTCCATCGAAAAGGGAGCCCCCGGAGCGCTCACGGTGCGCCTGGTCTCCTACGACGGTGACGCCACCACTTGCAACTTCGAGGAGGGCGACACGGTTGCGGTGACCTACACCCGTGCCACCAGCTTCACTCCTGCAGACTTGGCCACGAACGAACGGTTCCCGCGGAACCTGCGGGAGACCAACGTGAGCGTGCAGGGCCGGATCCTGGAAGAGGACAACTGCATCCTGGTGGCCGACGCGGTGGGCCCGCAGATCCAAGCGAGTCCCAGCCCGACCGCCGACGCGTCACCTTCACCGACCGGCAGTGCATCACCCTCACCTACCAGCGAGGCTTCACCCTCACCGACCGGGTAGCCCATCGCCGGCCGAGAGGCAATAACACCGCGGCCCCCTCTGCATGCGCAGCGGGGGCCGCTCCCATCTGAGCTTGCGGGTTAGGGGCGACGCCGGCGAACACCTGCGGGGCACCCGCGTGCACTATGGGCCCGAAGCGGATGGCCTACCGCGCAGCCGAGGCCCTCAAGGGTTCAAAACTGCCGAGACCGAGCCAACGAACAGGATCAGGTAAGCCCCTATCGCCATCGACGGACCGAAAGGCAGGGTGTCCTTGCGGCCTTTCCGCTTCATCGCTATCAGCAGCAGGCCCAGCAGAGCGCCGATCAGAAATCCCAGGAACGCCCCGGCCAGGATGTGGCTGAGCGAAAACCACGCCAGGTGGGCCCCCAGGTAGGCCGCCAGCTTGATGTCGCCCATCCCCATGCTGCCGGGCGCCACCACCCCCAGGATGAACATCGGGACTGCGTACGCCAGCCCCCCGATCAACATCCGGACGATCAGCCCGGGCTCGCCCTCCACCACCGCGGCCCCCGCCAGCAGGATCGCCGCGACCGCGCTCATCGGCACCATCACCTTGTTGGGTATACGCCGCTCGTCAAGGTCCACCGCCGAGACGGTGACCAGGGTGAACACGAAGGCCAGGAGGGCGGGCAGGATGGCCGAAAGACCCACCCGGGCGGCCACCAGCGTCCAGGCTGCAGCCATCACCACCTCAACCAGGGGGTCCCTGACCCGGATCTTGTGCCCGCAGGGGCGCTGGCCACGCCCGAGCAGATAGGAGACCACCGGCAGGCGCCGGTAAATCGGTGAGCGCTCGCCGCAGTCGGGACAAACGAACCGCCCCCCGAACAGTGGGATCCGGGCACGGTCCCGGTGAACCAGGACCAGCGAACCGGCGCCGGCGAACAGACCGAGAAGGGCAATGCCCAGGAGGATCAGCGGGGACGTCTCTACAAACATGGGTTGATCCTACGGCCCGGCGCAGGTTTTTAGACGCAACCGCGTACGGTCGGACGGCGCCTCCCGATTCTTAGCTACCTGCGTTTTCAATGCCTCGTTGCCGATCTCTGCTTCGCCGAAGTAAACCGCCGGCGACCCGGACAACGTCTTCCACCTCAACCAGAAACGTCGTCCCCTCCCGGTTGGGAGCTTTCAGGGGCCCGCAGGGCCGCCCGGTCGGTGGTGGCCCGGCGTTCGTTCAGTGTCTTTCAATGAGCGCCCGATTAGTGGTGCGTGGCGTCTGCCGTCTTGGCAAGCTCCCAGAGTCCGGCGGCGCTCATTGCGTCCATCGGGGGGGCAGTCCCGGTCCAAATCTCAAACGAGATGGCCGCCTGATGCAGCAACATACCCAGGCCGCTGTGGGCGATCGCCCCCCGGTCCCGGGCAGCTTGAATGAGCGGGGTTACGGGCGGGCGGTAGACCAGATCCACGAGCACCGAGGTAGGCGCTATCGCGTCGGTGGGGATAACCGGAGGCTCGTTGGCCTGGCCTACCGGCGTGGCGTTGATGATGACCCCAGCCCGGCCGACCCAGTGCGCCGGATCGTCCGACAGGGCGGCCGCTTCGAAGGTCACGTTACCGGCAACCCCCCTCAGGTCCTCCGCTTTGCCGATATCCCGGGCCAGCACGCACAGGTGGGCGACCCCGGCCGAGCCCAGTGCGGCCACCGCGGCCCGGGCCGACCCCCCGGTCCCGATGACAACCGCCCGCGCATCCTTCAGAACCACTCCCAGGTCCCAGTCCAGGAACCGGATCAGCCCATCGCCGTCGGTGTTGTGCCCGATCAGCCGCCCGTTCTGAACCTGGATGGTGTTCAATGCCCCGATCGACCGGGCGGAGGGCGCAATCTCATCCATTGCCGCCATCGCCGGCAGCTTGTGGGGCATGGTGACGTTCATCCCCCGGACGCCGGCGGCAGCCAGGCCCCGGATGGACACCTGAAGATCCTCCGGTTCGCAACCGAACGGCAGGTACGCCCAGTCCATCTGCAAATCTTTGAAGGCGGCGTTGTGGATTGCGGGGCTGAGGCTCAGTTTTACCTGCTCGACTCCCCCCAATATCCCGGTCAGCTGGGTGCGGCCGGAGATCAGCAATTCCGGGGCTGGTTGTTCTTGGCGGTCAGGAACTTGTTGTAGTCGGCGGTGAAGACGTGGTGTACGCAGTCACCGGACAACACGTAGTAAATGGCGTCACTGTCCGCCGGGTTGAGGGCGGCCCTGATCGAGGCCTGGCGCGGGCTGGCTATTGGGTTCGGCGGCAGCCCTGCCCGGGTCCGGCTGTTGAAGGGCGAGTCTATGGCCAGGTCGCTGACCGTCAGGGGTTGGCCTTCGTACTTCTTGACCGCGTACTGGATGGTGGCGTCGATCCCCAGGGCCATGTTCATTTTTAAACGGTTGTGGATGACCGCGGAGATCTCGTCCCGCTCGTCTGCGGACTTGGCCTCCTCTTCGATGAGCGAAGCGAGCACCACAATCTGGTACGGAGTCAGGCCGAACTCGTTGTCCGCACCCAGGTTGTCGTCCTCCGTCGCCTTGTGGAACTCGGCCACCATGCGGGCCACCAGCGACTCGGCGGTTTCTTTCTCCTCCACAAAGTAGGTGGTGGGGTAAAAAAAGCCCTCCAGCGTGGCGGAGTTCTCGGGCAGTATGGTCGGCCTGGCGGTTGCAGGGACCGCCGCCGCCAAAAAATCTGCGGCCGGGATGTGGGTTTGTTCCCCCACTATCGCCGCGGTCTGCTCCACGTTCAGTCCTTCGGGGATGGTCAACCGGACGAACTCTGCCGGGGGGCCCTTTTGCAATTCGGCTAGCAAACTTCCGAAAGGCTGGGCGGTTTGGAGTTGGTACTTGCCCGCCCTGAGATCGGCATTGATTTCGTTGACCCTCATGTAGATCCTGAAGGCCAGGGCGTTGTCCACCACCTTGGCCTGCTCCAACTTCTCCGCGATGGCGGTGGCGGACGACCCCTGCTCAATGGTCACCTCCACCGGCTCACCTCCGCCCGCTTTGGGACCCTGGGCCCAGTTCCACACAAAATAGGCTGCCCCCGCCCCGACCAAGCCCAGCACCAGCACAAAACCGAAGAACTTCTTCAAGACGTCCCCTTTTCCGGTTCCTCAAGATCTTTGGCAGGCGGATGGGCATCGAGATAGCTCTGCAACAACAACGTCGCCGCCACCTTGTCGACCATCGGCTTCTGCTTGCGTGAACTCACATTGTTGGCGCGCAACGCCCCCTGGGCGATCCGGGTGGTAAATCGCTCGTCCAGCATGTGCACCGGCACCTCGAGCTTGTTGCGGAGCAGCCCTGCGATGCGGACCGCCTCCACCGCTTCGGGGCCTTCGGTGCCGTTTAGCCGGGTGGGTAGCCCCACCACGATCTCATCGACCTCTCGCAACCGGGCCAACGCGGCCAACTCGTCGATGTAGGCGTCGTTGTCCTTGCGTACCAACACCGTGAGAGGAAACGCTATCGACCCCCCGGCGTCAGAAACCGCCACGCCGACCCGCTTGCTGCCCGGGTCGATGCCTAGAATTGTGCGGGTCAACTCAGCCCCTGCAGGGTCCGGCGCACTTCGTTCTCCACGGCTTCCAATGCCTTTCCTATCTCGTTGCTGTTGGGTCCTCCGGCAACCGCCATGTCCGGCTTGCCGCCGCCTCCTCCGCCCAGGATTTTGGCCCCCGCTGAGATAAAGGATTGACTGGAAACGCCTTTGTTAACCAAATCTTTTGAACTGGCCGCCACCAGACTGGCTTTGCCGTTGCTGGTTGAGCCCACCACAACCACCCCGGAACCCAGTTCGTCGCGCAGGGCGGTAGCAAGTTTGCGCAGATCGTCCACCGAAGCGTCCTTGCGTAGCGACACCACGAACCGGTGGCCGTTTACATCCTGCAGCGCGTCCGAGGCCAGGATCTGTTTTACCTGCGCCTGCGCCCCCTGAGCAGCTTGCTGGTTGAGTTGAGCCTGCAGGCTGCTTAAGGTCTCCAGCGTCTTGTCCAACCGCTCCAAGACCTTCTCCGGGTCCGTCTTCAGCCGGTCCGCCACCTGCTTGAGCTTCTCAGCCTGGCTGTTGAGGAAGGCAAAACCGGCCCAGCCGGTCAGCGCCTCCACCCGGCGTATGCCCGCCGCCACCGAACCCTCGTGTACCAGCTTCACCAGCCCGATGTTGCCGGTACGGGCGACGTGGGTGCCTCCGCACAACTCCTTGGAGTAGTCGCCGACCTCCACCACCCGCACATGTTCTCCGTACTTCTCGCCGAACAGCGCCATGGCGCCGATGCTGGTGGCGTAGTCGTAGGTGGTCTCGAAAGCCCGGACCGGGTCGTCCCACAGGGAGCGCCGATTGATCGTCTCCTCGATCTGGGCCAGTTGGTCGGCGTGGACCGGCTCGTAGTGGTTGAAGTCGAAGCGGAGGCGGCCGGGCTCCACCAGCGAACCCATCTGCTTGGCGTGCTCGCCGAGGGTCTTGTGGAGCGTCCAGTGAAGGATGTGGGTGGAGGTGTGGGCCTGGGTGACGCCTTCACGGTGCACCGGGTCGACTGTTGCTCGAGCATCCTGCCCGGCCCGGACCTCGCCCTGGATAACGGTGCCGGTGTGGATGACAACGCCCGGAACCCCCCAGGCCGTGTCATCTACCCTGAACAGGCCGGTCTCGGTCCGGATCTCTCCCGGATCGCCGATCTGCCCGCCCCCCCGGGGGTAGAACGGGGTGCGGTTGAGCACCAGGTCGCCGCTACCACCCTGCGCCAGCACCTGGGCGGCGACCACACCCTGGAGGATGCCGACGACCTCGGCATCCAGCGAAAGCTGTTCATAGCCCAAGAACGCAGTCTTGCCCAGGGTGTCGCGAATCTCGGTCAGGGCCTCGTTTTCCGGCCGGTTCTTGGCGCCGGCCGGGCGGGCAGCGCGAGCCCGGGTCTTCTGCTGCTTCATCAGGCCCTCGAAAGCCCCCCGGTCGACCGTCAGCCCCTCCTCGGTGGCGATGTCCTGGGTCAGGTCCAGAGGAAAGCCGTAGGTGTCGTGCAGCTTGAAGGTGATATCGCCGGAAAGCTGGCTGCTGCCGGCCTTCTTAAGGCGGCTGATCTCCTCGTCCAGGATCTCCATGCCCTGGCGCAGGGTCTGGTCGAACCGCTCCTCCTCCTTGGAAACCACCGCCCGGATCAGATCCGCGTTACGGCCGACCTCTGGGTAGTCGTCCGCGTAGGTCTCGATCACCACGTCGGTCAGCCGGGCGAGGAACAACTCCTCGATGCCGAGCAGCCGGGCATGCCGGGCGGCCCGGCGGATCAGGCGGCGCAGTACGTATCCCCGGCCGACGTTGCCCGGAAGCACGCCGTCGGCGATCAGCATGGTCATGGACCGGGCGTGCTCGGAGAGCACCCGCAGGCCTACGTCGGACTCCGGCGACGCCCCGTAGGTTTTGCCGGTCGCCCCCTCCACCACCTGGAGGATGGCGGCCATGGAGTCGATCTCGAAAACGGTAGGGACGTCCTGCAGGATGGAGGCCAGTCGCTCCAGCCCCATGCCGGTGTCGACGTTGCGGTTCGGCAGGTCGCCGGTGATCACGAACTTTTCGTCCTGGATGTACTGCATGAACACCAGGTTCCAGACCTCCAGGTAGCGTTCCTCGTCCAACTCGTTGTCGCCGGTGTAGGTGGCGCCGAAAGAGTCGCCCCGGTCGTAGAGGATCTCCGAGCACGGCCCGCACGGCCCTGCTACCCCCATATCCCAGAAGTTGCCCTGGGCCCGGGTGCGGCGCAAAACCCGCTCGGGCGGGACGCCGACTTCCTTCTCCCAGATCCCCGCGGCCTGGTCGTCCTCTTCATAAACCGTGATCCACAGGCGTTGTGGGTCGAGCTTGAACCCTTCGGTCATCAGTTCCCAAGCCCACTTGCAGGCGTCGGACTTGAAGTAATCGCCGAACGAGAAGTTGCCCAACATCTCGAAAAAGGTCAGGTGGCGGGCGGTTTTGCCCACCTCCTCCAGATCCTTCTCCCGAAAACACTTCTGGACCGAGGTCGCGCGGGGGTAAGGCGCCGGCCGGGTACCCAAAAAGTAGGGCTTGAACTGGACCATCCCGGCGTTGGTGAGCAGCAGGGTGGGGTCGTCGGGAACCAAAGAGGCCGAGGGGACCACTGTGTGCCCGCGCTCGGCAAAAAAGTCGAGGAAGGTCTTGCGAATCGTTGGGGTGTCCACGGCTAAGCCCGGTCCCGCGTCTGGAGGCTATTCATCGGCATTCCAACACTACCGCCCCTGCTGCCAAAGGGTGTCCGGCCGGTGGGCGAGATCAGGCGTCGAAGTTCACAACGTTGTGGAGCTTGCGCAGATGCACCCGATCCATCCGGTCCTTGTCGGGGACGCCGATGATCGCGACATCGTCGTAGCGCCCGGCCCGCTTGACCAGGTACCCGATGCCCTTGTCGATATCGGATCCGTCTTCATTCCGTTCGAAGAGCAACTCGGCCTGGTCGAAAAACAGTACGCCCCCGGCTTCTTCGGCCCCGTCGATGATGCGCTTCATGATCCGCTCGGTCTCCTCCAGGGTGGTGCTGACCACCAGCGAGAGATCTATGCGGAAAAGGTTCATCTTCAACTCTTTGGCCAGAACCTCGGCGGCGGTGATTTTGGCCGGGCCGGGGGGCCCGTTGAAGATGGTGACCACGCCGGCGCGGGGTTTGCCCTTGTTCTTGGAGCCGTTCTGGGACCGGGCGTCGTCCAACCGCTCCTGCATATCGGACAGGATTCGTTTCATGGTTGCCAGGGACTCGTCCGAGAGATTGAGATCCTCCCAGTTGGCCAGCGGTGCAACTCGTTGCACCACCCTCTCAATCCACGGGGGCATCGATGTTTCCTCCTGGGAGCCTCGGCGTATGGGTCGTGCCGATTATGACCACCCGGGCGGGTTCTTGCGACTTGGGCTCAGGTCAGCAGATAGAGGCCCAGGACCTGGACGCCGTTGTAGCTTGCGTGCATCACGATGGCCGGCCACAACGACTCGGTCTTGATCCGGACCAGGAGCAGGGCGGTCCCCACCAGGGCGATGAGGGCCAGGGCTGGCCAGTAGCCGGCGATGTCGGTGATGTGAAGGGCCGCGAACAGCACAGTCACCACAATGCCTGCGGGCCAGGCGCCCCACGACCTTTTCATCCCGGTGTACATCACCCCCCGGAACAAAAACTCCTCCGCCAGCGGGGCCAGGGCGATGGCCAACACCACAAACAGGATTCGCTGCCATCCGGGGGCGGAGGCGGCTTCGATCAGCGGGCCGCTGGGCGTGTCACCGCTGGGGAAAAGCGCCTCAAGGGTAAACCCGAAAAATACTGCTATCCCCACGCCCAACGCCGCCGACTTCCACAAGGCGGCGGGCTTCGCCTTTACACATCCCAGCGGGGCCAGCGCCAGCTTGAAGGTGGCGCCGCGCTCAAACGCCCTCGCCAGTCCCAACACCACCGGACCGCCAACCACAAACCCCGCCGTCCCGGCGATCAGGAAAAGAACCGGGTCCATCTCGTTCATGGAGGTGAGGTTCAGGGCGTCGGCACCCGTCAGGATCATGTAGCCGGCTATCGCTATGCCTCCGGCCACCCCCTGGCTCAGGACGTAAGCAAAGAAGATCAGAACCGCCTTCACCGCTCCTATGGGCTTCTTTTGGGGAGCGACGAAAAGTACTTGGGGAGGCTGGGCCTGGTCGGTGTCCCCTGGGATCGACATACTCCAGTGTAGGGTCCGGCGGGAATGAGCGGAAGCTAGGCGGGAGCGCTCGCCCACTTGGATAGTGCCGCTTTGACCTCTTCTGCCCGGATCGGCTTGGCGATGTAGTCGTCCATTCCCGCCTCCAGGCACCTCTCACGATCCCCCTCCATGGCGGCGGCGGTCATCGCAATGATCGGTACCCGGCAGTCCCCACTTTCGGATTCGCGGATACGCCGGGTAGCCGTGTACCCGTCCATCTCCGGCATCTGGCAGTCCATCAGGATCGCGGCGTAACTCTGCCCGGACAGCAGCTCCAAGGCCTGTAGGCCGTTGGCTGCAAGGTGGGCAGAAAATCCGATCTGCTCGATCATCGCCACGGCCACCATCCGGTTGAGAGAGTTGTCCTCCACCACCAGGATGCAGCCACCGGACCCGACAAGATCGTCAACGGGATCCGCCGGCTTGCCGTTGGGCACACCCGCCGGCCGATCGTCTTCGGGGCGGGGCCGAGCCAGGGAAACCGAAAACCAGAACACACTCCCCCGGCCCTCTTCGCTCTCCATCCCGATGTCTCCGCCCATCAGCGCCACCAGTTGGCGGGAGATGGCCAAACCCAGGCCCGTCCCACCGAAGCGGCGAGTTGTCGAGGCGTCGGCCTGGGAGAAGGGCTCAAAAAGGTGCCGCCGGTCGCCTGGGTCGATTCCTATACCGGTGTCGGTCACCGCAAACCGGATGGTGACCGAGACCTCGGATTCCTGTTGAACGTGGACATCGACCCCCACCCCGCCTCGCTCGGTGAATTTCACCGCATTCGACAGCAGGTTGAGCAGGATCTGACGGACCCGGGCCGGATCGCCGGCCAATGTTTGGGGAACCTCATCGCCGACCGTCACCCCGAACTCCAGACCCTTGGCCCTAGCCGCCTGCTCCAGCAGGCCGGCAGCCTCTCCCACCATGCCGCGGACATCAAAGTCGACGGCCTCCAACTCAACCCGCTGGGCCTCGATCTTGGAGAAGTCCAAGATGTCGTTGATAATCGACAGCAGGGCCTCCCCGGCCCCCCGCACCCCCTCGGCGTACTCCCGCTGGCGCAGATCCAGTTCGGTCTGAAGCAGCAGGTTGGTCAGACCGATGACACCGTTCATGGGGGTACGGATCTCGTGACTCATGGTGGCCAGGAACTCGCTTTTGAGCCGCGACGACTCCATGGCGGCGTCACGGGCCGCAGCCAACTGTTCGTTGGCCAGCACCAGATCTTCCGCCACCCTCCGCTCGGCGGCGACCGACACGCAACGGGCGAGCGCCAGGTCCACCATCACCGTGAACGACTCCAACAAACTGAGCTCCTCGGGTCCGAAGAAGGGCGTGTAGGCGTCGGTCCAGATCAGCAGAGCACCGGAACGCAACCCGAATTTGACCACCCGGTCGTCGGGGAGGCGGAGCACCTTTTTGACCGCCTCCTCGTCCACTTCGTGGACTCCGATCACCGCGCCCAAGCGGTCGACCAACGCCGCTCCCCTGCCCCCAAGAATCCCGGCGACGTAAGGAAGCACCTGCTCGGTGACGTCCTCGGGGGTGGCGGCGGTCATCAGCCCAAGCTGAGCCTCGGCCAACACCTTCTCTTCGGGGCGGCGCCAACGCCGGCGCAGCCATCCGGGTGGGGCGAAGCCGGCGAAAAAGAACACCGCGCTGCCCAAAGACAACAGGTTGACGACGACATCCACCAGAAAATCGTCTTCGCCGGAGGCGGAACCGGAGGCGGACCCGAACAGCAGGGCCACCACCAGAAACATCGACGCCCCGCTCAAGATGCGCATACGGAGCCGGACGACGGTCGATTTGTCACGGCCCCCGCGCCACAGGCGCAACGCCGTAACAACCGAAAGAGTCGTCCACTGGACCAGGATCATCCCCACCAGGATCCCAACCCACGCCGGCCAGGGGTCGCCCGGCTGGGGAAATGACCCGGCGAACAGGGAGACGATCAAGATCGCTCCGGTCAAAAGGTTGGCAAAAAGGTCGGTCCGCCGGGCCCGGCTCTGGAAGACGGCTCCGAAACGGTAGATACAGTATGGGAACAGGGCCAGTAGGAGCAGGGCCGCCCTCTGCGTCCACACCGGCACGGGGTCCGAGGGATCTTCGGGGGCGAGGAACGATAGGACGCCGATCAGGGTCATCGCACCCAGGGCCGCCCCCACCCACAACGACTCCACCGGGCGGGTGCGGTACCGGCGGACCGCCCGGAATGCCAAGAGTACGAACAGCATGGTGTTGACGTACCGCAGGATCACAACAACCGACATCAATCAGTCCGCCTTCCTACCCCCCTCCATGGTACCTGCGAGGGGGGTAGGCCCTACTGCCTGCTATACCTCCGGGCACCCCGACTCGTCGGGAAGCAGCGGGCGGAACGACAGCCCGTACTTGATCCCTGCGCTGCCCCACGGCGTCACCTGGTTGGCGGTCTTCGCCGTCTCGAGCACCTTGGTCAGGTCATCGCCGCTCACTGTGCCGCAACGGAACCCCTCCGGGAGGGTCGGGGCGCCGAATTCGGCGAGGGGCCGGGCCAAAGGCCAGTCCACCGGAGCCTGCTCCATACCCGGGTCCGTCCGGACCGGCTCCGAGACGAAGATGCGCATCTCGGTGGCATCGAAGGCCTCCTCGTCGCCGACTGAGCCTTCCGGCAGCCAACTCAGGTCGGTCAGCCGATCCTGAAGTTTGTGCAGTGCCGTGACCGCCGTCTTCTCCTCGGTGGAACCGGCGGACAGGTCTTCTCCGACTCCGAATCCGTATACCGAAGTCTGGTGCCGCGAACCGGTCACCAGCGTGAAGACGGTGTCGGGAAGGTCGGTAACCCTATCGGCCGCCGCCCGGTAAACCCTGTCCTGCCCGGTCAGCCCGGCTTTGACGGCCTCGTCAACGATGGCCTTGATCCCTTCGGCAGAAACCCTGCGCACCAGCAGGTTCGGCAGCGCCGGCCCGGGGAAGATCAGAATCTGGGGGCCCTGGGAGATCAGCCGCCCATCCCCGTACAGGGCCAATTCCGGGAGCCGGGTCAGGTTGAACTGAACCGGCACGAAGCCGCCCTCCTGCCCTATCCGCAGGATCAACGCGTTGGGATCGGTGGGGTACTCCGCCTCAAGCTCCTCCGGGTCCTGCGCCTTAGAAGAATTCGAACACGCTCCGAGGAGCAGCACCGCAACAACAAACGCCACTTTGATCTTCATGTCCGCCCTATCCTCCCCAAGTTTTGGATCTATACCCGCTTAGACCTCTACCCGGGATCGGAAAGTTCCCCGGACCCTTTTTCTCCCCGTCCGCGGATCCTGCCGGAGATCTCCCGCTCGGCGCCCAGGTTGGTGGGGTTGTAATAACGGGTGCCGGCCAGGTGGTCGGGCAGGTACTGCTGCGCCACCCAGCCGCTGGGGTCGTCGTGCGGATACCGGTATCTCACGCCGTGGCCTATCTTGGTAGCCCCCTTGTAGTGGGCATCCCGCAAATGGGGCGGAACCGGGCCCGCAGGCCGTGACTTGACGTCCTCTATGGCTTTCCAGATGCCCAGCGCGGTGCGGTTGGACTTGGGTGCAGTGGCCAGGTGCACCACCGCCTGAGCCAGGTTCAACTGGGCCTCCGGCAGCCCGACGAACTCCACCGCATAAGCCGCGGCGTTGGCAACCAACAGTGCAGTGGGGTCCGCCATACCAACGTCTTCGCTCGCCAGGATCACCAAACGGCGGGCGATGTAGCGGGGATCTTCGCCGGCGACGATCATACGGGCGAGCCAGTGCAGCCCGGCGTCGGGATCGCTCCCCCGAATACTTTTGATGAAGGCGCTGATGACGTCGTAGTGGTCGTCCCGGCCCCAGGTCAACGCCCGGGTGGTGCGGGCGCGCTCGACGTCGTCCAGGGCCACACGATGCCCCTCCCCCGCGATAGCCAGCGCCACCTCCAGGGTGGTCAGCAGCGCCCTGCCGTCCCCGTCGACCGAATCGACAAGGGCCCGGGCCGCCTCCTCTTCGATGGTCCCGCCCTCGGCCTTGAGGCCGCGGTCCAGCAGGGTACGCAGCGCCCGGGCGTCCAGTGGCTCCAGGCGGAACAGGGTCGAGCGGCTGAGCAGCGGGCCGTTGACCTCGAAAAACGGGTTTTCGGTGGTCGCGCCGATCAAGGTGATGGTGCCATCCTCCACGCTCGGCAGCAGAGCATCCTGCTGCGACTTGGAGAACCGGTGAACCTCGTCGAGCAGGAGAACGGTGGAGCGGCCGTTCTCGCCGAGCCTCCGGCGGGCGCGCTCCGACACCTCCCTCACATCCTTGACGCCGGCGCTCACCGCGCTGAGGGACTCGAACGACGCTCCGACGGTCTCCGCCAGGAGGCGGGCGATGGTGGTCTTCCCGGTTCCCGCCGGACCCCACATGATCACCGACGTCAACCGCCGGGCCTTTACCAGCGCTCGCAGCGCCCCGCGGGGACCCAACAGATGCTCCTGACCGAGGACCTCGTCAAGGCTGCGCGGCCGTAAACGACTGGCCAGAGGACCCCGCGACTTCAACTGCTCCTCCAGGGCATCTTCAAAAAGGTCGGACATCGGTCTCAGGGTACTTCACGGTGGTAGGTCGCCTACAGATGGGTAGTTGAGCGCCAACTTTTGAGGCATTTAGGCCTTGTCCGGGGTCGCCCGCCGGAGGAACATTGGTTCATGTCCCTATTTGTCCGGCGGGCCCTGGGAACGATCACTGCGCTGGTCCTCGTCGCCTGCTCCGGCTCGGAAGTGGCATCCGGCCCTGATCCCGAACCGACGGCCGAACAAACCTCGACAATCGAACCTGATCTCGCGGGCACCACCCCGCCAACATCGCCCAAGCCGGCCCCCACCAAAACCGCCCCCAAGACGTACAACAAGCTGGCGGGCGGTCCGACCGTCCGGGTCTTCCCCCCGGGCGACGACGCCTACGAGGCGGTGGCGAGCGTGACCCGGTGCCGGGAGATGTTCGACAAGACCGAGGCCTGGCCTAGGGCGGCCGACGACGATTCCGACGGCATCGGCGTCTCCGAGGCCGACTACCTCACCTACCACGGCGCGGCCGCCGCCTGTCTGGGCAGGTGGGAGACAGCCCGGGCCGATGCGGCGGCCCTCAACGATTTGCCGTCCGAGCCGGGCGACTGCTCTACCGACCCCGGCTGCTGCGCCCGGCTTGAGGTTCAGGCGTGGACCCAAGGGTTACTGGACGGTCAACAACAGGATCCGGCATACGAACCGGTTTTTGTCGACAACCCCAACAACTCCGACTGCCCCACCGGGCCCAGCCCTCAAGAGACGAACTAACCCCGGGGATGGAGCAGGAGAGCCCCGAGCGCAACCCCCGTCGGGAACGGGGTTCGGTGGAGACCCTCATCGCCGGGTCTTCGCTCAAGACCCTCCGGGGACTGGCGGCGATCATTGCACCCACCTCGCTGGTTACCGGGCTGATCTACTACTTCGGCTGGGTGAGAACCAGCGTCCAGGCGACCTATATGGGGCTGGACGCCACCCTGTTCGGCTACTCGACAACCGACTACCTGTTACTCGGCGCCCCCTCCATGTTCTGGCCGATCATGACCGGGCTGTTGGTGGGTTTGGCGTTGATGTTGATCCACGGCGGCATCAAGGTCTGGCTACGCCGGGCCGAAGGGGGCGACAACGCCATCGCCCCGGCCGCCGAACGCCGGCTGAGGTGGTTGATCTTCATCAATCTTTTGATCGCGGCGGCGGGGTTCGTTGTGGGCATCGTTAGCGCCCGGGACCGCACGCCGAGCCGCTTCGATGTGATGGCGGCGCCGGTAGGTTTGGGTGCCGCGGTGGTGCTGGTCGCCTACGGGACCTACCTGTACCTGTCGTTTTTGGGTCCCGGCCCCTACGGCGGCGTCGCCGACGAGTTCAAGGCCCTTCGCGTCGTCGGACCAGGTTTGGTGATGCTGCTTCTTTTCCTGATGGTGTTCTGGGGGATCTCGAAGTACTTCGGGCTGGCCGGGGTCGACTTCGCTAGGCTGGCCGACGAACAACTGGCCGGACAGCCGAGCGTTGTCATCTTCAGCCCGACCCGCCTGCAACTGGCGCCCCCGGTGATTGAGACCGAACTCGGCGGGGACGACTCTGAATACAGGTTCTCCTACTCCGGCCTTAAGTTGATGTTCCGGGCCGAGAACAAGCTGTTTTTACGGCCGAGCGAGCCGGGCGGGACGTCCAACATAGTGATCCCGGAAAGCAGCAGTCTGCGCTTCGAGTTCAGCCGGGGCGACCTCTAGTCCGGCGGGGGCACAACCACCTTGACGTGCAGGTCGTCCAGCAGCGACTGGTCGACTATGTCGGGGGCCCCGGTCATCAGGTCGGTCATAGCCGAACTCTTGGGGAATGCCATGACCTCGCGGATGTTGTCCTTACCGGCCAGCATGGCGACTATCCGGTCGACCCCGGCCGCAATCCCGCCGTGGGGCGGGGCGCCGTAGTTGTAAGCGTCGACGAACCAGCCGAACATCCGCTCCGCCTTCTCCTCGTCGATCCCGATCAAACCGAAGACCTTGCGCTGCATCTGCGGGTCGTGGATCCGGATACTGCCCCCGGCCACCTCGGATCCGTTGAGCACCGCGTCGTAGGCCCGTGAGCGGACTGCACCCGGATCGGTTTCGATCAGGTCGACGTCGGTGTCGTGCGGCGCGGTGAACGGGTGATGGGTGGGGTCCCAGCGGTTTTCTTTGGGGTTCCACTCAACCATGGGGGCGTCGATCACCCACAAGAACTTCCACGATTCGGGGTCTGTGGGCGCAAGTTCTGGGCGCAGGCCGAGTTTGGCGGCCAGGGCCAGGCGGACCTCGCCCAGGCTTCGTTGAGCCACCCGCAGGGCGTCACAGACGATCAGGACCGCGTCGCCTTCGAGGGCGCCCGAGACCTGTTTGACCCCTTCCACTTCCTCGGCCGACAATGCCTTGGTCAGCGGCCCGGTGGCTCCGCCGGACCCGTAGAGGATCCAGGCCATGCCACCGGCACCGTAGGTCTTGGCCACGCCGACCAGCGCCTCAAACTCCTTACGGCTAAAGCCGGCCCCAGTGGGGACCCGCAGGCCCTTCACTGCCCCGCCCTTGGACAGGGCGTTTTGGAACATCTGCACCCCGGTGCCGGCGAACACCTTGGTCAGGTCCACCATCGGCAACCCAAATCGCAGGTCCGGCTTGTCGCTGCCGTAGGTGTCCAGAGCCTCGTCGTAGGTCATCTGGGGGAACGGGGTTTCAATTGCCACTCCCAGGGTCCGCTGCATGATCGATACAAACATCTGCTCGGTGAGGCGGCGGACTTCGGCTTCGTCGGCGAACGAAACTTCCATATCCAACTGGGTGAAGTCGGGCTGGCGGTCGGCCCGGGGGTCTTCATCCCTAAAGCACCGGACGACCTGGTAGTAACGGTCCAGCCCGGCGACCATCAAGAGCTGCTTAAAAAGCTGCGGTGACTGCTGCAGGGCGAAGAAGCTCCCCGGCTGCAAACGCGAGGGCACCAGGTAGTCCCGGGCCCCCTCCGGAGTGCTCTTGTTGAGCATCGGGGTCTCGACCTCTATGAACTGCTCGCCGTCAAAGAAGTCCCGGATGGCTTTGATGACCTCGTGGCGCATTTTCAAGCCGCGCTGCATCTCGGGGCGGCGCAGGTCTATGTAGCGGTACTTGAGGCGGGTCTCCTCTTTGACCTCGATCCGGTCCTCGATCTGGAAGGGCGGAGTCTGCGCCTTGGCGAAGATCTCTATAGCCTCGGCCGCCACCTCAATCTCACCGGTAACCATTTTGGGGTTCTCCGCCCCCGGGATACGGGCCCGCACAACGCCGGTGATGCCCAGCACGTATTCGCTGCGCACCGCCTCGGCGATCCCGTAAGCCTCCGGCTGCTCCTGGGGGTGCAGCACCACCTGGGTTACCCCCTCCCGGTCCCGAAGATCCAAAAAGATCACCCCGCCGTGATCCCGGCGCCGGTGGACCCAGCCGTTCAGCGTTACCTGCTTGCCGACATCCGAAGCCCGCAGTTCACCGCACCAGTGCGACCTCAAGACCGGACCGCCAGGTAGCCGACGATGCGACTGGGGGGCAGGGACTCCTCGTCCCCGGACATCATGTGTTTGACGGTAAATTTGCCGGCTTCGATTTCTTTGTCTCCAATCACAATCACCCACGCCGCGTTGCGGCTGTTGGCCGCCTTGAACTGGCCCTTCATAGCCCGTCCGGCGTGGTCCATATCAGTTGAAAAACCGGCCTCGCGCAGCTTGGGAGCCATCTTGAAACCCAGGGTGCGAGCCTGGTCGCCGATGGTGGCGATAAACACGTCCAGCATCGGCTTGATCTCCACGCCCTTGCTCTCCAATGCCAGGGCAATGCGCTCCACCCCGAGGCCGAACCCGATCCCGGGCAACGAAGGGCCGCCCAAAGACTCCGCCAGCCCGTCGTACCGGCCCCCTCCCCCGACCGCGTTCTGGGAACCCAGGCCCGTAGCGGTGAACTCGAAGGCGGTTCGGGTGTAGTAATCCAGTCCCCGGACCAGGCGGGAGTCCTCGGTGAACGGGACTCCCCACTCGTTCAGCCGGTCCTTCACCCCGGCGTAGTGGATCTCGCACTCAGGACATAGCTGGTCGACTATCAAAGGAGCGTTCTCCAGCAGCTTGCGGTCTTCCTCCACCTTGCAGTCGAATGTCCTCAGCGGGTTGGTGTCAATCTTGCGCACGCAGTCCTCGCACAACTGTCCGGAAACCGATCGCAAATAGGCTTGGAGTTTGGGGATGTAATCCGCCCGGCAACCCGGGTGCCCAATGCTGTTGAGGGCGAGGGTGACCTCCAGGCCCACCTCTTTGTAAATCTTGGTGGCCAGTTGAATGACCTCGGCGTCGATATCCGGTCCGTCGGCCCCGACCGCCTCCACCCCGACCTGGGTGAACTGGCGCTGCCGGCCGGCTTGCGGCCGCTCCTGACGAAAGATCGGTGCGACGTAATAAAACTTGAGCGGCAGGCCCTGCTTGTCCATGTTGTGTTCCAGGATCGCCCGGACCACCGGAGTGGTCATGTCGGGGCGCAGGGTTAACGATCGCCCACCCCGGTCCTCGAAGGTGTACATCTGTTTGGTGACCATGTCGCTGCCCGGCTCCAGGCCCTTCTCGAACAGAGCGGTGCTTTCGAACATGGGGGTTTCGATGCGGTTGTAGCCGAAGCGGCGGAACTGCTCCACCGATTTGCCGATGATCTCGTCGTGCAGGGTGGAGCGGGGCGGAAACAGGTCGGGCGCGCCTTTGGGCCCGGTAATTTTTGAGGACATTGGCTCAGTGTACCTGTGGGTCGTTTCCGATTTCGCCGCCGGATGTTTGTGCGCCGGCGAAGCTTCCGCCGGCCCCGAGATCAGGAGTTGGCCCGGATCGCTGCCGCCACGGCCAGTGCGGCGTGCAGCATCCCCTTGGCATTCGGGTGGACCGGGGCGGCCTGCAACGGCGGCTTTACCGGTTCAACCCAGCGTCGGGTTGCCGAAGCGCAGGCGTCGTGCCCCAGGCTCGGGGTGTAGGTGTCCACATAGACCGCACCCTTGGCCGCGGCCTGCTCGCTCAACATCTGGTTCAGCTCAGTTTCTCTGGCCACCAGGTAAGGAAGGTCGGCCGGCGCGTACGGGAGCTGTGAACATCCCCAGCCACTCTCGGGCACCAAAGATGGGTAGCCCACTACAAAAATCTTCGCATCCGGGGACCTGTCTTTGATCTCGTCCAGCACCTCGTCGATTCTGGGCCGGGTGTCCTGGATGCGCGTGCTGATCTCATCGACCCCGCCCACCACGTACCGATCCTGGCAAGGCGTCCCCACCCGGAAGGCAACCAGGCATGAGAGGACGATCTCGGTAAAGCCCACGTCGTTTCCGCCGATCCCCAGGGTTACGAAGCGGGTGGAGGGGGTGAGGGCGTCCAACTGGGCCGGGTTCGCGCCACGGTTCAGCTGCTGAGGGGCGAACAGGTCCTCGGTTTCGGC
>JAJCYE010000085.1 GCA_029263075.1 Actinomycetes bacterium
GGGGCCCGACGCGCCGGTGAACGAGGTCATCCCGGCGGTCTACGGTCGGCTGGGCGTCGCCCCTGCCCGGATTGTGCTGGCCACATTGGAGGATGCGGTGGCGGCGACCGAGCGGCCAAACATGCCCGGGGTGTCCGAGGGGTGGCCGAACTGGAAGATACCTTTGCCCACGACCCTCGAAGGGATCGTGGAAGGGGGCGGAGCCTCCCGGGTCATCGGGTCGCTGGCAAGCTCCAGACGCCCTCCCGAGACCCCCTAGGTCGAGCGGAGACCTAAGGGGACGAAGCCCCCCCGTAGGTCTCCTCAAGCTCCTTGATAAAAGCGGTCCGGATGTCCCCGTGTTCGGTGATGGAAGAAACCCCCGGATTGTCGCGGGTCAAAAAGTCCAATTTGAACTCCTTGCCGGTCAACAAGAAGTCGAGGATGGCCACCGAGTAGCTCCGGGACGGGTCCAGCGGCTCCCCGTTTATTAGCCAGCCGCCGTCGAACGTCACGTTGGCAGTCTGCAGGTAACCGCCAATTCCCACGTTGGCCCTCCCCTGGTCAAGGACGCGGCCGAGCAGGTCTCCCTGCATTTTGCAGCCCGCCACGACTCCGCCGAAGGGCAGAGTGCGGATGACGTCATACTCCGAGACGTTGCCGGCGGGGATCACATCGTCGATGCGGATCGAACCGGCATTAAAGATGGCCAGGTCAACCCCTCCCGCCGCTTTGGCCATTCCCTCGGCGATGAGCTGTCCCAATCGAGTAGGCCGGTTGCGAACGGTGGACTCCCGCCCGTCGAGATCCTCGTTGGTCTTGGTTACCACCCGGTCGGGCTCAAAACCTTGGGCCCTGAACCCGGCGAATGCTGCATCCACCCAACGGTCAACCTGCCCGGCTACCTCGGGGTCGTCCGGGTCGTCGGAGGTGATCCGGCGCAGGGTGGCGCTGTGCGAGATCTCCCGGGTGTCCGGGGTGTACCCCAGTTGGTGCACCTGTATTGAGCGGGCGTTGGCGTCGGCCTTCAGGATGGGCGTGAACCCGCTGCCCCGGTAGAGCTCGTTGTTTTCGTGCTCGTGGCCCCCCAACACCAGGTCTATCTCCGGGACCGCCTGGACCAGCTTGACGTCATCCTCTACCAGCAGGTGGGTGATCGCGATCAAGATATCCACCTTGTCCTCTAGCTCTGCGACCTGTTCCCGGGCGACTTCGACGGAGTCCCGGTAAGTCACGTAGTCGACCGGGTTCGCACCCACCGTCAGCCCGATAAGGCCCACCCGCATCTCGTCGCCTTCCCCGTTGTCAATGTTGACCACGACGTTGCGAGCTACCTTGGGAAAGGCGTTGCCATCCGCGTCGGAGACGTTGCTGGAGATCCAGGTGAACTTCGACTCGCTCAGGCGCTTGCGGAAAGCCTCCTCAGACAGATCGAACTCGTGGTTGCCGAAGGTGGCGTAGTCCAGCCCCGCCTCGTTCATCACGTCCACCATCTGGCGACCGGCCAGCCGCTCACCGTCCACCGTGGCGGTGGACAGGGCCGAAGGATTTAGGAGATCGCCGGCCAAAATCATCAAGGTGTTCGGGTTTTGTTCCAGGTACTGCTTGCGCACCGCCGCCACGCGGGCCATACCGCCTTCGGCGCCGCCGCTTACGGGAGTCAACTCGTAGACGTCGTTGAGCTGGAGAATGGTCACCTCAACTGCGGCGTTTACGTCCGCCGGGTCACCGTCGTCGCGGGTGAGGAAATATGCCCCGATAGCAACCAGCAGGGCCAGGATGACAACTACCGCAACAACTTTGAACCGATTATCCCGCCCGCTGGTCTCCACCGCTCCCCCGCTCCAGTTCGCCGTTGAAACCCCCCGGCACCCGTGGTGACGAAGAGCCCGGAGGAGCCCCCCGAATTCATTCCAGATCCTAGGAGTAAGTGCGGGCGCCGAGCAAGTCGACTTTGTTTAGCGCTGGTGTACCAGCAGGATCAGGGAGTGGGCCGCAAGATTCAGGCCGGCCTTACGTTTGAACTGGCTGCCGGGTTTGGCGGTGTTGAGCAACTCCAACCAGGTCCCGTCCTCGGTCACCTCGGGGAGGGCGAAGTGTTGAGACTTGTTTCCGCCGTTCAAGAGCAAGAGCAGAGTCTGTCCCGCAACCGGCCGGCCACGCCGATCGACTTCGTCGGCGGCATGCGCCGGCATGAACATGCCGAGAACGTGGTTGTTCGGGTTCCGCCAGTCGTCGGTTGTCATCTCACCCGCATCCGGTCGCAGCCAGGTCAGGTCTTTCACCTGCTCCCCGGCGGGACGGGTCATTGAAAAAAACCGCCGGCGGCGCAGCACCGGGTTGGAGCGGTAGATCTCCAGCAGCCTGCGGGTGAAGGCCAGCAGTTGTTCGTCGGCGGGCGACAGATCCCAGTCGACCCAACTGATCTCGTTGTCCTGGCAGTAGGCGTTGTTGTTCCCCTGCTGCGAGCGGCCCATCTCGTCGCCCCCCAACAGCATCGGCACCCCCTGGGAAAAAGCCAAGGTCGCCAGGAAGTTGCGCTTCATACGTTCGCGCAGTTGTAGGACCCGGGGCGACTTGGTGGGCCCCTCCTCACCCCAGTTGGCGCTCAGATTTTCGTTGTGGCCATCCCGGTTGTCCTCACCGTTGGCCAGGTTGTGCTTCTCGGAGTAGCTCACCAGGTCGTTCAGGGTGAAACCGTCGTGGGCGGTGACAAAGTTGATGCTGGCTTCGGTCCCCCGCCCGCTGTATTCGTAGATGTCCGAAGATCCGGCAAGCCGGGAGGCCAACTCCGGAACCACCCCTGCGTCGCCGCGCCAGAACCGCCGGATGCAGTTGCGGTATTGGTCGTTCCACTCGGCCCACCCCTGTGGGAAGTTGCCCACCTGGTACCCGCCCGAACCCACGTCCCAGGGTTCGGCGATCAACTTGGTGCGGGAAAGGACCGGGTCCTGCTGGAGAATCTTAAAAAACGGCGCCAGCCGGTCATAGGACATGTGGTCACGCCCCATCACCGTGGCCAGGTCGAACCTGAAACCGTCAACGTGCATCTCGGTCACCCAGTAACGCAAGCTATCGATAACCAACTGCAGCGACCTGGGGTGGGCTACCTTCACGCTGTTACCGGTGCCGGTGAAGTCCAGGAACTGCCGGGGGTGGTCCGGCATGAGGTGGTAATAGTTGCGGTTGTCGATGCCCTTGAGGCTGAGTAGGGGGCCCTGGTCGTTACCCTCCCCGGTGTGGTTATAGACAACGTCGATAAAAACCTCAATCCCGGCCGAGTGCAGAGCCTTGACCATGGTCCGGAACTCCGATATCTGCTCCCCCATCCCCCCCGTGGCGTAGCGAACCTCCGGCGCGAAGTAGGCGATGGGGTTGTAGCCCCAAAACTGGCGCAGTCCGCGGGTATCGAGGTGGTGTTCATCCAGGAATTGCGAGACCGGCAGCAATTCCACCGCCGTCACGCCAAGCGACTTCAGGTGATCGATGACCGGGTCAGCGGCCATTCCCAGGTAGGTGCCCCGGTGCCGCAAAGGAACCTTGGGGTGACGAAGGGTCATACCGCGGACCGAACACTCGTAGATCACTGTCTTGTTCCACGGGGTCATCGGCGGCCTGTCGTCGCCCCAGGTAAAGGCGTTGTCAACCAGGACGCAGGGAGGCACTGCCCCCAGGCTGTCCCTAAGATCGGCGACCGATCCGTCCGGGGCCGTAGTAGGAAACAGGGCGTCGTCCCACCTGACCCGCCCGGCCAGAGCGCGAGCATAGGGGTCGATAAGGAACTTGGAAGGGTTGAACCAGTGGCCGTGGTCCGGGTCAAACGGACCGTCGACCCGGAAGCCGTAGAGCTGCCCGGGGCGGACGTCCGGCAGGTAGGCGTGCCAGACGGAATTGGTTAGCTCGGTGAGCAGGATCCGGCCCGACTCCCGGTAGGGCGGGCCGGGTTCTACCAGGCACAACCAAACTGCGGTGGCATTTTCAGAGAACAGGGCGAAGTTGGCCCCCGCGCCGTCCCAGGTAGCCCCCAGCGGGCTGGGTGATCCCGGCCATACCCGCATCAGACCAGGGTCCGTTTCAGACCGATCGTCACCAAGGGTGGATTATCCCGAACTTTTGAGGAACAAGCAGGCCAAAGGAGGCAGAGTCAACTCCACCGACCAATCCCTGCCGTGAGCCGCAACCGAGGTTGCCTCGACGAGCCCGAGATTGCCCAGCCCGCTCCCGCCGTAGTACTCCGAGTCGCTGTTGGCCATCTCGGTCCACTTCCCCCCCGATGGGACGCCTATCCGGTAGTTGTACCGGGGCACCGGGGTGAAGTTGTAGACCAACAGGTAGGTCCCGGACCCCGACTCCGCTTTGCGCAGGTGGCTGATGACGCTGGCGTCGCGGTCGTCGGCAGCGATCCATTCGAAGCCGGCCGGATCGCAGTCCAACTGGTGAAGAGCGGGCTCCGAGACGTACAGCCGGTTCAGGTCGGACACCCACTTGGAAATCCCGGAGTGAACCGGGTATTGGAGCAGATCCCATTGCAACGGGTCGTCGTGACGCCACTCGCCGTCCTGTCCGAACTCCCCACCCATGAACAGAAGTTTTTTGCCCGGCTGGCCGTACATGTACCCCAGCAAAAGGCGCAGGTTCGCGAACCGCTGCCACTCGTCGCCCGGCATCCGGCCGATCAACGACCCCTTCCCGTGAACCACCTCGTCGTGCGACAGGGGCAGGATGAAGTTTTCGGTGAACGCGTACAGCATGCGGAAGGTCAACTCGTTGTGGTGGTACTTGCGGTGGGCCGGCTCCAAAGACATGTACTGGAGCGTGTCGTGCATCCAGCCCAGGTCCCACTTGTATCCGAAGCCCAGGCCCCCGACGTTCGTCGGCCGGGAGGCCAGCGGCCAATCCGTAGACTCCTCCGCCACGGTCTGAACATCCGGCAGCCTGCCATACACGTCTTCGTTCAGGCGGCGCAGGAATCCGGTGGCCTCCAGGTTCTCCCGGCCGCCGTATTGGTTCGGGATCCAGTCGCCGGGGGCTCGGGAGTAGTCCAGATAGAGCATGGAGGCGACCCCGTCCACCCGCAGCGCATCCACGTGGTAGGTGGTCAGCCAATAAACCGCGCTGGAGAGTAAGAAGCTGCGGACCTCGTTTCGGCCGTAGTTGAAGATGTAGCTCGTCCAGTCCGGGTGGAACCCCTGGCGGGGATCTTCATGTTCGTACAGGTGAGTACCGTCGAAGTAGCCCAGACCGTGCTCGTCGGTCGGGAAGTGAGAAGGCACCCAATCCAGGACCACGCCAAATCCGCTCCGGTGTAGCTCATCGATCAGAAACATCAGGTCTTGGGGGGTGCCGTAGCGACTGGTGGGCGCGAAGTAGCCGGTTGTCTGGTACCCCCAAGAGGCATAAAGCGGGTGCTCCATGAGCGGCAGGAACTCGACGTGGGTGAAGCCCAGGCCGGTCAGGTACTCGATGAGCTTGGGGGCAAGTTCCCGGTAGTTGAGATGCCCCCCTTCGGCAGAGTGCATCCACGAACCCAGGTGCATCTCGTAGATGGCGATCGGAGCCGACAGCGCCCCGGTTTCGGCCCGGCGGGCCATCCAATCTGCGTCATCCCACCCGTACTCCAGGTCCCAAACTACCGAGGCGGTCGCCGGCGACCGCTCGCTGTGAATGGCGAAGGGGTCGGATTTGTCCACCTGGAATCCGTCGTGCGGAGCTTCGATGTGGAACTTGTAGCGCGACCCCTTGGCAACGCCGGGGACGAACGACTCCCAGATGCCTGAGTTGTCCCTGGGCTTTAGCGGGCTGCGCTGCGTGTCCCAGTCGTTGAAATCGCCGAACACCGTGACGTAGGACGCATTGGGGGCCCAAACCGCGAAGTGGGCACCGGTCTCGCCGTCGATGCTTCCGAGATGAGCGCCCAGTTTCGATTGCAGGTCTGCGTGGGTGCCTTCGTTGAAAAGGTAAAGGTCGTCGGAGGAGATGAGGCTTGACGGCTCTTGCACAGTGCAAGCCTATCCGCGTTGGGGCTTCCCAGAAACACCCATAGTCCCAAGCAACCGGTTTTAACTATGCCTTGGGTTTCGGAGGCCTCCGCTTCCGAGGGCCGCGAGCATCCGGATCCGGCGCCTTTGACGTACGGGAACGGGGAGCGTCACCCGATGGAGAAACCCGCGTCACCCTAGATTTACCGGCGCCCGAGGGCTTAGCGGCACCGACCGATCGGACCTTGGCCTCACCGGCCGAAGCCGAACCACGCCTTCGTGGCGGATGCACCTCCTCCTCCTCCTCGATCGGCGGGGCGGGGACGGGACGGCGGGGGCGATAGGACTGCACTTCGCCCGAGGCGTCGGATCGGCCAAAACCGCCGCCCGAGTGCGTAATTCCCGAAGCTCGAGGGGCGTCCTCAACGCGGATCCAGTCGGGTTCCGCCTCAACGGGCTCCTCCGCTTCCTCGGGGGGAGAGGCTTCCTCGGCAGCAAGCAGCGCCGGGGCCTTCCTTCTCCCGCGTTTGTGGGGGCGAGGGGGCGGGGGCTCCTCGTAATCTTCCTGATCTTCCAGGTCTTCGAGCGGCGGGGGCGCCGGGCGACTGGTGCGAGGCGTCCCGACGGGTACGGGAGGTTCCTGCTCGCCGGTCGAACCGAGAACCGCGGCCAGCCGGCTCCGGAAATCATCTGCCGCCGCTGCGCCGTTGCTCGGCTGGGCTACCGTCCGTTCGGGCTCTTCCTCAACTTCATCGAGTTCCGGCTCGTAGCGCTCCGGCTTCGGGCGCCGGGCCACCGGCGGCTCGGCCCAAGCTGCGCCGGCCGGTGCCGGCGGAGGCTTCGGGCGCCCCCTGGGCCGGAAAGGCGCCACCGGTTCGGGGGCCGACTCGAAAAATTCTTCATCGGAGGGCATCTCAAGTTGCCGGGTCAACTCTTCCGAGTCAAGGCGACCTCCTGCAGAACCGCGGCCAGATGACACGCCGCGGCGCTCGCGAGCCGGGGGCGGCGAGAATTCGGGGCTTTCAGGCTTGCGGTCGCGGGGCTGGCGCGCCGGGCGTTCGGGGCGGGAAGGTGGTGCTTCGGCGTACCCGTCGCCGGCGCGGTCCGACCTGGTAGACACCAGCAGGGCCAATCCGGCAAGCGCACTTGCCACGATGGATCCGTAGAGGATTGCGTCGTTGTTCGACACCCATCCGTAGGCCAGCGCGGCAAAAGCGAGCAGAACCAGAGCAATTGAAGCCTTGAACATAGTTCCTCCGTCGCTAAAACCGCTTCCCGGCAAGTCTAATCGGCACGACCAACCGGTGGCGCACTAAATTACTGGAAGCTTCGAAGGAATCGTTGCCGGCGGGCCAGCAACGGGGACTAGTCCTCACCCCAAAACAACTCGTGGATCGATTTGGTCTCCGGAGTCGACGAGGACTTGCGGGCGACTGCCTCGGGCTCCTCCCGCCCCGCCGCGGCTGCGGGCTCCGGCCGGGTCGCGGCGGCCACCCTCGGCTCGGACGACCAACTCGGAGGTTCATCGGAGTCGGATCCGTCCGAATCCTGGTCGTCCGGGTCCGGAGCCGAAAGCCAGTCCGGCGCACCGTCGGGCTTCGCCTCGGAGACCACTTCGTCGGCTTCGGATTCCGGTGCGGGGGACGGCGCCTCAACAGCCGGCTCCGGGTCGGAGCGGGAGAGGCCGTAGTCGCCGAATTTTTCGATGGTCTCGCTCAGCAACTTGGACCGGTCGAAGAACGGCGACGTGACCGGGCCCGACGAGCCGGACGAAATCAGCGGTTTGGTTTCCAAAAGTTCCAGTTGCGACCGGATGAATGCGGTCAGCCTGGAGCGGAAGTCCCGCTCAAAGGTTTTCATCCCCTCGATCCGGTCCCTTAGTTCCGCTTCTTCCTGTTGGGCGGTCTGTATCAGGTCCCTGGCTCGGCGTTGGGCGTCCTGCAGCGTTGTCGAACTGACCGACTCAGCGTGCTCTTCGGTCCGGCGGGCTTTGATTTCCGCTTCGTCGACAAGCATCTGGGCCTTGGCCCGTGCGTTGGCTACCGCTTTGTCGGCGGTCTCCTGGGCGGTGACCAACATGCGCTTGAGCATGTCCTCGGACTCGGACCGGACGGCCGGGACCGTTGCCGGCGCCGGGGTCTGCGCGCTCACCGGAGCGTTGTTCAATTGCTCCTTGAGATCCTCCAGGCGCCGGTTAAACGTCTGGTTTTCCTTGTAAACAATTTCGTAGGCTTCGGCCACCTGGTCGATGAACAGGTCCACCTCTTCATGGCTGTATCCCCTGAAGGCGTCGTGGAACTGTTTTTCCTGGATTTCGCGCGGCGTCAATGTCATTGCACCCTCCTTAGAAGCCGGCCAGGGCGTAAATGATGACCCGGGGCAAGATCAGTCTCACAATCATGAACAACACGATGAAAGAAAGGTCGAACGGAAACCCCATCGGCTGTGGCACGTAGCGTCGGATGAACTGCAGCGGAGGTTCTGTCATCCCGTAGATCAGATCTACCAGCGGCGACAGAAAAGGGGGCGGAGTCCAGCCGGGGCTGAAGAGGGGGATGAACGACAGGATAATTCTGCCGATGAGGATCCATCCATAAATTTGAAGTGTTCGCAGGAGTATGTCTGCTACAAGAATCAAAAAGCTTCACCCCGGATCTCAAAACTCATTAAACAGGCCTCGCTTAAGACGCTGTCTGTCCTCGGCCGAGACCTCGACGTTGGCGGGGGTGATCAGGTACATGCGGGGCCCCAGCCTTTGAACGTCGCCGCCAAGCCCGTATGCCAGACCGGAAGCGAAAGCGGTGAGCCGCTTGAACGTGTCGTCCTCGACGCCTTGGAGGTTCATTATGACGGGCACCGAGGACTTCAACTTGTCGCCGATCTCCTTCGCGTCGTCGTAAGCAGCGGGGGAAACCTTGTGGATTTGACCCAGTGCCCGGGGCGCGGAGGGCCCCGGTGCCTGCTGATAGACCGGCGCCTGCGGCTGCCCGCTTAGGCCTTGCGGCTGACGCGTCGCGCCCTGGGGCTGGTGCACCGAGGACATCTCTTCCCTGCTGATCTTGCGAATAGTCGAGGGCGCGGTCCGCTGAGGAGTGTCATCGACAAGGTCCAGCTGGCCGTCCATCTCATCCTCTTCGACCAGTCCCAGATACAGGAGTGTCTTCTTCCAGACGCTCATGGAACTCACCTTTCTGACTCCCCCGGTTGTTCGGCCTGCCTGGTCCACGGAGGGGTGCGCCGACCAAAAATTGCTTCTCCGACGCGCACTATGGTGGCGCCTTCTTCTACTGCAACTCGATAATCTTGGCTCATCCCCATCGAAAGGTGGTGGATCCTGTCGGAATAACCTTCCGCCAGAACGCTCCGCAGGCGAGCCAGCTCCGCGAAGTAAGGCCTCGCCAGCTCCGGATTACCTGCCTTCCGGGCCATAGTCATGAGCCCGACGACCTCCAGGTTAGACATTTCCATCATCGCGTCGACCGTTTTCGTCAGGGCATCCGGTGACACTCCCGCCTTGTTCGGTTCGCCGGTGACGTTGACCTCCAACAGCACCCTGACCGGACTTTCCGCCCTGGCGTTGATCTCCGAAGCCAGTTCCAGCCGGTCAACCGAGTGAATGAGAGCCCGCGTCGACAGCACTTGCCGGACCTTGTTGCGCTGAAGCCGGCCGATGAAATGCCAGTTGACCGACGGTCCGAGCCGGCGGTGTTTCGTCACCAACTCCTGGACGCGGTTTTCGCCAAACTCCGTCAGGCCCACTTCCAGCGCCCGTTCAATATCCTCCGGCGGAAAGCCCTTCGACACCGCGACCAGCGCCACGTCGGCGGGATCGCGCCCTACCGACAACGCCCCCTGGTCGACCTGACGTCGCACAACGTCAACCGCAGCGGCAATCGGGTCGGCAAGCGTCCGGCTCACCGCCACACCACCACGGCGTGGCGACCGGTTTCACCGTCTCGCCTGAACGAATAGAACCGTGAATCGCAAACAGTACACGGGGGTTCGTAGTCATCCACCTCAGCACCAGCCCTGCGCAGTACCCAGCGGGCAGCCGCTCGCATATCGAACAGAAAACGGTCACCGTCCGCGGCCCAGAACCCCGGGGATGTGGGGTTGGCCTCCCGGAACGCTTCGACGACCTCCCTGCCCACCTGGTAGTGGCAACGGCCCACGCTCGGGCCGATCCAGGCGACGGGGCGGCTATCTCGCGAGAAGTTGGACACCGCGGCCTGCAACACCCCGGCGCAAAGTCCCCTCCAGCCGGCGTGCACCACCGCCGACACCTCGGCACCGACCAGCGCTACCGGCAGGCAGTCCGCAGCCATGACGCTGATGGGGACGCCGGGCGCGCCGGTGATCAGGGCGTCGCCCCGGAGTCCTTGACACTCGGCGGAATCCGCCACCTCCAACACCCCCGTCCCGTGAACCTGCCTCAACGAAGCCCACTCCGGTGAAATGCCGAGAGTCCGGGCGACCCGTTGCCGGTTCGCCCGGACCTTGGCCGGATCATCTGCCGTTGCCGCGCCCAGGTTCAGCCCGGCGTAGGGACCAATGCTTGAACCGCCCACCCGTGTGGTGAACACGACACCTGCCGTCCGAGGGGGAACAAAAAACAGCAGGCCGTCTCGTTCTGCAGGTTCAAGCAGTGGTTTTCCTACTCCTCGCCTCTCCTGGTTTCCTTCCCCTACCTCCGTCGCAGGAAGCTGGGAATGTCCAGATCGTCGTCGTCGTCGTCATCCGCATCAGCGTCGAAAACATGAGCCACCTGTGGCTCGCGGGGTGCGTTGTACGCAGGTTCCCGGCTCCGGCGTGGAGCAGGTTCCCGAATGTCGGTGATTACCGGTTCCCGATCCAGTTCGTACTCGACGTCCAAGTCGTCCTCCGACATGTAACTTCCGATGCCCACCGGTTGCGGCTGTGGGGTTCCCACCGAAGGAATGCTCCCGCCGTACGAACTCGGGGCGGATGCAGCCGAGGGCGTCCGGGACCCGGCGAACTCTGCCCGCTCGAACCCCGAGGCAATTACAGTCAGTCGCAACTCGTCGCCGAGCTGATCGTCGATCACTGCGCCGAAGATGATGTTGGCATCCGGGTGCGCCGATTTGGCGATGATGTTCGCCGCCTGGTTTACCTCGAACAACCCGAGGTCACTGCCACCCGAAATGCTGATCAGCACCCCGCGTGCGCCATCGATCGATGCTTCAAGAAGCGGCGACGACACAGCGTTCTGAGCGGCCAGGACCGCTCGATCTTCGCCCCGTGCGTTGCCGATACCCATCAGAGACGATCCGGCGTTCAGCATGATGGCCTTCACATCCGCGAAGTCCAGGTTGATCAGCCCTGGGGTGGTGATCAAGTTCGTGATGCCCTGGACACCTTGCAGCAGGACCTCGTCGGCCATGCGGAAGGCTTCCAGAACGGAAGTGGTTTCATCGCAGACCTGGAGCAGCCGATCGTTCGGGATGATGATGAGGCTGTCCAGCTTGTCCTTCAGCTTCATGATGCCCTGCTCGGCATTCACGCTCCGCCGGCGTCCCTCGAATGCGAAGGGCCGGGTGACCACACCGATGGTCAGTGCACCCAGGCTCTTGGCGATCTCGGCGACGACGGGTGCACCGCCGGTGCCGGTACCGCCGCCCTTACCGGCAGTCACGAAAACCATGTCGGCGCCCTTGAGCACCTCCTCGATCTCATCACGATGGGCTTCTGCGGCCTGACGACCCAGTTCGGGGTCTGCGCCGGCGCCCAAGCCCCGGGTCAGGTCTCGGCCGATGTCCAGCTTCACGTCGGCGTCCGACATCAGCAACGCCTGAGCGTCGGTGTTGACGGCAATGAACTCGACGCCCTTAAGACCCGCATCAATCATGCGGTTCACAGCGTTGACTCCGCCGCCGCCGATGCCGACGACTTTGATTACTGCAAGATAGTTCTGCGGCGATGCTGCCACTATTTCACCTCCGGGTGAGGGGGAAGTTTGACTCTCGACCAAAGGTTCACTGAGAGTTACCCTAAACCACTAGTTGAATCGAATGACAGCAATATATGCGCGGGCGCACACGTGGTCAACAAGAGTTTGAGAAGTACACCCTTGTAGTTTGCCATTGGGGATTTAGCAGGACCTACCCGCCGGGCCCGGATCGCAATCTTTCTTCCACCCACCGCTCCGCGGTTTCGGTCAGCATGAGCTTCTCGTGTTCCTCCCCGTCCATGAGCAAACCCCGTGCTCGGGCAGTAGCGATTGGCACGCCGGGGTTCGAGTGCTGGTAGCGCACCGTCTTGAATCCTTCCGCCAGGTCGCGCCGGCGAAATCCGCCCTGAAGCCGGGTGTGTTTCTCCAGGTAGTACCCAACGGCTAAGACGTGCTCCAGGCCCCCGGAAGGTCCCACCGCCCGGATGTGTTCCGCGAGCGAAGCGGTCTTGGAAGGCTGGGGCTCTACGTTCCCCCCGGCGCCGCCGGCCGCCGCCTGGCGGGCCAAGCCGAGCGAGAACCAGGCCCCGAGTTCTTCGATCTTCCGCTCGACCCACTCAGGGTCGCTACTGCCCAAGCGAAGCTCGCAATCCCCCTTGCGAAGCACAACCTCGAAGCGTTGATCTGCCGATCCGGTATCGCCCAATTCAGCCCCTTTGCCTTCCGTCGACCAACAAGTTATGGATCGTTACCTAAGATCCAGGCTAGAAGCCGAGCGATTTAGCGCCTAGAGCCACCTAGATTTATATAACGTAACGCACGCAGTTACCGGACGTAATACAGAGGTTTCGGGCGTAGCGCAGGTTCAAGTTGCACTTGAACCCAGTCTCAGTGGGCTCTGGTGACCGGACGGGTAGGCACTCTGACATCAATTACCCGGACCTCAGGACCCTGGTCTTTGGTCCGTTCCAGGAGGGTTTCAGCCGCGTAGTTCTTGTCTTCGAGCTGCTCGGCCGCACCGTAGTAGATGATGCGGCCGGAGAACGTTTCAATCTGAATCTGATCTATCGACGGAGCCTTTACGGAAGAGACCGTCGAGCGGATAGAGGGGGGCAGGGAGCGGAGGATTTTGGCCACGTGATCGAACTCTGGAGTGCTGATCGTCGCCCCCGGGGTTACGCGGCCCAAAGGCATCTCAGCCAGTTCGATCAACTCCTCACTCCCCTGCTGCAAGACCAGGCCGCCGGCATCAAGGAGGAAGGGACCGTCTCCGGTCTGCAGCACGAGCGAAGCCTCGCGTTCGTCGATTGTGATCCTCAACGTGGAAGGAAGGATCCTCTCCACTTTGGCGCGGGCCACCCAGGGCAGCTTCTCCAGCCGGCCTGAAATATTTTCCGTAGAAACCGCTAGGAGTTGGTCCCCAAGCCGGATGTCGGTCGCACCGATGATCGTGTCGGTGCTGACGCGGGCCTCGGTATTGCCGTTGACTTCAAATTTCGTCAGCCGTAGGGATCGGGAACTCAGCACCGATTGAGCTCCCCAGTAAAGAAGGGCCCCGACCGCCAGCAGGGCCAGGAGCTTGAAGGCCTTCAAGGTCTGGTCTTGAGTCCGTCGGCGTTGTCGAATAACCCGATGATCCGGACCTCCGGGAGTAGCAAAACCCCATGCTGTCTTTCCACCGCATCCTGCACGAACGCCATCAAATCGAAGACGTCCTGGGCGCTTGCCCCGGGGCGGGCAAAGAGAAAGTTGGCATGTTTGGGAGACACCTCGGCGCCGCCAATCCGGTGACCCTTCAATCCGGCGGCTTCGATCAACGCTCCAGCGGATTGACCGGGAGGGTTCCTGAAGGTCGAGCCGGCATTCGGCGCTTCGGCGGGTTGGGTGTCCGACCGATGTAGACGATATCGATCCATACGGGCTGCGATGTGGTCCTGTTCGCCCGGCGCCAGCCGGAACTTGGCCGAACAAACCAGGCTGCCCGGCCCAATTGCGGTCTCCCGATAGGTCATCTGGAGATCCTGGGCCGATATTTCTACGGTGCGCCCTTCAGCCAGGTAGCAGATACGTGCCGACTCCAGGACGTCCGACAAGCTCGAGCCGTGAGCGCCCGCATTCATCGCCACTCCCCCGCCAACCGTTGCCGGAATGGCCACCGTAAACTCCATACCCGTCAACGAACGTCGTCGGGCCCAGTTGGAAACCTGAGGCAGGTTGGCGCCACCGCCGGCCTCCACGCCGTCGGCCCCTGCCCCTCGGATCCACTCGAAGCCCTTCCCCATCCGGATGACCACCCCGGCAAAACCGTCGTCCCCAATCAATACGTTGGTACCCCGGCCAAGGATCAATACGTCCAAACCCCGCCGGGAGACAACCGAGCCGGCTACCTCCAGGTCCTTCTCGTCCCGCGGCTCTACCAACACCCCGGCGGGTCCGCCGACCCTGAATGACGTAAACGGCGCCAACGGCTCCTTGAAGGCAACCCGGCCGGAACTCGAGACGGCAATCTCGTCCGCCGCAAGGCGCAACTTCTCATCGAGGGTTAGGGTCATCTCAATCCCGGGTTAACGGATCGTGGGCGTATCGCCGACCAGCCTGTCGTGAAGGGTGGTGATGTCTCCGGCGCCAAGGGTGAGTATCAGGTCGTCCGGCCCGACGATGCTCCTCAGGTAGCTCGCGGCGTCGTCGAGTCGAGACACATAGGCCACCTTGCGCCCCGGGGCCAACTCACAGATGGCGTCGACGATCAGCTTTCCGGTTACCCCAGGAATCGGTTCTTCGCGGGCTCCATAAACATCGGTAACCAGGATGACGTCGGCCGCCGAGAGGGCCGCACCGAATTCCTTCCAGAGTGCCTGGGTGCGGCTATAGAGGTGGGGCTGGAAGACTGCGATTACCCGCTTCCAGGGACCCCAGCGGGCCGCCGCCAAGGTGGCGTCGATCTCGGCGGGGTGATGGGCGTAGTCGTCTACAAGATGGGCCCCTTCGAATCGGCCCCGGTACTCGAACCGTCGCGAGACTCCGCCGAACGCCGCCAGGCCCGCTATCACCGCCGCGACATCCAGGCCCAGGCTAAGGCATGCGGCGGCGGCGCCCAGAGCATTCTGGACGTTGTGTCTTCCCGTAGCCTGAAGGTGCACTTGACCCTCATCTTTGCCCCTATAGATCAGCCGGAAGTCCGACCCACCCGCCCCGGATTCCAGGCCCTCGGCCCGCACGTCGGCTCCTTCGGCAAAACCGTAGGTCATGGTCTTCAGCCCGGCCGCCACCTTCACCGCCCTGGGATCATCCGCGCAAACCACCACCGCCTCCGAAGAGCGGGACATAAAGCTCAAGAACGCCTCCTGAAGCGCCTCCCAGTTGTCGTAGTGGTCCACGTGATCCCTGTCGATGTTGGTCACCACCGCAATTGCGGGCCGGAGCCACAAGAAAGACCGGTACGCCTCATCGGCCTCGACAACCGCCACGTCACCCTCACCCAGGTGGCCACCCGAACCCCTGCCGGACAGATCTGATCCCAGCAGGTAGGTGGGAGTCAGGCCGGCGTGAGCCAGGACGGTCGCTACCATTCCGGAGGTGGTGGTCTTGCCGTGCGTACCGCTGACCGCGATGGTCCTCAACCCTCCGACTATCAAAGCCAGTGCTTCGCCCCGCCACAGGATTGGGATCCCGTGGTCCCGGGCGAACGCAACTTCCGGATTGTCGGTTGAGACCGCGTTGGAAAGGATCAGCAGATCGGCGCCCTCCGCCTGGCGGGCCCGGTGGCCGACATCGGCCCTGACCCCCATCCCCCGCAAACCTTCAAGGACCGCCGACTCCCTGACGTCGGATCCGGTGATGGACACCCCTGCCTGAGTCAGGACGCGGGCGATGGCGCTCATGCCGGCTCCCCCCAGCCCGACCAGGTGCACCCGTCGCCAGGAGGGGTCCAGTTCGATCATCGGTCCACCGCCGCTTCTACGAGTTCGGCGAACCTGCGAGCCGCGTCCGGGCGCGCCAGCGACCGCACCCCCGCCGCCATCTCGAGCCGCGCTGACGGTTCATTCAGTAATCCCTCAACAACCTCAACTACTACTTGAGGGTCCAGTTCGATGTCGAGCAACATTCTGGCTCCTCCAACCTCTACGACAGCTTCAGCGTTCTTGCGTTGATCATCGTCCAGCGATACCGGAAGCGGTACCAGCACCGACGGCAACCCCACCGCCGCCAGTTCGGCGATGGTCGAAGCTCCGGACCGGCACAACGCCAGGTCGCTGCAAGCGTAAGCCAGCTCCATCGAATCCGTGTAGCCCACCACTCGGTAGATCAGTACGTCTGTGGGTTCCCGGCTGGCTTCTACCGCGGACCGCACCGCGTCGAAGTTCCGGGGGCCCGCCAGATGAAGCACCTGAATCCGAGACGATCTCCACCGATCGTACGACGCGGTCAGCGCGTCGTTGATGCTCCTCGCCCCCTGGCTGCCGCCGAACACCAGCAGGGTCGGCCGGCCGGGTTCCAAACCGAACTCCGCCAGGCCGGCCGGGCGCAGGGCCTCTCGGTCGAATTGAGTCAAAGAGCGGCGCACCGGGTTACCCACCAGGACCGCCCCCGGCCCGAAGAACCGCTCGGTGCCGGGGAAGCTCACCCCCACGGATCGGGCGAACCTGCTGGCCACCCGGTTGGCCATTCCGGGAACACTGTTCTGCTCGTGCAGAACCAAAGGCAACCCGCACAGCCGGGAGGCAGCCGCCGCGGGAAGGCTGACGTAGCCCCCGGTTCCCACGACCACGTCCGGCTTGAACTTACGGATGATGCCCAGGGAACGGACGGTTGCGGTGCTCAGTTTGCCGATGGCCCGGGCGTTGCGCAGAGTGAACTTTCCCGGCCCCCGGCCGATGACGGAGACCGCCTTGAACTCGTAGCCGGCTTTGGGCACCAACCGCGCCTCGGGCCCGTTTGGGGTACCGATAAAAAGGACCTCGGCGCCCTGGGACCTCAGGAGATCGGCAACCGCAAGCCCGGGCGCCAAATGCCCGGTGGTCCCGCCGCCGGCGATGACTACCCTCATGCCGGGTCTAGCTGGCGCCTGAACCTGTCCTTTAGGGGCGGTCTCATCACTAACCTTTCACTACAGCTTTAGTGTTGCGTGGCCCTGCTCCAGGC
Organism: Actinomycetes bacterium; assembly: GCA_029263075.1. Taxonomy (GTDB): domain Bacteria; phylum Actinomycetota; class CADDZG01; order JAHWKV01; family JAHWKV01; genus JAJCYE01. The sequence goes on from JAJCYE010000085.1 coordinate 17,008, forward strand.
TTAAAGTTCGTGCGCTTACCCTGCTTGGCAACGGAAAGCAGAATGCCTACCGACGCCATAGTGAGTATCAGCGACGAACTCCCGAACGAGATCAGGGGCAGTGGCACACCCGTGATCGGAAGCAGGCCTGAGATGGCTCCCATGTTGATCAGCGCCTGCATCCCGATCACTCCGGTAATCCCGCCGGCCAGCAGCATGCCGAACCGGTCGGGGGCCTGGCGGGCCACTCGGATGCCCAAGTACATCAAGAAGATGAACAAGATCAGAACCGTCAGGGTCCCGGCCAGCCCGAGTTCCTCCCCAATGATGGCGAAGATGAAGTCGGTGTGGGCATTGGGGACGTAAGACCACTTCTGGCGGCTCGCTCCAAGACCCAATCCGAAGAAGCCACCGCTGCCCAGGGCGATCTGACCCTGAATGACCTGGTACCCGGTGTTGAGGGGGTCGGCCCACGGGTCCAGGAATGAGAACACCCGGTCCCTGCGGTAGGAACGGGTGAAGGACAAAACGACAACCGAGACCAGCCCGCCGGCAGCGAGGAGCCCGACGTGAGGCAGACGGCCGCCGGCGAGGAAGAGCATGATCAGCACCGATCCGCCGAGGATGATCGTGGTCCCCAGGTCCGGCTGGGCAATCACCAGAAGGGCGACCAGGCCGGTCATCGGAAGTACCGGGACGGCAAGCTCCCGGGGATCCCGGATCTTTACCCCCTTCGACTCCAGGACCATCGCCACAAAGATGATCAGGGCGAGCTTGGTCATCTCGGAGGGCTGGATGCTGAGCGGCCCGATGACCAACCATCTGCTGGATCCCCCACGGGTAGCACCGATCCCAGGGGCGATAACCGCCACGAGCATCAGGACACAGGCCCCCAGGAGCGGCCGGGCCAGCGGACGGAGACGCCGGTAGTCACTTCGGGCCATGACCGCCATTGCGGCAAGGCCGATTACCACTCCGACCATCTGCCGTTTGAAATAGGAGAAGGAGGTACCGAACCGGCTGTAGGCCTGCACCGAGGATGCGGAGAGAATCATGAGAACGCCGATCAGGACCAAAGTGAGACAGGTCAGCAGGAGGGGCAGATGGGGCTTGTCCAGGATGTTGCGCAGCCTTGCCCGTGACTCGGCCCGCCTACCGGCGGCCGGCCGTTTCGCCGTGGCGGTGGTCACAGGGAAAGGACCGCTTGCCGGAATCGGTTGCCGCGCTCGGCGTAGTCGGTGTACTGGTCCAGGCTGGAACACGCGGGAGAAAGCAGCACGGTGTCACCCGGCCGGGCCATGCGTGCCGCCAGGATCACGGCTTCCTCAACATCGGATGCCGCGGCCGACGGCGTCCCTGCAAAAATCTTCTCGAGCTCAACAGCTGCCTCCCCCATCACAACCACACCGGACACCTGCCCGGCGGCCCCGGCCAAACTCGACAGGTCAAGACCCTTCGACCGCCCCCCCGCTACCAGCACCACGTGGTCCAGTCCCTTGAGAGCCTGCAGGGTTGCATGCGGGTTGGTGGCCTTCGAATCGTCGACGTACCTCACCCCGTTTTTGGTAGCGATCAGTTCCGTGCGATGCGGCAGGTTGCCGAACCGGGAGGCCACCGTGGCGATCACATCCGGAGCGACGCCGAACGCGGTGGCCGCAAGAGCTGCCGCCATCACATTCTCAAGGTTGTGCCGCCCTTCCATGCGGATATCCCGCAGGTTGGTAAGGATCGTCTTGCCGGATCCGTCGAATGTCGCCACCTGTTCGTCCTCGACCCCTGCCACCACGACGGGCGCCCTCCCGAGGCCTAACCGGAGCCGGGACCAGACCGCCTCGGGGGCATCCAGGCCGAACCCGGCAATCCCGGCCTTGGAGCGGGAGGCGATGGCCAGGCAGCCGGGGTCGTCCGCCCTGATCACCAGTCGGTCACCGGCCTGCTGGTTTTCGGTTATCCGTTCTTTGGCGGCCAGGTAGTCCTCGGGTCCGGAGTGCCAGTCGAAGTGGTCGTCGCCCACGTTCAGAACTATCGCCGCCGCCGGACGGAACCGGTCGATGAACGCCAACTGGAAGCTGGACAGTTCGGCCACCAGCAACATCCCCTCCGCCGAATCGCGAGCCGACGTCACGAATGGGACACCGATATTCCCGACCGCCGAGGCCGGCAAGCCGGCCTCGTTGAGGATCTCGGCCAGCAGGGTCGTGGTGGTGGTTTTGCCGTTGGTCCCGGTAACCGCCAGCACCGGACCCCTCACGAACCCAAACCCCAGCTCCACCTCGCTTATCACACGGGTCCCCCGGGTCAGGGCTGCGGCCAGGACTGGGTTGGACGGAGGAACCCCTGGGCTCGGCACAACAACATCGGCCCACCCGACCAGGTCGTCGACGACGCCGGCATCCGGTTCCCCGAAACTCACGCGCACCCCGCGCTCCGACAATGAGGCCGCCAAGGCCTCACGCGCCGGCGTCAGGAAAGATTCATGCACGCGGACATCGGCGCCCGATTCGACCAAAACGCCGGCTACGGCGGCCCCGGTCATCTTGCCCAACCCGAGTACGAGATACCGCTGCCCTGCTTTGATCAACCTGCCCCGCCGGAGTTGATGAACTCGCCGTAGAAAAGGCCCAGGCCGAAGGCAACAGAAAGTGCCGCCAGCACCCAGAATCGGACGATGACGGTGAACTCCGGCCAGCCAAGAAGTTCGAAGTGGTGGTGGATGGGGGCCATCAAGAAGATGCGGCGGTGGAAGAGCCGGTAGGCGATCACCTGCATCACCACCGACGAAACCTCCACCACGTAAAGGCCGCCGAGGACGATCAGCAGGAGTTGGGTGTTGGTGAGGATGGCGAGGGCAGCCATACCGCCCCCGAGAGCCAAGGACCCGGTGTCCCCCATAAAGATCTTTGCCGGGGCCGCGTTCCACCACAAGAACCCGGCAAGGGCGCCCACCATACTCGCCGCCACAAGCGCCAGGTCCAACGAGTCGGATGCGTTGTAGCAGGCCGGCAGCCCTTCCAGTCCCCCGCACGCATGGCGGAACTGCCAAAACGTGATTATCACGTAGGCCCCCATGACCATTGCCCCGGACCCGCAGCACAACCCGTCCAGTCCGTCGGCCAGGTTGGTGCCGTTGGTCGTCGCCGCGATAATCAGGAAGATCCATAGAGCAAACAGGACTCCGACCAGGGCAAACCCCATCGGTCGAACGAACGACACCTCCTCGACCGCCTGGGTAAACCGCGCAGCCCAAACGAAGCCGATGGCGACCGCCGCCTGTCCCAGGATCTTCGCCGTCTTGTTGAGGCCGAGGGACCGGCGCCTGTTGATCTTGAGGTAGTCGTCTATGAACCCGAGGACGCCCATAGCCACCATGGTCCCCACCGCCAGCAGTCCGCTCGGCGTGAACTGGGTGGGCCTCCCGACGAAATGGGAGACCGCGTACGCGGTAAGTGCCCCACCGATGATTACTATCCCTCCCATCGTGGGGGTGCCCTTTTTAACGATGTGGGCCTTGGGGCCGTCCTCACGGACAAACTGGCCGATACTTTTTCGCCTCAATATCCGGATGGCGACCGGAGTGAAGATGAGGACCAGGAGAAAGGAGAAGCCCGCGGCGGCCAGGATCTGCCTCAAGCGCTTGCCGTTCCCTGCTCGACCAACTCTGAGATGGTCTCAAGAGCGGCCACCCGGGATCCCTTGATCAGCAGCACGTCCCCTTTACCCAAAGAACCGACCGCGGCCACGGCCGCCGCCGCGTCGTCGACGCGGACCACGTCATCCATACCTTCCCGGTCCGCCCCAACGGCGATGGCATCGGCATTCTTTCCGACTACCACCAACCGGGTGGCCAGCGATGCGGCCAGGGCGCCGATTCTCATGTGTTCGGTCTCTGCCAGGTCCCCCAGTTCGGCCATGTAACCAAGGACGACAACCAGGCGCCCGCCCGACCGGACCATACCTGCGCAGGTTTGCAGAGCGGAGGTCACCGATGCCGGGCTCGCGTTGTATGCATCGTTAACGATCACCGAATCACCCACCTCCCGGACCTGCATCCTCCAGGGCGATATCCGGGCCGTTTCCAAGCCCTTCCGGCAGTCCTCCAGCGTCAGTCCCAGGGCCAGGGCGGCGGCGGATGCAGCAAGGGCATTCATCACCTGGTGAAGGCCGCTGATCTCCAGGGAAACCCACACACCTTTGAGTGAACCCCGCACGAGACGAAAGCTCGGGCGCCCCAGGCGATCGACCCTCACGTCATCGGCCCGGATCCAGGTGCCCTGGGAAGTCCCGAAGGTCAACACGTCGACCAGTTCACCCCGGCGGGACGACATCTGGGCGACCAGTGGATCGTCGGCGTTCAGGATGGCCGCCCCACCTTCGGGGACCGCCTCCACCAACTCACCCTTCGCCCGGGCGATCGCTGCCCGGGAGCCGAACTTTTCGTAATGGGTGATCCCGACGTTGGTGACCACACCCAGGTGCGGCCGGGCCAGTTGGCACAACTGCGTTATCTGCCCGGGTCCCCGGGCGCCCATCTCGACCACTACCACCCGGGTGTCGGACCGGGTCTTGGCCAGGGTCAGCGGCACCCCAAGTTCGTTGTTGTAGGACTTCTCGGAGGCCACGACCGTCATTTGTTCTTTGACAATCGCCGCCAGCAGGTCCTTTACCGAGGTTTTGCCGGTGGATCCGGTCACCCCGACCACTATGGGATTCATTACGTCGCGCACCCACCCGGCGAGAGCGGTCAGGCCGGCCATCGGGTCATCGACCACGACCTGCCGCGCGGGATCGACGCCCACGGCCCGGTCGACGACCACCAAGGACGCCCCCCTTCGGACCGCTTCCGTGGCGTAGTCATGGCCATCTACGAACTCACCCCGGAGGGCAAAAAACGCGTCGCCCGGCTGGATGAGGCGAGAATCGACAACCGCTCCGGTCACCCGAGGGCCCCCGTCCAAACCGTCGGGGCTCCCTCCGATGATCCGGGCGGCCTCCACCGCCGTTAGGTTCAAACCATCCCTCGCAGAATCTCCACCGCCACCTGGCGGTCGTCGAAAGGAAACACCGTGCCCCCGATCGTCTGACCGGACTCGTGGCCCTTGCCGGCAATGACCACTACGTCGCCCGGCTCCGCGTCGGACAGGGCCCGGCCGATGGCCTGAGCGCGGTCCGCGATAATCCGGTACCCGCCCGAAGGGCCCGCCGCCATACCCATTTCAATCTCCATCAATATCGACTCCGGATCCTCACCGCGCGGGTTGTCAGAAGTAACGTAGGCCATATCCGCCAGCCGGGAGGCCACCCGGCCCATCTCCGGCCGCTTTGCCCGGTCCCGGTCGCCCCCACAGCCGAAGACCGCCAACACCCGTCCCTCCACCAGGCCACGTGCCGCAGCCAGTACATTCGACAGGGCGTCGGGGGTGTGGGCGTAGTCAACCACCACCAGGAAACCTTGGCCCTCCTCTACCGGCTCGAATCGACCGGGGACCGAAACAAGGTTACCGATCCCCGCCGCTATCGCCTCGGGCGGCATCCCCATCTTCACGGCCGCCGATACGGCAGCCAGGGCGTTAGAAACGTTGAAGCGACCCGGCAGTTGTACCCGGATGGGCAGATCGAGGCCGCAGCCGACCGCCCGGAAGGACGAACCACGGGGACCGACTACCAAATCCAACGCAACCACGTCGGCCTCGGCGTCGATCCCGAAGCGCAGGGGCGTGTAGTCAAGTTCGTCGATCAGCCGGCGGCCGTAGGGGTCGTCGGCGTTGATCACCGCCGCCCGGGGGGGCGGTGCTTCGAACAACCTCTTTTTGGCCCGGTAATACGCTTCCATGGTCCCGTGATGGTCCAGGTGGTCGTGAGTTAGGTTCGTGAACACCGCCACGTCGAAGGCGATACCCGCGGTCCGCCCGCTTTCTATCCCTATCGACGTCACCTCCAGGGCGCACCTGTTCACCCCGGCCCCGGCCATCTCCCGCAGCAATCGCTGCAGGTCGACCGCCTCAGGGGTGGTCCGCGTCGCCGGCCGGGGGTTCCCCGCCACCCTGGTCTCCACCGTCCCGATCAGTCCCCCGGGGTCGCCGGCCGCCCGGAAGATCGACTCCAACAAGTAGGTGGTGGTGGTCTTCCCGTTGGTGCCGGTAACCCCAACCACTGCAACCTGCCGGCTGGGATCCCCGAAGAAGGGTGCTGCCAGCGCACCCATGGCCGCCCGGCTGTCTTCGACCACCAGCTGTGGCACCTGATCCGCGGACAGCTCCACCGGATCCTCGACAACCAGCGCCACCGCCCCTGCCTCAACCGCCCGCCCGGCATGGGCGTGCCCGTCCTGAACTAGCCCCCGGACACAAAAAAATAGCGACCCCGGGCTCGCACAGCGCGAGTCATAGGCGAGGTCGGTAATTTCGACCCCGGAGCGCGCCGGGGCAGGCACACCCAGCACACCGGCTATCGAGTTCAGGTTCATGGCCTAGAGCATCCCATTAGTCGACCGCTCGCACCGTACACGCAAAGACTTGGGCGACCCGTCCGGCGGGCTGCCCGACCCTGCCGCATCACCGGCTATTCGGAAGGAGGAGCGGCGAGGGCCGGTCCCGGTAGGATCCGGCCGCCGGCGGCCTCGGCACCAAGGCGGCGCAGCGAGAATTCCATTATCTCCCTGAACGTAATGGCAGCAGTCTCGCCGGCTAGGAACGGCTGGGGGTCGTCGAGAACCACCGCCACCACCAGCCTGGGGTCGTCGGCGGGGGCAAAACCGACAAAGGACGACATATACCCGGAGTAACCGGCTGCGCCGATCCGCGGCTTTTGGGCGGTGCCGGTCTTCCCGGCTACCCGGTAGCCCGGAACCGCCGCGGCGTGTCCGGTTCCGTCTTCCCCACCGGTAACGCCCACCAGCATCTCGGTCAAGGTTTCCGCGGTGTCCGCGTCGATCACTCGGGGACCCTGAACAGGCTTGGTATCGTGCCGTTCACCTGAGGCGTCAACGGTGGCGAGCACCAGATTGGGCTCCATCTCAACCCCTCCGTTGGCCAGCGTGGCGTAAGCCCGAGCCATCTGCAGCGGCGTAACCGCCACCCCTTGGCCAATCGCGATGGTCCCCAGCGACGTCTGCCACCACTTGTCCGGCTTCGGCAGTATCCCCGCCGACTCACCGGGGAAGTCCAGACCGGTCTTCCGCCCGTAGCCGAACTTGCCCAGATAGTCGTACAGGCTCTGCTTGCCCAGCCTCTCGGCCACCTTGATGGTCCCGACGTTGGAGGAGGATTGGATGATCTGGGAGAAGGTCATGGACTCTATTGGGTGCGGGTGGGAGTCGGAGAAGGTCTTAGCGCCGATCCGCAATTTATCGTCGACCCGCATGACCTCGGTCGGCGTGGTGACATTTGTCTCAAGGGCCGCCGCCGCGGTGACCATCTTGCTCACCGAACCAGGCTCCATAATGTCCACCACCGCCCGGTTCCGGCGGGCCGCGGAGTCGCTGGAACTCAGCAGGTTGGGGTCAAAGGTGGGGTTGTTCGCCATCGCCAAGATGTTGCCGGTGCGCGGATCAATAACGATCGCGGTCCCGCCGTTGGCCTGCCAGCGAACCACCGCGCGGGCCAGGGCCACCTCGGCCTCGTACTGGATCTGCTTGTCTATGGTGAGAATGAGGTCGTTTCCTTCAACCGCCTCCTGCACCGAGGACTCGCCTACCGGAATCACTCGTCCGGCGGGGTCCCTTTCGGTCACCGCTTTGCCGGGACGGCCGGTCAAAAGAGCGTCGTAGGTCGTCTCCAGGCCGGCCAGACCCTTGTTTTCGTCACCGACGAACCCCAAAACTTGGGCCGCCAGGGGCCCCGAGGGGTAGAAGCGCTTCGGCTCCGGAAGAAGTCCAATGCCGGGGAGCTTCAGCGCCGCGACCTGGTCGCCGATCTCGGGATCCTGCCTGCGGGCGATGTAAACGAAGCCGGAATCCCCGGTCAACTTGGCCTGCAATTTGCCCGTGTCTATCGCAAGAATCGGGGCCAGCACCTGGGCGGCGCCCGCCGGATCCTCAATTTCTCGGGGGCTGGCGTAAACGGTCTTCGTCTCCATCGAGATTGCCAACTCCGTTCCGTCTGAAGCAAGAATCGACCCGCGGTTGGCGGGGAGCGTCAGCGTTCGGATCCGCTGCTCGGCGGCCATGGCGCTCATCCGGCTGGAGTCCATAACCTGCAGCCAGAAAAGCCGCCCCGCGACCACGCCGGAGCCGGCCAACATCAGGCACATGAGAGTGAGCAGGCGCAAGGTGGATCTAACTTTGGTCATCGTGCTGCCTCCCTAACGGGAGGACTCCTCCCCTTCAATGGGAGTTCGTTCTGAGACCAGGACCGAAGGCCCCTCCAGGAACTTCTGATTGCCCGGGGCAACCAGGCCCAGCGAAGCGCCCATCTCTACAACGTTCTCCGGCGACTCCGCCCTGGCCACCTCGTAGCGAAGCCGGCGCTGTTCGGTCTGCAGGGCGGCCGCCCGCCGTTGCAGGTCGGAGAGGTGAAAGGAGTTTTGAGCCACGTAGATGTTGAGCAATACCAGCCCGAACACCACGGCAAACACAACAAGCAGCGCAGCCGTCACCCGGGCCGGGTTGGACTTAAACGAAGCCTTGAACCGCGACCGGTACCCTGCCGCCGCCGATCCGGACGGCCGAGGACGTGGCGCCGGGACGGCGCCCGGAACCACAGACAGCCCGGGCCTTCCGGGCACCGCAGTTCGGGGTCCGGTCGGGGGAAAAGCGTGCTCCCGGCGGGCGTGCGGGGTCCCGCCGGAGTCACGAGGGGACGGTAGGGCCGCCATCAGGCCGCCTCCGGCATCTTCTCGGCAACCCTCATACGAGCGCTCTCGGAGCGAGGGTTACGCGACTTCTCATCTTCGTCGGGCCGCACCGGACGATTGGTCAACACCTTGACCTTGGGTGTTTTTCCGCAGACGCACAGGGGTAGATCTTTGGGGCACGTACACCCCTGCGAAGCGGCCCGGAAGGCCTGCTTGGCGATCCGGTCCTCCAGGGAGTGGTAGCTGATTACTGCAACTCGCCCCCCCGGCCGCGTCAGATCCAGGGCCTTCGACAACGAAGCCTCTAAGGACTCGAGCTCCCGGTTGGTCTCGATCCTCAGAGCTTGAAAAGTACGACGAGCGGGGTGCGGACCGGTTCTGCGGGTAGCAGCAGGAATGGCAGTCCGGATGACGTCGGCCAGGTCGGAAGCCTCGTCGAAGGGACGGACACCGCGGCGCAGCACTATGGCGCGCGCAACCCGGCGGGCGAATTTCTCCTCTCCATACCTGAAGATGATGTCAACGAGTCGATCTTCTGGATAATTATTCACGATGTCCTCAGCCTTGAGCTCTGCGCTCTGGTCCATGCGCATGTCCAAGGGGTAACCCTTCCGGTAGCCAAAACCGCGATCGGAATGATCGAGCTGGGGAGAAGAAACCCCCAGGTCATATAGGACCGCCCCCACCTGCTCATAGCCTGCACCTCTCGCTACCTGCTCGATATCTGAAAAGTTCGCCCGCACCAACTGGACCCGTTCCCCGAAAGGTGCCAGCCGCAGGGCGGCCGCCTCCAATGCCTGCGAGTCCCGGTCAACGCCAACGACCACCAAGTCCGGGAGCGCGGTCAAGAACGCCTCCGAGTGCCCACCGGCGCCCAGGGTGCAGTCGATCAACGGACCTTCCCCCGTCAGGGCCGGGGCGAGCCATTGGAGTGCCGCCTGAGAGAGAACCGGAACGTGGCGGAATGCCGCACCCTGTTGTTCCCCTCCAGCGCCCGTCACCAACTCTTCAGCCGGCAACCCGGAACATGACAAGAGCCAGGCCCAGGTAGCCGGCCAGCATCGATGCACATATCCCTAGAAGGAAAAAAGACTCCCTGACTTCTTTGATCAGTCCTGTTCCAGGAAATTCATCCATTGCCGCCTCCTTTGCCGTCTTGCCTTGCGATTCTCATTCCCCAGGTTCAGCGCACTTCAGCGCAGTTCCTCGGTGATTTCCGCGTATTCCCCCTCAACGCTCCCCCGGTAACTCGACCAGGAACCGCGGTCCCAGATCTCGGCGCGGTCCGCTACGCCTATCAACACCACTTCCTTGCTTTCGAGCCCCGCAAAGCGCCGCAGCGCGACCGGGATGGACATACGGCCCGTCTTGTCCACGGACTCCTCGGACGCGGAGGAGAAAAACATCCTCTTGTAGTCCCGGTTGGCCTTTTGATCTGACGAGAGGGCTTCCAACTGCGCTGCCCGCCGGGAGAATGCCTCCTTGGTCATCACGAACAAGCAACGCTCCTGTCCCGCCGTGACCACCACTTCTCCCGCCAACTCCTCCCGCCACTTGGCCGGAAGAAACACCCGACCCTTCGCATCCAGCGTGTGAGGAAACTCTCCCAGCAGCATCAGACATCTCCGCTTTCACTCGAATCCCCTTGAATGGGCGTCTCTCGCCATAGGATCAACGAGACGAATTGGTGCGCAACTCCTCACCACTTTGCGCCACGTTACGCCACTTCTGAGCCGATAGTCAACGACTTCGGGGGTCTTTATCGGGCAAGGCGGGACGACCTGAATTCTTATTCAGGGGTCATACATAGAAGGGCGGGGCTGCGAAACCCCAATCGGTGCCGGCGATGCCCCTGGAGAGCACCAGAGGTAGTGGATCCGGTTCAGCCGGTGAAAGCCAACCTCGGGTCTCCGGGTTGATCTGGGCCGGATGGGATCGAAAGATAGGGTTCCCAGGACGGGTAGATCTTTCCGGCCGCAGCAATGAGGAACAGACTGTCCTTGGGAATGTGGGGTGGCCGGCGAAGTTTCATGTTGGTCTCAGCCAGCAGCATGTTTTCTTTGCGGGCGTTACAGGGCCGGCAAGAAGCCACGACGTTGTCCCAGGTGTGAGTTCCCCCCTTTGAACGGGGATGGATGTGGTCGACGTTCTCGGCCACCGAGCCGCAGTACTGACACTCGAACTGGTCCCGGACGAACACCGCCCTTCTGCTGAGTGAAGCTCGGGCCCGGTAGGGAACTTTGACGAAGTAGAGCAGGCGGACCACCGACGGTACGGGGAGGGTCATCTTCTCGGATGAAAAGGTGCCTTCGTCGGAAGGCTGCTCGATGACGGCTTTGGACTTCAGCACCAAGACAACCGCCCTCCGCGCCGACACGACGCAGAGCGGCTGGTAAGAGGCATTTAAGACCAGCGCTCTCCCCAAGCCCCATCTCCTCCATGGCTCGAAACTCTGCCAAGGCGTCCGACAAGTCTTTCGGATCTGATCAGACCTGCGGACGTTGGACCAAAGTATAAGTCGCAGGCGACGCTAGGGGGCAATGGTTGAGCGACGATTGGATTGGGTGCTTCTCAGCCGGCGGCGGGCAACAGGGCCCCTTCGGCGTCGGCGCAGATCTGCTCGTAGAGCACACGAGTCAATCGGCCCGGAGTGACTCCCAGCTCCTCCGCCAGTGCTGCCCTGCACTTGTCGAACTGGCGCAGGGCGCCGGTGCGGTCACCGCCCAGGTAGCTGAGCCTCATCATGCGCCAGTGCGCCCTTTCGTGGGCCCTATCGTGGCGCAGCAGGCGCTCGCCATAGATCAAGCCCTCTTCGTATCTACCGCTCGCCTCGCAGTAGCCGAGCAGCTTCTCCAGCATTGTCAGATTGATCGCACGAATGCGTTCACGTTCGAAGAGGCACCACTCCTCCTGCCAACCCTCCAGGAGGTCTCCCCGATAAAGTTCAACCGCCTTCTCCACCAGTGCCGCTTGCTCGAAAGTAAGACGCTCCCCCGCCGTCGACTGGACCTGGTCAAAGGCATATTCAAGCTCGGCGACATCCAGCCAGATGCCTTCCTGGTTGACCTGGACCCACTCCTTCTCCACGAGCAGTAGCGGTTTGTCCGGTCCGGGAGAATCGGCGGGCAGTTTGGTCTCCTGCATCTGCCACAAACTCTGCCTGAGATTTTTGCGCGACCGGGGCGGCGAACTGGCTCCCCAAAGCGTGCCGGCCAGAACTTCCCTCTGGTGCGGGCGCTGCCGGAAAAGCAACAGGTACGACATGATCTCCTGCAGCTTGTGACCGTCCATCTGTTCCCACTGCGCACACTCGCGTCGGGCCTGGAATCGGCCCAGCAGCAGGAACGAATAGGGGTGACTGAAGGCAGCGGTAGGCCAGTCTCGACCACTGAGGAGCCTTGAGCCCAGGCTCGGGTTCACACCTACCAAGTTGTCGAAACCACAAGTCGATTGGGCCGCCCCGCCCCAACAGCTGAGGCACATATAATCGGGACCGTGAGATCCGAACCGGAAACCCAATCTTTCGTACTTAGGGTTTGGCGCGAAGAACCTGCACAAGCGGCATCACCGCTAGACTTTCGTGGCCACATGACCTGCCTCCTCGACGGTACCCGCATCTACTTTTCAAGCTGGATAGAGATCCAGGCGTTTATTAACAACTACCTTGAAAAAGCCAGCACAGGAACCGAGTCCTCTATGCCGGAACTGCGCTGGACGGGGGAGGCGTCCTAGTCCGATTTTAGGCCCAGGACTGGGGCAAGACAACTCAATGGGACCAAAACGGCCGAACCTCGGGAACAACGCCCCCCGGGCCGGGACGGCCAATCAGTCGCAACCGGCGCCGGTACCCCTGCTGGGGTCGAAGCAAACGCTCGCCGACCAGGGCGCTACCTAGCCTGCCGGGCCCGTTCCTCAAGCACGCTTTCGCCGGCAAGCTTGAGCGTTTCGACGAACTCCTCGCGGTCTCTCAGGAACTCCGCGACGCCCTGGTCGAGGTTTCGGGTGATCTGGTCTATTGCAACGAAAAACGACATTTGACCCTGGCGTAGTGCATCCAGGATTTCGCCGTCATCCTTTGCGACACGAAAGATGCTCTGGCCATCGGTGATCAACTTGACCTCCGACAGATGTTCGTCGAGACCGGCCTTCTTCCGCAGGTACTCATAAGCCCGACGAACCCGCTGCAGGGACATCCCCCCGTCAAGCAGGGCTTTGACAACCTTGAGCGCGACAAGGTCCCGAAAGGAGTACAGCCTCCGTACTCCGGGCCGACCGCCTGTCGATTGAACGCTAGGTCGAACCAACCCGATCTGGTCCCAGTAACGGAGCTGATGGCTGGTACACCCCGTAAATCGACATGCCTGAAGAACGCTGAAACCCTCCAACGGTGGCCCCTTCCGAAAAATAAGAAGTTGAATTCAAAAGATTGGTTAGTGGTGATGACGGTCCTAGTGTTCTACCTAATCGCTGCGACCGGACGCAATACGACAGATGGCGGTTTTTCGTCACAAGTCGAAATACTTTCCCGCTCTGTGTAAACCAGGCCACAAGTCTCAACCGGAGGTCTAGGGTTAATATTCGGCGAGCCCGACGTTAGGACCCGTCCCGATTTCCCATGTCGCGGATCCGGCTCCTCAACCGGGTGACGAGGTCGGACAGGGGTGCCTGTTCCCTTAGGACACGGAGTTGCTCTGAGCCGATTTTCCGGACGTTATCGTATGTGTAAACCGCCCCGGCCAGCATCAGCAGGAAAGCAGCGATTCCGATAATCAACTCGGTTTGGAAAAAAAATATAACCAAAACACCGAATCCGGCCAAAAAGGCGGCGATCCCACGGCGGACGTTTCGCAGCAGGTGAACCTGCAGGGTGGTTGACGAAACGCCTCGCGCGAACTCAGGATCCTGCTCATAGAGCTGATCCTCGATCTCCTGGAGTATCTGTTGCTCTCGGTCCGACAGAGGCATCTTTGGCGCTCCCTTTCAGGCTGAAAACCCCTAACTGAGGCCTGCAACCCCTAGGGGTCGATTATAGGTCAACAGGACTCAGCCATCCTCTAGAAGTGCCCCAAAACCCAGGGCGTCCTCTCCGAACCTGAGCCGAACCCTGTCCAGCGCAACCTCGGCAGCGCCCCATTCCGGCCGGCGATCCAGGATCATCTGGTCCGACGCCGGCCACCGGCAGAGGTTGCCCACCGAAACCCCTAGGAGCCTAATCTTGCGATTGCCGGGGGGCTTTGACTCCAAGAACTTCTCCAATAGCTCTCTGGCAACACCATAGATTCCCGTGGCGCCGTCGACTTCGCACTTCAGCGTCCGAGACCTGCTGAAGGTTTCGAAGTTAGGCATCCTCACCTTCAGGCTCACCGTCCGCCCGCTAATTCCCTGCCCACGCAAGCGTGACGCGACCCGGTCCGATAGCTTCAACAATGCTCCCAGGATCTGAGTCGGCTCGGAAAGGTCCCGCTGAAAAGTTTCTTCCGCCCCCACCGACCTGGCCACCTGATCTGGGACAACTTTGCGGTCGTCCCGTCCCAACGCAAGTTGAGCCAGCCCCGCGCCATGCGAACCGAGCGCTCGCTCGAGAATTTCAGGCGGACAGGCGGCAACGTCCCCGATCGTCCTGAGACCGAGGCGGCGCATCACGACCTCGGTCTGCTCCCCCACCCCCCACAGATGCCCAACGGGAAGCGGGCGGAGGAATTCATCCACCCTGTCGGCCCCGACGACCAGGACGCCGTCGGGTTTGGCCATACGGGAAGCCAACTTGGAGAGGAACTTATTGGGCGCCACCCCGACCGACAACACCAGGCCGGTAGCTCGCATGACCCGGTCTTTGAGTGCCTCGGCAGCGGTCGGCGGGTCGCTCCACAGCCGGCGGGCCGTGCGGAGGTCCAGGAACGCCTCGTCAAGCGAGAGGGGCTCCACAGCAACGCTGAACTCCTCGAAGATCTCTTTGACCTGTATGGATTTGGCGATGTAGGCCGGGAAGCTGGGCTGGATGAACACGCCGCTGGGACACAACTTGCGGGCTTGGGCGGTTGGCATGGCGGAGCGAACCCCGAAGCGGCGGGCCTCGTAGGATGCGGAAGTTACCACCCCGCGGCCAGAGGTCCCGCCGACGATGACCGGCCTGCCCCGTAATCCGGGGTCCTTTAGGGTCTCGACTGAAGCATAGAAGGCGTCTAGATCGGCGTGCAGGATGGGACTCAACCACAGCCGTTCAGCGTCCGACGGGGTCACCGAACGAGGATGAACACCTTGACCGGGTGCGCAAGTGTTTGCACCTTCATGAGCCCCACCTCCCACCGGGCCAGTCGAACATCTGTTCGTTATAGCGGTTTAACCGGCACCGGTCAAGGACCGGATGGCGAGGTTACTGAGATACGTCGATAGTCCACTTGCCCGAGGCCGTCACGTCCACCAGGTAGATGCCGTCGGCAAAGATCTCAACCGTCTTGTCTCCGGTGAACTCGCTCAGTTCGTTGGCCAGCAAGGTGAGAATGGTGCCGTCGGCCGCGTTGATCAACTGGGGTGCGAAGAGACCTGTGCCGTCGTAAGAAAGGCGAAACTTGGCCGGACCGGCTTTAAGGGAGAAGAAATCGGATGCGGCCGCACCGGTCCCTTCCAACTTCTTGGGGGGAAGGGGCGCCTCGGTGGGCACCGACTGGTCGATTTTGACCGTCCACTGGCCCCGAGTTGCGATGTCAAGGACGTAGTCCCCAACCGGCAGGCCCACCGCCTTGGAACCTTCAAAATTGCCGATTTCGTTCACCAGCAGGTTCATGGCGTCCCCCTGCCCGAACTGGACTACGAAGTTCTGCCTGCCTTTGTGCGTAAGGGTGATGACAGTCAAGCCGCCACCGGCCTTGAAACGCTGTTGCTTGCTGCCCTGCCCGGAAAACTCCTGGCTGCCAACCTTTTCTACCCGCGGCGGGGCTGAAGCCCCAGGAGCGGCACTGGGTTCGGGGGCAGCTACCACCGGACCCTCCTCGCCGGTTTTTGCTACCAACACGCCCACCGTCACCGCGATCGCAACCAGCACGAGTGCGCCAGCACCCATCAGGTACCACTTGAACTTGCTCCAAAACTCGTTCATTACACGCCTCTCTGGCCCCCGGACGCGCGGGCGTCCAAGCCCTCATTTTGCCGCCGTGGTTGACCGCTCTAAAAGAAGCCCAGCGCTGAGCGTGCCAACTCGCTCATCTTGTCCGGACCCCAAGGGGGTTGCATGGTCATCTCCGAGGTCACGCTTGAGATGCCATCGACGCTGGCAGCCGCTTCCCGGATCTCGTTCTCAATCTGAGCCCCGGCGGGACATCCTACCGAAGTGAGAGTGAAGGTAATCTGCGCTTCACAGTCCTCGGTCACCACGACCCCGTAGACGAGGCCCAGGTCGACGATGTTGATGCCGATCTCGGGATCTTGAACAACTTTGAGTGCTTCCATAACTTGCTCTGATGTGGGCATGGGGCAAGTTTAGTCCACCCCGGGCGGCAAGTGGCGGGGATCGCGTGAGCCCAGCATCCGGCGGAGCCGGAGGCCCGCATCCGCAGGGTCGGAGCTGTCGGTCAGGGCACGGACCACAGCGACCCTGCGCGCACCGGCCTCAATGACCCGTCCAACGTTGGAAATATCGATTCCACCGATCGCGAACACCGGACCCGCCGGGCGATCGGAGGAAAACGCAACCAGTTCCAAGCCGACCGCCCGGCGTCCCGGCTTGGTGGGGGTGGCATAAACGGGCCCAACGGCTACATAGTCGGCCCCCTCCTCCCAAGCCCCCAGGAACTGGGTCGGCGAGTGGGTCGATCGGCCGATCAGGGGGACGGGACCCATTTGGGACCGTGCCTCGCTTACCGCAAGATCGTCCTGGCCGAGGTGAACTCCATCAGCGCCTGCAGCCAGCGCCACATCGACTCGGTCGTTGACAATAAATAGGGCGCCGAACTCGCTCGTGCGCCGGCGGGCCACCTCGCAGCGGGCAAGGAGAGGGCCGGCTTCCAAGCCCTTTTCCCGCAATTGGACGATGTCCACCCCTGCCTCGAGAACCCGGGGCAGAAACTCGTTGAGGTCGCCCGCCCGCGGCGCGGCCGGGGTAACCAGATAGAGCACGGCAAGCTCCAGGCGTTGCCGCAGCAAATGGCCCGCGCCTCCGGCGGCCTGGTCCTGTGTAGATCCCAACGTCTCGGTCACGGGCCTCAGGGTATTCTCTTGTCGGGCCACGAGGCCGGAATACCGGTACGGGGCCGTCAGCACCACGAACTCAATTAAACAACTCGATTAGTAAGGGAGGTGATCGACGGGTGTTCGCAAACAAGCAGGTGGTAGTCCTAGGTGAGCGCGACGGCGTTTCCGGCGGAGCGATCCAGTCCTGCGTGGAGGCAGTAGGAAACGCTACGGTGGCGTTTGCCGCCACCGAGTGCTTTGTCTGAACGGCCTCCGGGGCCATGGACCTGCATCACCAGGAAGTAATCCTGGCGCTCTCCAAGCAGCACGGACCTGAAAATCTGCTGGTGCTTCTGGGTTCCCCAGACGCCGAAAGTGCGCAGATTTCAGCGGAAACCGTGGTGCTGGGAGATCCGACGTATGCCGGTGCATTGACCGAGGTCCAGTTGGGCCTCGACGTTTATCACATACTCGAAGAACAGATTCGTGCCGAGATTCCCGAAGACGTGTTCGACGAACAGGTGGGGTTGATGGCCGATGTACTCGACGCGGAGGGAATCACCAAGACCCTGGAGGACATAAGAGGCCAACGGACCTCCTAGAGTTTGGGTTGGAGGTATATCCTTAAGGTCTGGGACCATTTCGGGCCCCGCAGCATGGACCATTCCTGGTCGAATAAGTTCGGAGGTGCCGGTTGGATCTTTTGAGGATCTATCGGACTGAGCCACGAGGGTTTCGGTTGGTGGGTGAGTTGGACCTCTCCTGCCTCGACCTTCTCGAGCCGCTCGAGCAGCAGGCGGACTCCCCCGGCGACCTCCGAGTTGATTTGGCGCGGCTCATGTTCGTGGACGGTGCAGGAATAGACCGGCTCACATCCTTGGCCGTGAAACTTCGGCCGGACAAGTTGGTAGTGCTGCGTCCCCAAAAATCCGTCGAGCGACAGTTCAAGCGGATGTGCGTGGCCGAGAAGCTGGACAACTTGGTCGTCTCTCGCTTGGACCCGGGCGTCACCGACAGCTTTGAAGCCCGGGAGCTACCCCGCGACCTTGATTCGGTGATCGCTTCCGACTACACGCCCGAAGGCGTGTGCGGGCTGATCTGCGAACTTGCAATCGACGCTATTAAAGGGTCGGAGGGAGCGGCGGTTGCTATCCGCAGTTCGGGTCGCCCCGCTTGCGGGGCCACAAGCAACCAGATCGCCGGCGCCGGAATCAACCTGGAGTTGCAGTCGGGCATCGGCCCCGCCCTGGAATCGTTGCGGCTCGGCGTCCGGCGCCAGAGCCCTTCACTCGTTACCGAAAAGCGTTGGGGCGAGTTCACAACCGGAGCCCTGTACGCGGGCATTGCATCCGTACTGGCGGTGCCCCTCCCCGTTCACAATTCGCCGTTCGGCGCACTTGCCCTCTATAGCACCCACGAAAACGCCTTCAGCGACGTCAGCTTCGACCAGGCAGCCGCCTTCGCCGCCCGGGCCGCCGTGGTGCTGGCCAACGCCACGCTCTACTGGCAGGCCACGGATCTTAGTGACCAATTAAAGGAAGCGCTGGAGTCAAGAGCAGCTATCGACCAGGCAAAGGGAATCCTGATGGCCAGAGACCACATCAGTGGGGACGAGGCCTTCGCCGTTCTCCTGAGGGCAAGTCAGGCCGGGAACATCAAAGTGCGAGACATCGCGCTCAAGATAATTGAGGAGGTAAGAGCCGCACCCAGCAAGGACGTTGTAGCTTGAAGCGCAACTTTCCAGCCACCAGTACGAGCCTGTTCCCGGTCAGGGAATACATAAGGGATCGTGTACTCGGCATCGACCTCGACCCCCAACAGGTCAACGACATTGTTCTCGCCGTCTCCGACGCCTGCGCAGTCCTTCTTCGCCACAGCCTGGACACCAGCATCGTCTTGGGGTGGGAAGCCGGCAGCAACGAGATAGTCATCACCGTGGAGGATCAGGACGTGATCAGGGTTTGGGCCGAAGAAGGCGGAATCCGCCCGGAGGAAACCGCCCTCATCTCCCATCTTGTGGACGCAGTCGAAGTCCAGACCCTCAAAGAAACGGGGCACTTCGTGATTCGCATGTCCAAACGTCTCGGTCGGCAGGGGCCCAATTGTCTGCAAGGACCAAGTTAGTGGATAACTTTTCGTCACCGCGGCGACGGTCCGATTTTGTAGCGATGGATCTGGGGATCAAGGCTGCAAAAGTACTCTGCGACCGCTTCGGAGCCCAGATCGTCGACTACTCCTCCGACAATTCCAAGGGGTCGATAACCTTGAGGCTGCCCTCGCGCCGGGAACGCTTTGCCGCGTCCCGCGAGCGCTACGAGGTTGCTGTAACCGGAGCCTCGGAGATTCGCCGGCAAAACGCAGAGTTACTGGCGAGCGCCGAGGAGAACCGCGTGAAAAACCGGGCGCTCCGAACTTCTCTTGCGGAACTCCGTAGGTCAATGCACGCCGCACGTCGGGAGTCTCAAACGATCGTGGGCTCCTTCCGGGAAGGCACGGATGATCCCCGCCCAAGCGATTGATGCGTCACCTCTGAGAGTCCCAGCCAACGGCCCCGGAACGTCCTCCTTGACCGACCCTCCGCAGGCCCCCGGCAAGAGGACCTTCGAAATTGTTGCAATCGCCGCGTCGGCCGGGGGGCTAAGGGCGCTTGAGACCATTTTGGCCGCCATCGAAGCCGGGTTCCCGGCACCAATCCTCGTCGTACAACATCTCTCGCGAAGCCGGGCCAGCCTGATGGCCCCGATCCTCCGTCGCTCAACCGCCCTGGCGGTCAATCAGGCAGAGGAAGGCGAACAAATCCTGCCCGGGTGCGTCTATATCGCGCCTCCGGACCACCACCTTCTGGTCAGATCCAATCGGACCCTCTCCCTGACCCATACTGAACTAGTACATTTCGTGCGGCCCTCTGCAGATATCCTGTTCGAATCCGTGGCCGCCGGCTTCGGCCCGCGCGCAATAGCAGTGGTTGTCACTGGGACCGGATTCGACGGGGCAGCCGGCGTGCAAGCCGTAAAGAAGGCCGGGGGGGTGGTAGTGGTGCAGGACGAGCACAGCTCAGAATTCTTCGGGATGCCCGGCGCCGCCATCAACACCGGCGATGCCGATTTCATAGTCCCGCTCTCCCAGATCGGGTCGGTTCTCACCTCGCTGCTGGAGGAAACCAACTAGATGCCCGACAAGGTCGATCCCGAATTCGCCGCGCTCTTGGAGCACATCCGATCCAGCCGGGGTTTCGACTTCGGTGATTACAAGCCCAGCAGCCTGACTAGGCGGATAGACAAAAGGATGCAGGCGCTGGAGATCGACGGCTACGCCCAGTACCTGGACCGGCTTCAGGCAAACCCCTCGGAGTACGAGGAACTGTTCAACTTCATCCTCATCAATGTCACCGGCTTCTTCCGGGACCCCGAGATCTGGGACCACATGAGACATGAGGTTGTCCCCCGGGTCCTACAAACGAAGGGACCGGCCGATCCGGTACGGGTCTGGTGTGCCGGATGTGCTTCCGGGGAGGAGGCCTACACCCTGGTCATGGTCCTTGCCGAGTTGATGGGCAGGGAGGTCGTGTCCAATCAGGTAAAGGTCTACGCAACCGACGTCGACCTGGGGGCGCTGGCGCTTGCCCGCCAGGGCAGCTACTCCGCCAAGCAAGTTGCGGCGGTTCCACAGAATTTGCTAGATGAGTACTTTGAACGAATCGGCGACCACTTCGTCTTCGACAGACACCTGCGCCGTTCGGTGATTTTTGGGCGCCACGATCTTCTCCAAGACGCGCCGATCTCCCACGTGGACATCCTCAGTTGCCGCAACACACTGATGTACTTCAACAGCGAAGCGCAGGTTCGCATCATGAGCCGCTTCTACTTCGGACTGAACGACGACGGTGTCCTGCTTCTGGGCAAAGCCGAAATGATGTCTGGCTACGGTCGCGCCTTCGTTCCGGTTGACCTGAAACGCCGAATCTTCGCCCGTGGCCCCAAGAAGGAGGCCCGCGACCGCCTGATGCTGCTGGCCCAAGCCGGCGACCACGACGCCTTGGGGCGGCTAACCAACCACGTTCGCGCCAGGGAAATGGTCTTCGAGGGAGCTTCGGTGGCCCAGGTAATGGTCGACAACACCGGGCTGCTGGTCCTGGCCAACGCCCGGGCGCGCGAGATCTTCGGCCTCCAGCCCGACGACGTCGGCCGGACGTTCCAGGACCTGGAGCTGAACTGGCGGCCGGCACAACTGCAGCCTCTTATAGAACGCGCACAGTCGGAACAGAAGAGGGTCTCGCTTCGAGGCGTGGAGTGGCAGGCCCTCGGCAACCACATGTATCTCGACATCGACGTCGTCCCTCTCCACGACAACGGGCGCCGGGTGCTTGGAGTCGGGATCCACTTCTTCGACGTCAGCCGGGAACGAGGTTTGCGGGACGAACTCCAACAGTCCAACCAGGAACTGGAGACCGCGATCGAGGAGTTGCACTCCACCAACGAGGAGATGGAGACCACCAACGAGGAGCTCCAGTCGACCAACGAGGAGTTGGAGACCACCAACGAGGAGCTTCAGTCGACCAACGAAGAGTTGGAGACCATGAACGAAGAACTCCAGTCCACAAACGAGGAGTTGGGCTCGACCAACGACGAACTTCGCAGCCGGACCACCGAGCTGAACCGCCTGAACCGCTTTTTTGAGACGATGATGGCGAGCGTTCGGATCTCGGTCATCGTCGTTGATTCGGGGCTCACCGTTCAGTTGTGGAACCGGCACAGCCAGGAACTTTGGGGCATCACCTCGGAGGAGGCGTTGAACAACGCGTTCCTCGGGCTCGACATCGGACTACCTGTCGAAAAGCTGGCGGCGGCGTTGACCGCGGCCCTGCGCGGGCAGCCGGAATCCAGCGACCTGGAGGTCGATGCAGTCGATCGAAAGGGCCACGCAATGACCTGCCGGGTGACCCTTGTACCCCTAAGACATGGTCACGAGGAACCGAGCGGCGTGATCCTCATGACAGAGCCGGCGTCTCCGGCGAACCCCGGGTCGGGCTAGCCCCTAGAATGACGGAGCCGGCGTCTCCGGCGAACACCTGAATTTCGCGAACAATCGGTGCCTAGCCGTCAATTTTGTCTTGACAATCAGCCACCCTTGGTGAATCCTAAGCACGCTCAGTAGCGGGGAAAAGAGGTTGTAATCCGGCGGGTCGGCGTTGAACCAAGCGACAATCCAATTAGCTGGAAATACATACGTTTGCCGGATCCACTGGATTCGGCCGGAGCACTTCAAATAGCATGACGGCACCATTAAGTGACCAACACGTTCTTCAAGTTAAAAGAGGAGACAAATCTCAATGTCGAGGAAATCAAGACTAGGACGCAGGTTCGGGGCGTTAATAACGCTCAGTGCCCTCGCCCTCATGCTGGCGCCTCCGGCGAGCGCTGCGGTTCCGTTCAAGGACGCGGCATTCAGCGGATACGCGACAGGCACCTATCTCCACGTTGACGCACTGACCATCGGCACCACGCCCACGGTCAAGCTCGACGCCGGATTTGCCGGCGCAGCCGTCAACTCCAAGGGACTCACCAGCGCAGTGGTCGACAAACTCGGCCGGACTGTCTCCCCCGTGGTTGCCGGCAAGAACAGCTACGCCGCCGGTTTCGGCCTCGAAGCCAGCCTTCTGGGCGGCGACCTGCTTGCCCAGCAGCAGGCAGCGGCAGCAGCCCCGCCGACCACCGACTTGATCAGCAAGCGGCTGTTGGGACCCATCACCCTGCCCGGCGTACTCTCAGCCGGCGTATTGGAGGGCCACGCACAGGCTCGGTATGACGCGAACACCTGCATCCTGGGCGCCGACATGAGCTACGGCCAGGGCGACGCAGCGGACGCAACGCTGCTCGGCGGACCCATCGCATCGCTGACCAGCGCTCTTTTGGGCACCGACCCGGGCAACCAGGACTCCGGCGCGGTTCGCACCTCAACCCGTACCCGCCTAGTACCTCAAACCAACAAGGCCGGTGCCGTTATCGGCGACAAGCTCGCCCTGATGACCGAAGTCAAGCAGACCCTGGCTCCCATCGTTCTGTTCAAGGGAATCCCGGGCGCAGAGATCACCATCAACCTGCTCGGTGAGTGGACCATGCGCACCGTGGCAACCGGAATAGACGGCCAGGCGTACGTGCAGTACATGCCGGGCACCGCAGGCAACACCCCGGTTCTGTCGATCACCAACAGCCTTCCCGTGGTGGGCGAGGTCGTCGACACCCTGGTGCTGACCCTCAACCAACTGCTCGGCGTCGATGACATCGTTACCGGCCTTCTGGGCGGCGACGGCGGCCTTCTGGGCCTCGGTCTGGTCGACCTGGAGCTGAACCCCGCTCCGGTCATCTCCGAGAGCGCAGACGGCACCAAGGCAACCGCTTCGGTGGACGTGGCCAAGGTCACGCTCCTACCCAGCGCTGAGGGCATCCTGGGCCAGTTGACCAACTCGCTCATCCCCGGCCTGGAATTGGCAGACGTCCGCATCGGTCACATGGAAACCTCGGCCGAGGTGCCCGCGGGAGGTATCAGCTGCCCGGACATCAACGTCAACAAGTCCGCCAACCCGGATCCGGTCAACGCCGGTAGCGACTTCGTCTACACCATCGACATCAACAACCCGTACGACTGCACCCTGACCGACGTCAAGGTTGTCGACACCATCGAGACCTCCAGCGACAAGATCAAGTACACGATCAGGGGTCAGGAGCCGGCAGCAAGCTCGGTCTCCGCGGACAGTAAGGTGCTCACTTGGAACGATGTCGGCCCGATTGCCCCCAAGGCCAGTAAGCCGTTGAAGATAACGGTGGCCGTGGACAAGGACTCGGTCTCGGGCAACTTCATCGACACCGCAGCAGTGAACGCAAACTGCGGTTTGGACACCGCCCAGGGAGGAGCCAAGATCAACCTGGCTCTGAACGGCGGGGTCAAGGTCCTGGTACCGAAGGTCCAGGCCCAGGTGCCGGCTCCGTTGCCCCGCACGGGTGCCAACAACGCCATGCTCGTGGGATCTGCAATGGGCCTCGGCCTGATCTCCTTGCTCTCGGCAGCCGGCTACCGCAGGCTTCGCCGGGCGGACGGCACGTCTTAACGCCGAGTACATCGATCAAATGAAATGGCTCGGTCCTCAACGGACCGAGCCATTTCAGCAACACCCGATAGAATTGTTCCCCTTCTTCCCCGGAACCGGCGTCAGTCTTTGCTCAAGCAAACCCGGGGATTACGGCCTCGAGGTGAAAGTTTGGTAATGACAGTTAAGGGCCGGCGGTTCTTGGCCATGGGTTTGATGTCGCTGGCGGTTGCCACCGCCATCGGCGCAGCCGGCTTTGTCGCGTACCCCTTCTACACCGACTGGAAAGCGGGAAACACCCAGGAGGACCTCAGGGCCGCATTCGCAAGCTCCGATATCAAGGATGCGTACGGCGAGGGACGCGTCCGCGACTCCCAACCTCTGACCCGGATCATGATCCCGGCAATGGGTACCGACACCATCGTGGTGGAGGGCACATCTGCCAAGGCGCTCAATACCGGGGCGGGGCACTACCCCAACACTCCCCTGCCGGGCGAGCCGGGCAACGTGGCGATCGCCGGTCACCGGACCACCTACGGCAAGCCGTTCGCCAACCTGGAGATACTCAAAGAAGGCGACAAGGTGATTCTGGAGACCCCGTTCGCCAAACACACCTACGAGGTCATCTCCGGTTTCGGCGGGCACAAGAACCCCTGGGTGGTCGCCGCCAACGACTGGACGGTGGCGGAACAGGCTCCCGAATCCATGCTTACCCTGACCACCTGCCACCCGAAAGGTAGCGACCGTCAACGTTTGGTCGCCCGGGCCAAACTGATCAAGACGGAGGCACTCTAGATGAAGCGACGCCTGATGGCGGTAGCGACCGGCCTGATGCTGGCTGTGCTTTGGGTCGCGCCCGCCCACGCCTTCACCGCCCCGGTCTTCTTGGCTCCCTCCCCCTCCGCCTCCTCAACGGTCAACGGTGCAGTGGGTATCAAGGTAGAAGCCAAGCCGGACTCCCTCCCCATCCTGGGCATCGGCCTGGAGAAGGTCTTCATCGAAGTCACCGTCTCCGGACCCGGAGCGCCCGGGTCGCTGGGCAAGCGGGAAGGTTCGCCCTACTCCGCAACCTGGACCGTAGACCCCGACTACAACGGCACCTACGAGATCAAGGCCATCGCAACCTCGTCCAACTCCAACGCTGACCCCAGGGCAGCGACCATTTCCGGAGTGAAGGTGAACAACCCTCCGGCAACGCCAACTGGAGTGAAGGCGACCATCGTGGATGGCGTCCCTTCAATCAGTTGGAACGCCAACCCGGAGAAGGACATCACCGGCTACAAGGTGCTGCGATCGGTCGATGGAGGCCAGCCCTCGATGATCTATGGGGGCACGGCCACCACGGCCAAGGACACCAACGCTCCCCACTCCTCAGCGCTGACCTACCGGGTGGTAGCCAGCCGCAAGGGCGCGACCTCCGGATCCGTGCTGGAAGGCAGCACTTCGCCGGCCACTTCGTCCCTAACCGTTGCACCCCCACCTGAGCCGGTCGCTCCCGCGGATCCTGGGGCCGTCGACCCCAACAACCCGACCGTTCCCGGAACCAACATCGTCACCGGCAAGGAGACGCCCAAGGCGCCCGCCCCGGTCACCAACAGCAACTTCGGGAAGGCCGTTGCGCCAATAGTCAAGGCCGGGCCCGCCGGTACCGCTTTCGACGAGACCCTCCCCTACAGCGGCGTACCGCCAGAGCAGTTCGAGTCGGCCTCCGGGAGCGACCCCGAACCCTTCGATTCTTCCCTGGCCGGCGAAGGCGACGGAGTAACCGTGACCAACCCACTCAAGTTCATTTTGGGCGGAACGGTCCTCATGGTCGCGGCGTTCTTCATGTGGCGCACCTCCCGCAAGCTACTGAAGGGCACCAGGCCCGAGGATCAAAAACCACCGACCGCAGTGAACTTCCCAAACTTCCGGATAAACCGCGGCTAGCCGGAGCCCGGCCCAATCTCGAGGTCCCATCAAAAATCGTTGGCTTGTGGGGAATTTCTAAAATGTCGCGAACGTTAGACTGAGCACATGCCCACCTCAAAGTCTACGGAAGCTGCAGAACGGTCCCCCGGGGTCAAAGATGTCTTCGGGCGACCGTTGCGCGACCTCAGGATCTCCGTCGCCGACAGGTGCAACTTTCGCTGCATCTACTGCATGCCCAAGGAGATTTTCGGCAGCGACTACCAGTTCCTCGACCGCAAGGAGTTGTTGACCTTCGAGGAGATCGAGCGCTTGGTGAAGGTTTTTGTCGGCCACGGGGTCGAGAAAATCCGTCTGACCGGCGGTGAGCCACTGGTCCGCCGCAACCTGGAAAACCTGATCGAGATGCTCGCCGCCATTCCCGGCCTGGACCTAACGCTCACCACCAACGGCTCGATGCTGGCCCGCAAAGCGGAATCCCTAAAGGCGGCTGGCCTCAACCGGGTCACGGTAAGTCTGGATTCGCTGGACAACGAGATATTTAAAGCCATGAACGATGTCGGCTTCCCGGTCGAAAAAGTGCTGGCCGGTATCGACGAAGCCGCACGCGTCGGGCTAAACCCGATCAAGGTCAACATGGTTGTCAAGCGAGGCGTCAACGAGCAGAGCATCCTTCCGATGGCCCGATACTTCCGCGAAGCAGGCCACATCCTGCGATTCATTGAGTACATGGATGTGGGCCACAGCAACGGCTGGAAGCTGGATGAAGTCGTGCCGGCGAGTGAAATCGTAGAGATCATCAGCGCCGATATGCCGCTTGAGCAAATTCCCCCGAACTACCCGGGCGAAGTGGCCAACCGATGGAGGTACCAGGGCGACGAAAACGAGGTAGGAGTTATCGCCTCGGTGACCAAGCCATTCTGCGGAGGCTGCACCAGGGCCCGGATTTCGGCCGAAGGCAAGCTCTACACCTGCCTGTTCGCGGTCGCCGGTCAGGACCTGCGCCAACTCATGCGGGACGGCATCTCCGATAGCGACCTGTCCGACGCGGTCGGACTTACCTGGGCGGCCCGCAAAGACCGTTATTCGGAGATCCGCTCTTCGCTTACCGAGGGCCTGCCCAAAGTGGAGATGTCGTACATCGGAGGCTGACCCCTCCCCTGGGTTTTTATCCCGCGCCGGTGTCGCTCAAGTCGTATGGTGGGTCCATGTCCGCCCGAACTCCCTCCATGATCCAAGCCTACGTAGCCAACAGCCTTGCGCAGGCACACCTGATAAAGGGTTTCCTCGACGCCGAAGGCATCTTTGCCGTTGTACGGGGCGAACACCTGGTGGGTCTCGCGGGCGAAATTCCCATAACAATGGATACCCTCCCCTCAATATGGGTCGGCCCGGAGGACCGGGAACGGTCCCGGCGCCTGATCGACGAGGCCCTGCGCCACCCACAGGTGCAGGACGACTGGACGTGTGCCGGGTGTGGCGAGTCGGTTGAGGGCCAGTTCACCGAGTGCTGGAGTTGCGGCGCAAACAAGGTCGGCGATTGAATCGATCACCACACAAAAGAGGCGCCGCTGTTGCGGCGCCTCTTTTTGCTGCGGGACTACCCTGCTGCTACCGGGAGTAGCTCGGAACTCCAGCCCGGTAGGAGAGGTTCTGGTAGGTGTCGACCCTGCCCTCCACGATCCGCTTCTCCGCCAGGGCGAATATCAGGATCCAGGCGACAAGCACGAACACGATTTCGGTGTAGGCCACGATCGACGGCCAAACCGGACCATCGAATGCGAGCGTCTCCCTAAGCGTGATGTCGGTGATGACGGCGAATTTCTCAACCCGCTCGTCCAGTGCCGGGATAGCCGGGGCACCGAACTTCGGATCGGCCGGCAGGTACACCGGGGCCGCCATTACCTCGTTGCCCCTCATCAGCGCAACGGAGGTCTTCCAGTCCCCCGACAGTGGGTGCCGGTTCTCAGAGACGAAATGTCCGGGCTCGCCTTCAGCAATCAGGCGAGACGAGACCACCGGGGCGCCGCCCTGGTTAGAGCCCACACCGAAGATCGTGTAGTTTTCGGCTGCGTCGGGCGGGTTCAGGGTGACGTCGATCTTGGCGGTGTCGCCCTGACGGTCGACCAGGCGAATTGTTGCCTCCACGTCGCCGGCCTGCCTGGGCAGGGGCACTGCGAGGACCACGATTACCGCCAGGACCGCCGCAGCAATGACACCCCTCGGGAAGACCGCTTTCTGCGGGTTCTCGGTCGGGTCGAACACACGGCCCATACGAGCGCCGATCAGCGACCCTGCGAATGCCGCCACGAAGGACAGGGGAAGCGCCTTCGGCAACAGAGCCGGGGTGACTTCCATCCATCCGGACAGAGGCATCCAGGCCAGCTCAGCAGCCAGGCCGATGGTGCCCAGAAGGGCGCCGGCGGTCAGAGCAAACTTGAGCCGGTTTTCAGGCTTCGCAATGAACGCTGCCGCTTCGACACACAGCGCCGGAACCAGGTAGGTAGCGAAACCGACCACGGTGTGGTTCAGGGCACCGGAGACGATGAGGACCAGGAATCCACGGACACCGAGGTAGAACAGGGTGGTCTTCAGTGCGCCCCAGGGTCCCAAAGCAATTCGTGCTGCCACCAGGACGAATCCGGCGGAGAGCATGACCAGGATCGGGTAGTAAGCCATCTGGAACTGCACCACCAGGAACTCGAACTCACCCTGGAAGATGGTGATGCCCATCAGACATGCACCGGCGGCCATGATGTGGATGAAGCGGCCTGTCTTGGTAGGAGTGCTGCCACGAGCGCCCTCGGCGATCATCATCCACACCGCGATGGTGGCGAAACCTCCGCCGCCCAGAAGCTGCAGGTGGGTGGGGCTCCAAAGGGTGACGTCGATCCCGTAGGCCCGGTGCCACAGTTCGTCGAACGGGAAGGAGGCGACTCCACCGAGTCCGAGGGAAAACAGCGCTATTGCCGACCACGGGATGACCAAACTGCGGTACTTGATCCCGGTGTTAGCTTTGTCCAATGACGCGAACGTGGTTGCGATAACCGCGGCGTACATCAGTCCGCCCAAACCGAGCAGGATCATGGTGTGCGACGGGTTAAGCAGGAGTTCGTCACGCCCTAGGTCGACGTGCCAGGCAACGTCCCAGTAGAGCCCCATGGCGGCCACCAAAAGAACGAGTAGCCCACTTAAGGCACCCGCCATCGCCCAGCCGGGGTAACCGGTGGCGCGGTGGAGGCTGTTGGAGATCCTGCCGAAGAACTGCGGCAGGATGTTTTTCTTTTCGCTGCGGCCCATGGCAACTAGGACATAGACCACCGCCAAATAGAAGAGAAAGGGAGCGACTACATAGAACCAGTCATTCCATACCGCCATTCGTCCTGTCATTCGACCCTCCCGTAAAGGCTATGCGATCCGATTTCGCATTAACACGTCCGAATGATACATTGTTCACTGTCACGTTGCAAACTGTCCCGTGAGGTATCCTGGAGGCACCATGACCGACAAGATGACCATTGATGAGCTCGCCAGAGAAGCCGGAACCACCACCCGGAACGTCCGGGCCTATCAAACGCGGGGTGTCCTGGACCCTCCACAAATTATCGGCCGAATCGGGTATTACAGCGAAGAGCACCTCACCCGCCTTCGCCTGATCTCACGCCTCCAGCAGCGGGGCTTCGGCCTTCAGGCCATCAACGACCTTCTTTCGGCTCACGACACCGGCTCCTCGCTCGGGGACGTCCTTGGGTTCAGCGACGCGCTGATGGCCCCGTGGACCGACGAGGTACCCGAAGAGATCACCCGGGTCGAGCTTGAAGAAAAGTTCCCCGAGATCAAAGACGACGAGTCACTCATCAACAAGGCCGTTGCCCTGGACCTGCTTGCGCCCAAGGATGGCGGCTGGAGTATCCCCAGCCCCCGCCTGATGCGCGTAGGAGCTCAATTGGTATCGGTAGGGATCCCGTTGGCCGTAGTCCTAAAGCAGGCCGAGTTGATGAAGGTGGACATCGACAGCCTCTCCTGGCGGCTGGTTGCCATGTTCGGAATGTACATCTGGGAGCCGTTCGTCAGCGGGTCAACCCCCGATCGCGAACTGGCCGACATCACCAAGATCCTTCAGGAACTCAGGCCGCTGGCGGCCGAGGCAGTCAGCGTATTCCTGGCTCGGGCGATGCAAAACGCCACCGAGGCAGCCACCCTGATGGAGCTCGGCTAACCGGCGGGGCTCCCCCGCCGCCCGGAATCTCGGCGACCCCTGGCACGACAACCGCGTATGATCAGCGGGTTATGACGGATCGGGAATCCGGCACGGGCTTCGAGCCCCTCCGGTACCACCAGGCGACCAAACACAGCCCTTCGTCGGTGCGCCGCGGGACCCATCGGATCGACAGGAAGGATCCCCCGGAGCAGTTCAAGCGTTACCTCGAACTTGCCCCCATCTCCCTGCCGGCCCCTGCGCCGGACACCGGATATCCCACCTCCAGGGCGATTACGGGTCGGCCGGCGGATCCACGCCCGCTCGACCTTGCTGAGCTCACCCGGTTGGTTGTCTGCGCTGCCGGGATCAAGCGCATCCGGGCCCAGGCCGGCGCCGAGCCCATCTACCTGCGCACCTACGCGAGCGCGGGTGCCCTCTACCCGATTGAGGTGTATCTTGCCTGCGCCGGAGTAGACGGTCTCGGCGACGGCGTCTATCACTACAGTCCATTGGACGAGGCGTTGCGGCTTGTGCGCCCGGGCGACCCGCGTCCTTTCCTTATGCGTGCCTGCGGCAACCGCCCAAGCATTGGGCGAGCGCCGGTTACCGCGGTCCTTTCCGGTATTCCCTGGCGAACCAACTGGAAGTATCAAGCACGGGGCTACCGTCACCTCTTCTGGGATGCGGGCATGCTCGCCGCCAACCTGCTGGCCCTCTGCGCCTCCGGCGGGCACAGTTGTGAAGTCGTTTTGGGCTTTGTTGATTCCGAACTCGACGCGCTAGTAGGGATCGACGGCCACAGCGAACTTTCCGTTTGTTTGATCCCCATCGGATTCGACGAGGCCGCCGGGGCCGGGGCTGAGCCTTCGACCGGCCCCGCTGCCCAGGTTCACCACCCGGTTGGCAGGATTTCGTTTCACCAGCGCGAGTACCCCGAGGTGACGGAGGCCCATCTGAACACCGCGTTGCAGAGTTGCGCTAAAGCTCAACTTTGGCAGCAAGATCCATTCCCCAACCAGGCTCCCCCGCCGTCCGACTTTGCCTTTACAGGCATCGAACAGGTCATCCGCAAGCGGGGCTCCAAAGGAAGTTTCTCCCGTGCACCAATTCCGGCAGACGACCTCGAGGGCATCATTGTTGCCTCCACCTACTCCCTTCCCTGCGACTGGGGCGAAGACCTGACGCAGGTTGGTCTGGTGGTGAACGCCGTTTCCGGCCTGGAGCCGGGTGCGTACTCCGCGGTGTGGGGCATGCAACAGATCGCTTTGGGCAATCTGCGGGAACGGGCGCAGTTCTTATGTCTCGAGCAGAAGCTGGGGGGCGATGCCGCCGCTACTCTGTTCCTTCTTACCGACCTGGAAGATGCCACAACAACGCTGGGTGCCCGCAGCTACCGGGCCGCGCAATTGAATGCCGGCATCGTCGGGGGGCGGATATACCTGTGTACATACGGTTGCGGACTCGGGGCCACCGGACTCACCTTCTACGATGACGAGGTCCGCAACCTCTTCCAAACCCAGGCAGAACCGATGCTGGTGGTCGCGGTCGGGGCCTAGGTCCGGGGATCCCAGGGACCAGCACAGACTTGGCGTCGGTGCAGTTTGCGGTTGCCGAGAAACGAAATTCTCTACCCATTGCCAAGCAGTTTGAAACGTTTTAGTGTCGGTCCTCCGGGTCTGAGCTCCGACAACTTGCAGCGAAATCGATCCCGGACTCCCGACGTAAGGATGGGCCTATTTCCGCCAAAAACCGCAAAAATCGTTCGGCCGTTTTCAGCGCCCTGGCCGTCTCAACCGCCTGCCTGTGGTTTGTGCTCGCCGGCGCCGTAGGCGCTCAACCCTCCCCCCCGCTCTGCTTCGGGGAGCCCGCCACGATTACCGGAACTTCCGGCTCCAACGTTTTGACCGGCACCAACGGCAACGATGTGATCGCCGGACTGGGTGGCAGCGACAAGATCGACGGCCGAGGAGGCGACGACCTTATCTGCGGCGGGGACGGCAACGACTCCATAGAGGGCGGGGACGGCAACGACCGCATCGATGGCGGCGGCGGCTCGGATCGGCTGGGCGGGGACGACGGCAACGACCGGATCTTCGGCGGGCCCGGTAACGACTCCCTTTCCGGCGACGACGGCGACGACCAGTTGTTCGGCGAAGGCGGCAGCGACAAGATGAGCGGCGGGTCCGGCACGGACAACTGCTACGTCGAATCCCCGGGCGACAGCACGTCGTCCTGTGAAACCAACCTCCCCCCCAACGAAGCCCCCACGGCGAACGACGACGGGCCCTACTTGGTCAACGAAGACGCCGGCGGTCCACTGGTGGTCGCGGCGGCAACCGGAGTCCTCGCCAACGACACCGATCCCGACGGCCCCCCGCCCATCACTGCGGTGCTGATCACCGGGCCGGCCAACTCTGCGTCGTTCTCCCTCAACGCTGACGGCGGTTTCAGCTACTCCCCCGCCGCCGACTCCTGCGGCCCCGACGGCTTCACCTACCTGGCCAGGGACGGCGACGGCGCGGACTCATCCCCGGCCACCGTCGCCATCGACGTGGTCTGCGTCAACGACGTTCCTTCTTTTGTCGCCGGTCCCGACCAGAGCACCGGCGAAGACTCCGGC
>JAJCYE010000086.1 GCA_029263075.1 Actinomycetes bacterium
AAGGTGTCGCACGCCTGCAGGTTGTTGGCCTCAAACCCTTTCAGGAACCACGTCTGGCGTTGTTCCCCGCTCCCGTGGGTAAACGACTCAGGGATGACCTGACCCTGAAGCGCCTCCTGGATCCGGTCGTCGCCGACCGCCGCCGCGGCATCCAAGCCGTCCCGAATGTCGTCGTCGGTCAACTCTTCGATAAAACCGGTCCCCAGCGCGTCCCCGGCCCACAAGCCGGCGAGGCAATCGGCCATCAACTCCACCCGGACCGCTCCGCTCTGCGGACCGGTTTGCCCGTCTTGACCGCGCTCGAGGTACCCGAGCAGATTCTCCACGTGGTGCCCGTACTCGTGGGCGATGACGTAGGCCTCGGCGAAGGGACCGCCCTCGGCCCCGAACCGGGTTCGCAACTCGTCGTAGAACCCAAGGTCGATGAACACCTGGCGATCAGCAGGGCAGTAGAACGGACCGACCTCAGAGCTGGCAAAACCGCATCCTGTCTGCACTCCCCCGGTGAAAAAGACCGTTTTTGCCGTCTGGTAGGTATCCAGCTTCGAACCCCAGAACTCCTGCAGGCTGTTCACCACCCCAACGATCCGGCAGTCCTCCCGCTGATTGGCATCTTCGCCGGTCCGGCACTGCTCCGACAGGTCGCTGCTTAAATCCCCGACGCCGGTCGGCGGCAAGCCCCCTCCATTGCCCAGTAGCTGGACCAACAGGAAAATGACGCCGATCAATCCTCCGCCCCCCACGGTCAACCCGGCGGGGCTACCCATCCCCCGCCGGTCCGACACCTGAGACGTATCGAGCCTTGCACCCTGTCGAAATCGCACCCGGCACTCCCTTCTCGGACTGAGGCCATACTATTTTTCAATGACCACACTTTACGAACGAGTCGGCGGCCGCAGCTTTTTTGAAACCCTGGTGGACCGCTTCTACGAAGGCGTCGCCGAGGACCCGATCCTGCGCCCTCTCTATCCACCCAATCTGGGGCCCCCAAAAGAGCACCTGGTCTTGTTCCTGATCCAGTACTGGGGAGGGCCCAACGACTACATGGTCCAAAGAGGGCACCCGCGCCTGCGGATGAGACACGTCAACTTTGCCATCGGCTGGCCGGAGCGGGACGCTTGGTTCCGGCACATGGAGGCCGCGGTCAAGCGGGGCGGTATTTCCCCGGAGGACGAAGCGCAGATCATGGACTACTTCAACACTTCGGCCACATTTTTGATCAACCGGCCGGACCGGACCGATCCGTGAATCAGCCTTTAGGGGTGGGCGTCCTTCGTAAGACCTTCAGCGTGACCGCACTCGGACTCGTGATGGCGTTCTCCGTGGTCCTGGGAGCGATCTTCCCCGTACCGCCGGCCATCCTGCTCTCTCGCCGCCGCCGCACCGACCGGATGGAGTTGGTACTGCCCGGCGCCGCCGCCGGTGGGCTGGGCCCGGACATGAAGGTTCCCGCCACCCTTCTCCGCCCCCAAGCTTGATCCCGGCGCACCGGTAGAAGTTCTGCTTCGCCCGACCCGCGGCCCTAATCGGCTGTTCGAGGAGACCCGCCGGCGAACCCGCGAACCACCCGGCGGATGGTGTCGAAGATTACCGGCAGTTCCAGATAGTCGATGAAGATGGCAATCCACGCCGCTACCGGGTTCAGGAGCCCCTGTTTGAGCACGAACTCATCTGTGATCCAGAAAATGTGGAAGAGCTGGACGTTGACCAGAAACAACATCTTCCAGTTCTTGGTCCGCACGTACAGGATCGATGTAGCCACGATGGCCGGGAGTTCCAGATAGTCGGCCAGCGCCAGCGGCGCCTCCGGGGGGCTCCAAAAAGGAGATGATCCCAACTGGAGCGGGATGACGTAGGTGGTCATCCATATCAGGTGGACGATCTGGGTGACGAACAGAACCGCAGACAGGCGCTCCAGCCATATGTCTTTCGATGTGGGCGGAGATTCCGTTTCCATGGAACTTCCACCCTACCCCTGCCGCCCCCATCACCCAGTTAGGTGGACCGCGGGACCAGAGTTTGCCTTCTGACACTTCCAGCGACATCTGTGGGCGGCGATCAACTCAGGTTTTGAGCAACACCGCTCTCGCCGGGCCGCCATCGCCGTCTACGATCTTGAGCGGCAAACAGACCAGGGTGTAGTCCCCGGCAGGAACCCCGTCCAGGTTCATCCCCTCGACAATCACCACCCCTGCGCCCAGCAAAGTCATGTGGGTGGGGTGCCCCGGCGTGCCCCGGTGTTCGACCGAAAGGTAGTCGACGCCGATCAGCCGGATCCCGTGCTCCACCAACCAGGCGGCGCCGTCGGCGGTGACCGCGACGTAGTCCTCGGTGAACTCGGGGCTTTCTTCCCGCCAGAACTCCGAGTTCCGGGTGTGGCACAACAGCCGCTCAACACCGGCAGGCAGGTTCAGGGACTCCAGGACCTCGGCGTCTATGTCGTACTCGACTGAAGTCAGGTCCACCACCACCGCCGGACCGATCAGTGCGTCAACGGGAATCTGGTCGATGGGGGCGCCGTCGGCCAGGAAATGAAGAGGCGG
This sequence comes from Actinomycetes bacterium, assembly GCA_029263075.1. Taxonomy (GTDB): domain Bacteria; phylum Actinomycetota; class CADDZG01; order JAHWKV01; family JAHWKV01; genus JAJCYE01. Next base: position 2,544 of record JAJCYE010000086.1, read on the forward strand.
GTCTATGTGGGTTCCGGTGTGGGTTCCGCAATGCAGTTCGGAAACGTTGGCGGCCTTGCCGGCCGAGATCCGGCTGGCGGGCTCGATCTTTACACCCGGGTCACTCGGCCAGGTCAGCATCGAAGGAGAGATCCCCAACGAGATATCGATGATTTCCGGGTCGCCCGGCAGGTGACGCATAACCTATTGTTACCTTCCCGCGAGAAGTCTGCACCCCGGGGTTTGAAGCGAACTCCGCCCGAGCCCGGCCGTAATCTCCCCGGCGGCTGAGCAACGTATTCGACTATTGGATCGATCACTCGTAGAGTGGATACTCTATGAGCGATACTCCAATGCGGTATCGGGTAGACGAACTGGCGGCCCGCTGCGGGATTAGCGTGGACACCGTCCGCTTTTACCAGACCAAAGGCCTGCTCCCTCCGCCCGAACGAAAAAGCCGGGTGGCCTGGTACACCACCGAACACCTGGAGCGGCTGCGCAAGATCCGGGACCTTAAACGCAAGAGTTTTACCCTCAACTCCATCCGCCGCCTGCTGGATGGTGAATTGGATGCCGCGGACGAGGCGCTGGTCGAAGCTCTGGCCGGGCCGGTCCCCGGAGACGAAGATGAGACCGAGGAGTTCTTAACGGTCGACGAGTTGGCCGACCGGATCGGCGTTTCGCCCTCCCTCATCCATGCGATCGAACGAGAACACCTACTGGTCCCCCGCATGCACGACGGAGTCGCCTGCTACACCTCGGCCGACGCCGCGGCGGCCCAGGCCGGCCTCACCCTATTGGAAACCGGGCTCCCCCTCTCCGAACTCTTGGCGCTGGCCCACGAACACGACCAGTCCGCCCGGAGGACCGCGGAAAAGGCGGTTGCGATGTTCGACGAGTACGTCAGGGGCCCGATCCGGGATTCGGCGTCTTCGGACGAAGAAGCCGCCAAACAGCTGGTCGAGGCCTTCCGCAAGATGCTTCCCGCCACAGTGGCGCTGGTGGCCCACCACTTCCGGCGCGTCCTGCTGGCCACCGCTCAGGCCCGGATTGAAAAGGTCGGAGCTGAGCCGGAAAAGCTTGCGGTACGCACCGAGGCCGAGAAACGGCTGGAGCCTTCGTGGCCAACCTAAAAAAGTCCCAGGAGCTTCCCACCGGCGAACAGAAGGTCAAGGCGGTTACCTCGATGTTCGATGCAATCGCACCCCGCTACGACCTGGTCAACCGGGTAATGACTTTCGGGATGGACCGGGGGTGGCGCCGGCTCACCGTCGACCGGCTGAATCTGCCCGACGGCTCGCTGGTTTTCGACGTGGCCTGTGGCACCGGGGATCTATGCCGGCAACTGCAAAAGTCCCGCCTCCGGGCGGTCGGCTTCGACATGTCGTCGGGCATGCTGGAAGCAGCCCACACCTCGGCCCCCCTGGTACTCGCCGACGGGCTCAACCTGCCGGTCAGGGATGGCTCGGGCGATGGCATCACGTGCGGCTTCGCCCTGCGCAACGTCGAGAGCCTGCCCGGGTTGTTCGATGAGTTCGCCCGGGCCCTTAGACCGGGAGGCCGGGTCAGCCTGTTGGAGGTCGCCGAACCCAAGTCGCCGCTGATCAAGCTGGGCCACCACATCTATTTCCACAAAGTCGTGCCGGTGATCGGTGGCCTGATCTCCGACCGCAGCGCCTACAGCTACCTGCCCCGGTCGACCGCTTATCTTCCCGGCCCCGACCGCCTGCTGGAGATGCTCGGCGAGGCCGGCTTCAAAGACATCGAACGCAAGGTTCTGGGACTGGGGGCAGCCCAGTTGATCACCGGGACCCGGGATTGATCAAGGGTTTACGCGCAACAACAGTCAAACTCGATACCGCTCCCCCCGCCTACTCGCTGATCCCCGCCGCGGGCGGGGTGGCGTGGCTGACCGATCATTTCAGCCTGGTGGGCCGGGGACCCTCGGTCTACATCGACCCGGGGACCGGACCGGACCGCTTCCGGCGCGGGGCACAGGCGGTGGCCGACCTGCTGGATGGGGTCGAGATCCACGACGAGGTGGACCTGCCGGGGTCGGGTCCGGTCGCTTTCGGAAGCTGGACCTTCGACGAGCAGTCGCCCGGCTCGCGCCTGATCGTCCCGACGACCATCTTCGGGTACGGGGATGGGATCGCCTGGAAGACCACCCTCACCTTCGATGGGGAGCCGCTCCAATCGGCGCCCGAGGACTACCCCAGGCACCCCGACGCCCTGGACCCCCAGGGGTGGATGAGGGCGGTAGAAATTGCCGTCGACCGCATCGTCGCCGGGGATCTCGCCAAAGTGGTGCTGGCCCGTCGGGTCGAGGTCGAGGCGGCACAGGACATCGACCAGTCGGGTCTTGCTCACCGGCTGTCCCAGGCCTATCCGGGATGTTTCACCTTCTGTTTCGAAGATCTCGTCGGAGCCTCTCCCGAGTTGCTCGTCCGCCGGATCGACGACCTGGTGGACTCGGTCCCCCTGGCGGGATCCACCCGCCGGGGCTCGACCCCGGGCGAAGACCGGGTCCTCGGCCGGGCCCTCAAGGGGTCCCACAAAAACCTTGCCGAACACGCCCTGGCGGTAGAAACAGTCATGACCAAACTCCGGCCGTGGTGTTCGGAGCTGATCAAAGAGCCCGAGCCATCGCTGCTGCTGCTCGCCAACCTTCAGCATCTAAGCACCAAGATTCAGGGAAGGCTCTTGTCCTCCGACCAGTCCGCAGGCCCGCCCAACTCTCTCGTCCTGGCGGGCGCACTTCACCCCACGGCCGCGGTCTGCGGCGTTCCCCAGGACGCGGCGCTGGGGATGATCCGCAAACTCGAGGGGTTCGACCGCGGCCGCTACTCCGGGCCGGTCGGCTGGATGGACCACCGGGGCGACGGCGAGTGGGCGGTAGCGCTGCGTTGTGCACTCATCACCGGCACGCGGGCCGAGTTGTATGCGGGAGCGGGCATCGTCGGCGAGTCCGATCCGGTCGACGAACTGGAGGAAACCACTCTCAAACTGCTGGCCGTCCTGGACACCCTGCCCTAGACCGCCTAGGCGTTGTCCTCGTCCAGGTTGGCCGAGGGCGATCCCATAGGTCCCAGGCGATCCCTTACTTTGCGCAAGGTGGTCGACAGGAGCCGGGACACGTGCATCTGCGAAATGCCCAACTCTTCGGCGATCTGGGTCTGAGTCATACCTTTGAAGAACCTGAGGTGAAGGATCCGGCGTTCGCGCTCCGGAAGTGTTTTGAGCGCCGACTTCACGCTCACCCAACTCTCCAGAACCTCCATCGAGTCGTCCTGGACGGTGAGCCGGGCGAGCGGCGAGGACTTGTCCTCGTCGGTCGGAGCATCGAGCGGCGTGGTGGAGTAGGCATGCATCGCCTCGATGCCCTCCACCACCTCTTCTTCGGTCGAGCCGGTGTAGTCCGCAATCTCTTTCACGGTCGGCGAGTGGCCCAGGGTCTGGTTCAGCTCAGAAACCGCCCTTTCCACCTGCAAGCTGAGCTCCTTGACCCGGCGCGGCACATTCAGCGCCCAGCCCTTGTCGCGGAAGTGACGCTTGAGCTCACCGACGATCGTCACCGTGGCGTAAGTTGAGAACTTGACCTCCCGGCCCCGGTCGAAGCGGTCGACCGCCTTGATCAGTGCGATGGACGCCACCTGCTCCAGGTCCTCAACGGGCTCGCCTCGGCCGGCGAACCGTCGTGCGAGGTAGCGGGACAGGGGACGGAACAACAGCACCAACTCGTCACGGGCAGCCGGATCGGGCAGCCGCTGGAACAACTCATCCGCTATCTCGGCGGTGGTGGGCGGAAGAACATCGCCGCCGACCGGCCCGCTCGTTCGGCTCTCGGACGTTGTGGGCTCCACCGGCTCGGCGTCTTTCAAGATGCCCGCCGGCTTGCCTTGGTCATCCTGACCTCGGGCGAACCTGTGTCCCCCAGCTCTACGCTGTCGCTAAGAGCGGACAGGATGGTCCAAGCCATCGAGTCGCGCTGGTCTTTTGACGTCCGGGTTGGCGTGCCGTCGGTCGCCACCTTCAACTCCAGCCCACCCTCAACAAAAACGATGGTCAGGGTTAAAGCGTTGGCTCCGGTCGAGAAGGCAAGCACCTGACCGCACGCCTCATCAACCACCAGCCTGAGGTCGTCAATAGCGTCGATCGAGAAGTCCATCGAAGCCGCAGCGCTGGCCACCACCGATCGCAGGATGTGCAAGTACTCGGGCTGGGCAGGCAGAGACACAATGATGTTTCCGGCCAAAAAAGGTCTCCGAACTGTCGAGGATGGTGAGACATATACTAGCGGTGCGGAATCATCCGTAGGTCTTCACCCAGGGGGTCGTCATTCAACTATCAATC
>JAJCYE010000087.1 GCA_029263075.1 Actinomycetes bacterium
GGGCTGCGCTTATGTCGCCAAATTCCTGCGACCCGACCGTTGACCATGACCACCGGCCGCACGATGCCCCCTCCGGCGTTCACACGCTTGAGGTACTTGGGGTCGATATGGAGGCTTCTATCCCTATAGCCCAGCAGGAAAGTGTCGAAGGCCGGCAGAAGACGGACCGAGGGGACTGCCCGATCAGCGAAAGCCTTGCCGGAAAACCACATGGTTCGGTCCCCGATCGAAACCGTATCGAGGCCGGATCCGGCGGCGAGGAACGCATCCCGGCACTCTCGGACCCCAAGGCCCGACCACGCGGCCATGTCCTCTGGACCGGCAGGGCCGTAGGCGTCAAGGTAGCGGTGCACCAGCCGGTCAAGATCCTGCTTGCGGTCTCCGCCGCCGGTGGCTTGATGACCCAACCAGTCCTCCACCCGCACGTAATCGGGATTCCTGCCGTTCAAACGACCTTCGCAGATCAGCCCTTCGGCAGCCGCCCGGGCCAGCAGGTAGGGAGCACGCTGACCCGAGGCGTCAACCCCACCGGCGGCAAGAGCCTCCCGGAGGCCGGCCCGGTTCAGCGCCAACCCACCCGCTAGCGCCCCATCAATAAGGTCCAGGGCTCTCCCATAGGTCGCTTCGTCCAAACCCAACTGCTTGCTCCGCCGGGCGTTCGCTTTGATTATCCCGGGCGACAGCAGCCGCCTAAGCCACTCCAGGTCGCCGGACGCCACCAGGTGGAGCGTTCCCCGCATCGCCCAGGTCCGGACAAACGACCGATCATCTACCCGTTCCTTCTCCACTCCGGTATCGGTGAGGCCGGTGGTCCGAGCACGTATGGCCAGCCGGGCCGCCGGAAGGTCCTGCGCCTGGACCCCACACAACGCCTGAACGACGCCGGAAGCGCTGGACATCCCCCCGTGCGGGCCAAGCCGGTTCCGCCGCAGCCGCTCCGCAGCGGCGTCTTCCGAAGACTTTTCCATGAGTTTGGACTCTATCGCCGGCCGGCGATTCAACACACGGATCCTGTTAACCTGGGGTCAGATGCCCATTCCCCAACCACCCAGGGCCGTGACCTTCGACTGCTGGTCGACGTTGATCTCGGACACGAGCTGGGAAACCACCATGCTTCACCGCCAGCAATCTCTAGTTGAGATTGCGGGCCGGCGCGGCGTGGAGATATCCGCAGAGCGCTCCAAGCAACTCATCGAAGCCGCGTGGGAGCAACACATGATCTCCTGGCGGGCCGGCGGCGTGTTCGGGGCCACCGGAGCAGCCGACTGGATCCTCGGGCAGCTTGGGATCCCGGCGGTCTCCCCCAACGGCGCCTCCCCGGAGGCCGAGGTGGCCGCGGAGATCGCCCTGGCCATCGAGAGCGCAACCAGCGGCGTCGGCACCTACGTGCTCGACGGTGCGGTGGACGCCATCAATGCGGTGCGGGATGCCGGAATAGCCACCGCCTTGGTGTGCGACGTCGGCTTCACCCCCGCCCGTTTCGTCCGGGGTTTCCTGGGCGACCACGACATCAAGCTGGACCACTACTTCTTTTCGGACGAGGTGGGCACCCCGAAGCCCTACCCACCCATCTTCGAAGCCGCTCTCGCCGCCACCGGCGCCGAGGCTTGCGATGCCGTCCACATCGGCGACCTTAAGCGGACCGATATCGCCGGGGCCCGCAGGGCGGGCATGGGGAGCATCCGATACACCGGGATCCACGACGACACTTGGTCCGAAGCGGACTCGGTCGGCGAAGAGGCCGACGCGGTCATGCATCATTGGGCCGAACTGAACGGGATCCTCGGCCTCGACCGCTAGATAAAGCGCCCGTGGATCAACTGGTCCAAAACGAAACCGGCCACCGTCAGCAGGGCCAGCGGTGCCAGCACCCTAAAACCCACGGTCCTTTTTTTCTCGGACCCGCCCTCCCCCATCATCGGGGCCACAAAGCGCAGCACAAGCATGCCGCCCCAAAACAGGGCCAGCAACAACAGGACGACATGCAGCGCTTGATCGGCCGCCGACTGGAAGTTCGTGAGAGAGGCCGGGTTGCTAGGTGGTAGCCGGCGCAGCCGTGCGGGTAGCCAGACCCACCAGATAGTCCCGCAACTCCTCCATCCCCTCGCCGGTTTTCGCGCTGACGAACATCCGCGGCACCTCGGGGTGGACTCCGTCCAGGTAGTAGTTGAACTTATCCAGATCGTAGTCCAGGTAGGGCAGCAGATCGATCTTGTTCACTATCACCATCTCGCAGGCCCGGAACATGAGCGGGTATTTCGCGGGCTTGTCCTCGCCTTCGGTAACCGACGACACCATGATGCGGATGTCCTCCCCCACCTTGAACTCGGCGGGGCAGACCAGGTTGCCAACGTTCTCGATGATCAACAGGTCGATGTCGTCGAGAGGGAGGTCGGGCAGAGCGGAGCGGACCATATTGGCGTCCAGGTGACACTCCCCGCCGAACCCGTTGTCGGTCTGAATCTGAACCACGGGCAGATGGAGGTGAGCCAGCCTGTCGGCATCCAGGCTTCCCTGCACATCGCCCTCAAGAACACCTACCCTGACGCCCTTCATGTCCCCTAACACTTTGGTCAACAGCGTGGTCTTGCCGGCGCCCGGCGCGCTCATCAGGTTGACGACGGTCACTCCGGAGCGGTCGAAGTCGGAACGGTTGGCCTTGGCCAGGGTGGTGTTGGCGTCGAGGGCGTCCTCAACGACCTTTATTGTGGTGCGGTGCATGGCTCGTCCTCCTCAACTTCTAGTGATTCGACCATGAACTCCTCGCCGCTTAGCACGGTCACCTTACTGTCCGCACAAAACGGGCAGCGGAAGGTGGGGAAGTCCGGTTCCCACTCCTTCTTGCAATTATCGCAACGCAGTAAGGCGGGCACGATGTTGATGTCGAGCCGGGCCCCGTCGCAGACGGTGTCTTTGGCGATGATGTCGAAATAAAACGACAACGAGTCCGGGACCACCTGGCGGAGTTTACCGATGCTCATCGTGACCACTTTCACCTGCCTGCCGGCCGCGTGTTTGGTGGCGGTGTTCACAACCGCACTGCCCAGCGCCATCTCGTGCACCGGTATTACTTCTCGGCGCCCGTACCGGCGAACTCGGCCTGCAGTTCGACCACGGTTTCCAGGACCAGATCCACCGCCCTGTCGACGGCTGCCTCGATCTCCGGGCTCAATCCAAGGCCGAAGTCCCCGACATCTTTGGGTTCGCAGGCGATGATCATCACCTTCCCCGGCCAAGCGCCGGTGGACTTGATAAACCTGAGGACGGTCTCGGGGTCCATGCCGTGCGGGTCCATCATCACGCCGTCCTGGATCTCGCCTTCGACGTCGCTCGGGTTGACCTCCATCACGTAGAGCGTGCCCGGTTCGCCTCCCTGCCGGCTGATGTCGACAAGCACCAGGGCTGCAAAACCGCCCTGCAACTCGTAGGCCAGGTCCAGGCCGCCGATGCCGAAGTCGGTAACGGTCAGGCCCTTGGGCAGTTCACGGGTGTTCAGGCGTTTGGCGACCTCGCCGCCGAAGCCGTCGTCCTTCATCCAGATGTTGCCGATGCCCGCTACCAGGATCTTGTCGTCAAGCGGTGATGGTGTCATTGCTTCGCTCATCGGGGAACCACCTCCACTTCGTCTAGGAAAAAGAACATGAACCGGTTGGTCTCACGGAGCAACTCCTGCCCCGGGTCTCCGTCGATGGTGACCCCGAAGTGGATGGTGCCGTCGTAGTCCGTGAGGATGCGCTCGATGGTTGCGGTCTTGCCGTTCAACATGTGGTCGATGGCGTCCTGCCGCTTCTTCTGCAAAAGGTGGAGCAGCACCGTATCGCCCACCCGGAAGACCCGGCCGTC
>JAJCYE010000088.1 GCA_029263075.1 Actinomycetes bacterium
CGCAGGGCGATGCAGGTGTCCAGGTTCCCCGAGAAGTCGAAGTAGCCCACGACCCCCGAGTACGGGCCCCGGCGGGTGGGCTCCAACTCGTCGATGATTTCCATGGCCCTGATTTTCGGCGCTCCGGAAACCGTCCCGGCCGGGAATGAGGCGTAAAGGGCGTCCAGGCCCGTCATGCCCTCGCTCAACTCCCCCACCACCTGGGAGGTCATATGCATGATGTGCGAGTAGCGCTCGATCACCATGAACTCCTCGACCTCCACCGATCCGTAGCTGCAGACCCGGCCCAGGTCGTTGCGGGCAAGGTCGACGAGCATCACGTGCTCGGCCCGCTCCTTGGGGTCGGCCAACAGGTCCTCGCCCAGGGCCTCGTCCTCCTCCGGCGTCGCCCCCCGGGGGCGAGATCCGGCGATAGGCCGCTGCAGCACGCGGCGCCCCTGCACCTTGATAAGCGGCTCGGGCGAAGAACCGACCAGCGTGATCTCGGGGTGTTTCAAAAAGAACATGTACGGGCTTGGGTTCACCAGGCGCAACGTCCGGTAGACATCGAACGGGTCTTCCTCCTGTGGGGCAGAGAACCGGTGCGACGGCACCACCTGGAAGATGTCGCCCGCCCGGATGTATTCCTTCGCTTTCTCCACCGCATCCATGTATCCCTGTTCGCCGAGGGTGCTGGGCGGGAGGTCGAACTCCACCTTGGAGACCCCCTGCGGGGTGTAGGTCAGCGGCTCGCCCAGTTTGGCAACCAGAGACCGGGCCCGGGCGATGGCATGTTCGTAGGTGTCTTCCCCCACCACGTTGGCGACCACGGTCAGCCTCTGGCGGAGGTGGTCGAAGACAAACAGGGTCCGGGCAAAAATCAACATCAGCTCCGGGGTGGACACGTCGGCCTCGGTGGTCTGCGGCAGCTTCTCCAGGTACCGCACCACGTCGTACCCCAAAAACCCGACCCCACCGGCGATCAACGGAGGAAGTTCGGGGATGACCGGCGCGGAAAAGGCGTTGAGGATTTTGCGGACGCTCTCCAGCGGGGTTGCGGCGTCGACCTCCCCAAAGGTGTCGCCCTGTACCGAAACCACCCCGTCGCGGGAGGTCACCACCAGGAACGGATCGACCCCTACAAACGAATAACGGCCCCAACGCTGCCCGTGCTCCACCGACTCCAGCAGGAAGGACACGCTGTCGGGTGCCGCCCCCTGCACCAGCTTCATGTAGACCGAAACCGGGGTCTCCAGGTCGGCGACCACCTCGGTCCAGACCGGCACGACGTTGTGTTTGAGCGTCAGTTCGTCGAACCGCTCTTTGGTGGGGTGGAACTGCGAGGTCAAGACAGGGCGCGGTAAAAGCAGGTGCGCTCGCCGGTGTGGCAGGCGGGGCCGTCCGGCTTCACCTTGACCAGCAGGACGTCGGCGTCGCAGTCCACCAGCACCTCGCTGACGTGCTGCATGTTGCCGGACGTTGCACCCTTGTTCCAAAACTCCTGGCGGGATCGGCTCCAGAACCAGGTGGTCTTGGTTTCGACGGTCCTGCCGATCGACTCTGCGTTCATCCAAGCCATCATGAGAATTTCGTTGGTCTCGGAGTCCTGGACGATGGCCGGGATCAGGCCTGCAGAGTCGAATTTGAGCTGGGTTGTGTCAAGTGGGGCAAGCATCAGAGGCTGATCATCCTTTCGAGGGCCAGGCGGGCCTTGTCTGCGATATCGCGGGGCACGGTCACTTCAAACTGCATGTTCTCCAGGCTGCTCAAAAGGTTCGCCGGGGTGATCATCTTCATGTATTTGCACACGGCATCCTCGTTGGCGGCGATAAAAGTCTTGTCCGGGCTGTTCTTGCGCAGAGAGTGCAGCAGGCCGGTTTCCGTCGCCACGATTATCTCCGTGGCTTTCGACTCCGCCGCGGATGACTGCATCCCTGAGGTGCTGAGCAGGTGGGTCCGTTCCTCCGGCAGGGCGCCGCTGGACGCCAGATACAAGGCGTGGGACGCACAACCGCACTCGGGGTGGATGTAGATGTCGGCCTTCGGGTGTTCGGCCAACCGGTTGTCGATGTCCGCCGGGCTGATTCCGGCGTGGACGTGGCACTCCCCCATCCAGATGTTCATCTTGCGGCCGGTGACCCGCTCGACGTGGGCGCCCAAGAACATGTCGGGCAGGAACAGAATCTCCTTGTCTGGGTCGATCGAGGACACCACCCGGGGGGCGTTGGAGGAGGTGCAGCAGAAGTCGGATTCCGCCTTCACCTCGGCCGAGGTGTTGACGTAGGAGACAACCACCGCACCGGGGTGTTCCGCCTTCCATTCCCGTAGTTGGTCCGCGGTTATCGATGCGGCCAACGAGCAGCCGGCACCCAGGTCGGGGATCAGTACAGTTTTGTCGGGGGCCAGTATTTTGGCCGTCTCCGCCATGAAGTGGACCCCGCAGAAGACGATGACCTCGGCGTCGGTCTCGGCCGCTTTCCGGGAGAGTTCCAAGGAGTCGCCTACTATGTCGGCAGCTTCGAGAATCCAGGGCGCCTGGTAATTGTGGGCGAGAATGACTGCATTGCGCCTGCCGGCCAGCGACCGAACCTTGTAGGCCCACTCGGTGAAGGGCCCGGCCGCCAGATCCTTTTCGATGATTCCCATGCTTCAAGCGTACTGGTTAGGAGAAGACACCGCCTATGAACAACGACCTTCAGATCGACCCCACAACCCTCAGGCTCCTGGTCCAGCGGGCCCTGCTGGAAGACCTCGCCGATGCCGGCGACGTAACTTCCAACAACATCCTCGGTCCGGGGCAGGTGACATCGGCGGAGATAATCGCCAAGTCCACAGGTGTACTCGCCGGCCGCCCGGTGGCCGACGCGGTCTTCCGCAAGATGGACGAGTCCCTGGAAATCAAGTGGCTGGTCGACGACGGAGCCGAACTGTCGCCGGGCACCGTGGTTGCGGA
>JAJCYE010000089.1 GCA_029263075.1 Actinomycetes bacterium
TCTTAAGGGTAATTGGGCCGGCCGTTACCCCGGGCGCCCGAGTGCCCCCCGGATGGCCTCCGCCACACTCGCCGCGTGGGCGTCGTCCTCGTACTTCTGGCGGGGCCAGAAGAACCCCCTGAGCCCATCTTTGAACTTGCGGGGGATGACGTGAACGTGCAGGTGCGCCACGCTCTGGCTCACCCGGTTGTTGATCCCGACAAAACTGCCGTGGGCCTCAAGCGCCTCCGGCATCGCCCCGGCCAGCAGGCGAGCGGCGCCGAAAAGGGGTGCGAGTAGCTCGTCGGGGAGTTCGGGAAGGGTTTCGATGTGGGTCCTGGGAACCAGCAGGGTGTGGCCCGGGAACACCGGCCGGGTGTCCAGAAACCCGACGGTCAACTCGTCCTCCCAAACGATGTGGGCCGGGACCGAACCGTCGACTATCCCGCAGAAGGTGCAGCTCAACCGGGGAGCAGGATCTCCGCGATCTGTACCGCGTTCAGCGCGGCACCCTTGCGCAGGTTGTCGGAAACGGTGAAGAAACTGATGGCATTGGGGTCGAAGGGATCCCGGCGCACCCGGCCGACGTAGCAGGAGTCGTTGCCGGCGGTCTCGTGGACGTTGGGCAGCGCCGACATGCGCACGCCGGGGGCGTTTTGGAGAATGCCCAATACCTCTTCGAAATCGATGGGCTCGGCGAAACGGGCGTGGACCGCGGCGCCGTGGCCGACCGCGGTGGGGACCCGCACGCAGGTGGTGACCACCTGGACATCGGGCAGCGACAGGATCTTGCGGGTCTCGGTCAACATCTTGAGTTCTTCGGAGGTGGAGCCGTCGTCTTTGATGCTGCCGATCTGGGGCAGGATGTTGAACCCGATCGACGCAGCAAACACGTTCGGCTGCGGCGCCAGCCCGGCGCCTGGTCCCCCCGACAGCGCATCCATCTCGGTGACCAACTTCTGCGAATGCTCCGCCAGTTCCTCAACGCCCCCGCGCCCGGCGCCCGAGGTCGACTGGTAGGTCGAGACGATGAGCCGCTCCAAGCCGTAAACCTTGTGCAGCGGGGCCACCGGCACGATCACGCCGATGGTGGCGCAGTTGGGGTTGGCGATTATCCCCCGGTGCCGGTCGACCGCCTCGGGGTTGGCCTCGGGGATCACCAGCGGGACCTGGGGGTCGTTGCGCCAGGCCGCCGAGTTGTCGACGACAATCGCTCCCGCCTCCACCGCCGGGCGCGCCCACTCGGCGGCCACCTCGTCGGGGGTGTCGAGCAGCACCAGATCGATGCCGTCAAAAATTCCGGGCTCGAGCGCCCTCACCGTCAGAGTGCCGTTGCCGTAGCGGATCTTCTTGCCGGCCGAACGCGCGGAGGCGATGGCGATCACCTGGGACGCCGGGTAGTGGCGTTCGGCGAGGATGTCCAGCATCACGCGGCCCACCGCGCCGGTGGCGCCGACGACCGCGACTATAGGAGCCTGGGGAAGTTTCATGGGTTCCAGGTTACAGCGCTTACGGCTGTCCGACCGAAGCCATGGAAGGCTCGCCGGCCAACCCGAAATGTTCGTGGATGATGGTGACCGCCCGGTTGATGTCCATCGAACGGACCACACAGGAAATCCGGATGGACGAGGTGGAGATCATCTCGATGTTGATACCTGCTTCGGCCAGCGCCGAGAACATCTCCGCCGCCACGCCCGGGTCGGTCTTCATCCCGGCCCCGATGAGCGAAAGCTTGGCGATATCGGAGTCGGCGGAAAAGCCCTCTGCCCCGATGTCGGCGACTATCCGCCGGATGGCGTCGCCGGAGCGGATCAGGTCCTCTTTGGGCATGGTGAAGGTCAGGTCTGTCTTGCCGTCGTGGGAGATGTTCTGCACGATCATGTCGACGTTGATCCGTTCCTTGGCGATGTCGCTGAAGATACGGGCGGCAACACCCGGCCGGTCGGGGACGCCGTCAACGCGGATCATCGCCTCGGAAGTGTCCTGAGAAACCGCAGTGACCAGAGCTTTTTCCACCTGTTCAACCTCCTCTTTGATCACTGTACCGGTCTGGTCGGTGAACGACGACCGGCAGTGAATCACCACTCCGTGGGTGCGGGCAAACTCCACCGATCGCAGTGACAGGACCCCGGCTCCCGAGGCCGCCATCTCCAGCATTTCTTCGTAGGTCACTTCATTCAGTTTCCGGGCGTTCGGGATGATGCGGGGGTCTGCGGTGTAGACCCCGGTCACGTCGGTGTAGATCTCACAGACCTCGGCGTTTAGCGCTGCGGCAAGCGCCACCGCGGTGGTGTCCGAGCCGCCCCGGCCAAGGGTGGTGATGTCCTTCTCCGACGACACCCCCTGGAACCCGGCCACAATCACAATCCGCCCGGCCGCCAAGGCCTTCTCGATCCGGTGGGCCCGGACCTCGACTATGCGGGCTTTGGTGTGGGAGGCGTCGGTCATGATGCCGGCCTGGCTGCCGGTGAAGCTCACAGCGTCGTGGCCCATCTCGTTCAGCGCCATCGACAAAAGGGCCATCGATATCCGCTCACCGGCGCTCAGCAACATGTCCATCTCGCGGGCATGCGGGACGGTGGAGATCTCGTTGGCGAGCTTGACCAACTCGTCGGTCGCTTTGCCCATGGCGGAGACCACCACCACCATGTCGTTGCCTTCAGCGGCGCTTTTGGCTATCCGTTCGGCGACAACTTTGATGCGCTCCACCCCGGCAACCGAGGTCCCGCCGTACTTTTGAACCACTATTCCCACGGGTGCTCCTAAACTCCGAGTTCTCTTCTTCCCTGCAGCGCCCGGCCCAGGGTTACCTCGTCTGCATACTCCAAATCTCCCCCTACCGGCAGGCCGCTGGCAATCCTGGTCACCTTCACCCCGACCGGGACCAGCAGGCGGGCCAGATACATCGCCGTAGCCTCGCCTTCGACGTTCGGGTTGGTGGCTACGATCACCTCACGCACCCCGTCGGTGGAGATCCGGCCGAGAAGCTCCTGCAGATGCAGGTCGTCCGGTCCAATCCCGTCGATGGGCGAAATCGCTCCCCCAAGCACATGGTACCGGCCGCGGAACTCGCCGGTCTTCTCCACCGAAACTATGTCCGGCGCCTCCTCAACCACGCAGACGATGGTGTCGTCCCGGCGGGGGTCCGAGCAGTACTCGCACAGGTTGTCGGCCGAAAAGTTGAAGCACTTGGGGCAGAAGCGCACCGTGTCCTTCATAACCACTATCGAGTTGGCGAGTTTTTTGGCTGCGGCCGCGTCGATCTTAAGCAGGTGGAAGGCCAGCCGCTGGGCGGTCTTGCGACCGATGCCGGGCAGCTTGGCCAGCTCGTCTATGAGGTCCTGGACGGGGGGGGCGAACATGGCGGGAGAGGGGCCTCAGGCCCCTCGCGGGCTTTCGGTCACTAAAACTGGGGCATCTGCATGCCGGGGATGTTCATCCCGGCACTCACGCCCGACATGCGCTCCTCCGCCAACTCCTGCTGGATGCGGACCGCGTCGTTAATGGCCGCCAGGACCAGATCCTCGAGCATGGTGGGGTCGTCGGGGTCCACCGATTCGGGCTTGATCTTGATCCCGGTGAACTCCCCTTTGCCGGTTACGGTCACCGACACCAAGCCGCCTCCGGAGGTCCCGGTGACTTCGCTCTCGGCGAGCTCTTCTTGCGCCTTGGCCAACTCCTGCTGCATCTTGGCCACCTGCTTCATCATCTTGTTCATGTCCATTGGGCAGTTCCCTTCTAAGGATCCTCGACGACCACTGTTCCCTTGAATGCTCTGCGGATCAGCTCTATGGCGTCCTCCGGAGGATCGCTTGAGTCCTCTTCGGAAGAACCGGCGTCGTCCGGCGTCCCCACCGGTTCCGGCGCCGGCTTCTCGGCCGCTGGTTCCTGACCCATCACGCAGTTCAGCCGGGGCGTCACCCCCAAAATTTCGGCAAAAGCCTCCAGCAACGGCCCGTTCTGGGTCCGGTCGGCAACCTTGTCCCGGTGGAACCGGGACCGGGGGCCAAACTCGAGCACCAGTTCGCCCTCCCGCCACGCCACCGGGGTCGCCGGGAGTAGGACCGCGTGGAAAGAGATCTTGCGCCGTTTCACCTTATCCCTGATGAGCGGCCAGGCACGGACAATCGTCTCCAGGTCCAGATCTCCGGGGGCGACCGGGGTGGCGGGCCCGTCGGAGGGCGGTGAGCCGGGGGTGGTCGCGGGCCGGGGCGCGGCGGGTGACGGCGGTGCGCCGGCCCGGCTCGGCTTGGGCGGGGAGGCTGAGGCCGCTGCGGGCTTGGCACCGCTCGAGGTCTCCGCCGGGGGCGGGGAAGGCGGCGCAGGTTTTGTAGCCGGGCCGGTTGATGCGGCCGGCGGACTTGTGGGCGATGCCGCCGGCACGGGAGCGTAAGACGGTGTTGCCGCAGGGGCCGGGGCGGCTGCCGGTTGCCTGACGGCGGCAGCCTGTTCTGCTGGAGCCTTCGGGGGGGCGGCCTTCGGGGGGGCGGCCTTGGCCGGCGCCGGCGCGTCATCGTCCGAGCCCCAGAGCCAGCCGGCGCCGATTTCAGGCGGCGCCTCGGTGGCGTCGGTTTGGGCCTCCCGGACCGCAGGGGCCGGCGAAGTAGGAGGCGGGGCCGAAGGAGAGGCCGGGGCCGAAGGAGAGGCCGGGGCCAAAGGAGAGGCCGGGGTTGGCGCCCGGGACGGGGGGGCCGGAGCTTTCGGGGCCTCGGCAGATCGGGGGGTCGAGCCGGGCACAGGCGCGGGAGACGCCGCGGCGGGCGCCGTCCGTGCCGGGGGCGCGACCGGCGTGCCGGATCGGGGAGTTGGGGCCGCCGGGGCGGGGCGGCTTGCGGGCAGGCGGGAGCCCTCCGTCGGGGGGGCGGTACGGATCGGCGGCAGGGGTTCGCCCGAGTTCTGGGCCCGCTCCAGCCGGTCGAGCCGCGCCAGCAGCGAGGCGGGCGTTGCGTGCAGGTCGGGCCGGGTCATCCGGGCCAGCCCCACTTCCAGGGCTAGCCGCCCCTCAACCGCCTGCCGGAGTTGCAGCCCGATTTCGTTGGTCAGGTCGATCAGACGTAGGACCTCGGCGCTGCCCAGGTGGTTCGCCTGCTCCTGCAGGCGGGTCAATCCGTCGTCGGTCACCTCGAGAATTTCCCGGGCGGCCGGGGCGTGCAGGACCAGGAACAACGACCGCAGGTGGTCGGTGAGGGCTCGGGAGAACTCCCGGATATCCACCCCGGACCGGATCAGCCGCTCGGCGAAGACGAACACGGCTCCGATGTCCCGCTCCGAGATGAGGTCTATGGCCTCGAACAACAC
>JAJCYE010000090.1 GCA_029263075.1 Actinomycetes bacterium
AGCTCTTTGCCTAGCTCCAGCGGGTGGTCGAAGGGCCTGGTCAACACGTCCAGCCAGTAGTTCGGTTGGGGGTCGGATGGGAATTTCGACCCGAACAGTGGCCAGAACCAGGTAATCGGCTCGTTCCACATGGCATCCAGCACCTGGTGGATCAGCATGCAGATGGGCAGAATGAACCAGCGACGGGCAGTGGCCCCCCGGAGCGTCAACTGGATCCCCAGCAGGACCGCGGTCGCTACAAGCAGCGTGTGGGCGTAAAGACGGCCGTTGTCGAAGTCCTCCTGGAGAAAGATCCGCCCTATGGGCTTGTCGATCACGTCGGAGATAATCGCCCCCAGAAGGACCACCCGGTAATCGATGCGCCGGGCGCCCAGGGCAAAAAAAACGATGGCGCAGGTCATCCCCAGATGCCAAAAAAGCATTATCGGGTCTCCACCCAACGAACCCGTAGACCGGCGATAGTGCCCCGGTCAACCGGTGCGCAGTGGCGGGTGCGGGTTTTATGTGCCGGCACGCCTCAGTCGGTTACGACGAGGATTCGGCCGCACTCATCGCACCGATTGATCCCCTGGTTGGCGCGGACCCTGGAGACCTCCTGCGCCGGCAACTGCATGTGGCAGCCCAGGCACATGCTCCCCTGCAGAGGCGCGGCGCCCACGCCGTGCTTGGAGCGTCGCAAGTCGTTATAGAAAGTGAGCAGTTCGGGGTCGATCCGGGGAACCCAGCCCGCCTTACGCTCTTTGGCCTTGGCCAGATCTTCACCCACCTGGCCCCCGGCCGTCTCCCGGGCGACGATCGCCGCAGCCACCTCATGGCGGAGCGTCTCCAACTCGGCGGTCAGCGTACTTAGCTTCTTCTCGATGCCTTCCCGCTCCTCCATCACCTCAAGGTCATCATCCTCAAAGCGGGTGCGGCGGCGCCTGAGCGACTCGATCTCGGCACCGATCGCCGACATTTCGCGTGGGCTGCTTATGTCGCCCGAGTTGAGGCGGGCCTCCTCTAGGGCAATCTTTAAGCCGATGTTCTCGACCTCGGTGTCCAGCTTGCGTTGCCGTCCGGCGACCTCGTCCAGGGCCGCCTCCAGCTCGCCGGTCTGCGACTCCAGGACCCGCTGGCGCTCCTCAAGGGCTTCGAGCGTTTCCTGCTCCGGGAGGTGGTTGAGGCGAGCGGTCAGCCGGTCGATGACAGAGTCGATCTTCTGCAGCTCCAAGAGCTCTAACAATGACTGACGGGAGGCCTCCATTTAACTGAGTGTATCCAGGTCGAGCTCTCCCGAGGCAATCTTGCACAAGGTCTCGACATAAAAGGCGTGTTCACGCTCCAACACCCGGGCCGCCAACGCAGGCGCGTCGTCGCCCTCGTTGACCCCGACCTCGCACCGGGCAACAATCGGGCCCCGGTCGTACTCCTGGTCGACCAGGTGAACGGTGACCCCGGTCACCTTGTCGCCGGCGGCCAGAACCGCCTCATGGACATGGATCCCGTACATGCCGACCCCCCCGAACCTGGGGAGCAGGGCCGGGTGAATATTCAAGATTCGCCGGGGAAAACGGTCGATGGTCTTCGGGCCCACCTTCTTCATGTAGCCCGCCAGCACCACCAGGTCTACGCCGGCATCGGCCAGGACCCGGCAGATCTCGGCGTCCAGTTCGGCGAACTCCGGGTGGGTCCTGCCGCTGAGGTGATGAAACGGGATGCCCTCGGCGGCGGCTCGGGAGGCGGCCATCGAGCCGGCGTTGTTCCCGATCACCACCACGGCCTCCGCCGCCAGCACTCCCTGATGGGTGGCGTCGATTATCGCTTGCATGTTTGAGCCGCCGTGAGAGGCAAGGATGCCCAGTCTCATGCGCGAAAAGGCCGGGATGTCATCCATCCCGGCCAGTTTATTCGCGCTACTTGTGAAACAGGCTCAAATGCAACTAGACGCCTGCGGTCTCCAGCTGCTCGGAGTACTTGCCGTAGGTGGCTGCGGAGTTGGCCCGAGCACGCAGCAACGCTGCGGCCTGGCCGGCGGCCACGTTTTCAGGCTTGCCGGCCCAGGTCTCCATGGCTGCGGTCTGCAGGGCCCGGCCGTAGGAGTAGGTCAGCGGCCACGGCGTGTCACCCAGCTTGTTGAGCTGGTTCAGGTGAGCCGAAGCGTCCTGGTCACTCTGGCCGCCCGAAAGGAAGGCGATGCCGGCCACTGCGGCCGGAACATTCTTCTTGAGCACGTCCAGGGTCATCGAGGCCACCTGTTCGACGCTGGCGGACTGTCCGGACTTCTTGCCGGGAACCACCATGTTGGGCTTGAGAACCATGCCCTCGAACTTCACCCCGGCCCGGTACAGAGCGCCGAAGACCACGTGCAGGGTCTTGTCGGTCACCGCGTAGCAGGTCTCGATGGTGTTGTCGCCGTCCATCAGGACTTCCGGCTCAATGATCGGAACGATGCCGCGCTCCTGGCACAGTGCGCCGTAGCGGGCCAGGGCGTGAGCGTTGGCCTCCAGGCAGTAGTCCGTGGGGAGACCGTCGCCGATGGTGATGACCGCACGCCACTTGGCGAAGCGGGCACCCAGGTCGTGATACTCCTTGAGGCGATCCCGCAAGCCGTCGAGGCCCTCGGTGATCTTCTCGCCCGGGTGGCCGGCCAGTTCTTTGGCGCCGGTGTCCACCTTGATGCCGGGGATGATGCCCAGGTTCTGCATGTACTTCGGGAAGGGGGTGCCGTCACTGGCGTTCTGGCGAATGGTCTCGTCGTAGAGGATCACGCCGGAGACGTACTCCTTGATGCCATCGGCGGAAAAGAACATTTCACGGTAGGAGCGGCGGTTCTCCTCGGTGGAGTCGATCCCCAGCTTGGCGAACCGGCTTCCGATGGTGGGAGAGCTCTCGTCGGCGGCAAGGATGCCTTTGCCGGGGGCCACCATCGCGGTGGCAATCGCGTTCAATTCCTTCGTCAACTCATCCATTCCAGTCGCTCCTCAAAGCTCGTCCGACAGGGGGTTTTAAGGCAGGGCGCGAAAGCGTGACCCGCCTCCGGCTGTGTGTTGCGCAATGATATCCGCAATGTACCTGACGGGGCCACCCGGGCAGGAGGCGGCGGGGGTCGGCCGATCTCAAGCGGCCAAACCCCCCGGAGTTGGCCGGACGACCGTTCGATTGCCCCGGCGGTTCCCGGAGGCCGGTCCCGGACTGATGGCCGAACGACTGCTTTACAGCGCATCTTTCGGCGCAGACTTGCCCTTTGTTGCCTGGAACTTCGTTGGGTCCCGGGGCAGGCCGTCGAAGCCACGCCACAAGAAGGCCAGCAGGTGGTCGACGATCTTCTCTCTGTCGGGGGTCCTGCCCTCGGCCAGCCACCAGGACGTCACCGACTCGACTCCGCCCAACATGGCGTGCGCATATAAAGGCGCCCCCTCGGCGTGAAGACCCGCACCCTTCATTACGTCGGCTATCGCGGTGCTCAGGCCACGGGCGATGGACTCGCGCACCTCGGAAAGGCGGTCACCCACCCCCGGGTCCAGTTCCGGCGACGAGTGCACCAGCAGGTGGAATCCGGCGGTATTCTCCTCGGCGAAGGCCAGGTAAGCCCTCAGGCCGTACTGCAGGCGCTTGCGCGGGTCGCTGGACGATCCCATCGCGTCCCACAAAGAACGAAGTAACATATTGATGTGGGCGTCGAGCACGGCCATGAAGATCTCGGCCTTCCCCCCGGGGAAGTGCCGGTACAGCATGGGTTTGGTGACGCCGGCCTTGCGGGCGAGCGCCTCGACCTCGGTTCTTCGGTAACCCTCGGTACCAAAGAGCTCGGCGGCCGCTGCAAGTAGCCGGCGCCGCCGCTCCTCCTTCGAAACCCGTCTCCTAGGCTCAGTCAAAGTTACCTCAGGTAACTCGTAACGTTTCGTTCATTCCGGTGTCTTCCTCTATGTGAGTGAAAAATCCCCCAAGGCAGTCAGTCGCCTACGTCGCCCCCAGCTGGTTTGGAAAGATGCGGCGTTTAAAGAAGTTTACTCCAGGTACGTAAAGCCGGTACATGCCTATGTGCTGAAAAGGGTGCGCAATCACCACGACGCCGAGGACCTCACTGCCCAGGTTTTTTCACAGGCCCTCAAGCACATGGCTCCGCGGGAGCCCGGAGAGCCCGAGATAGCGGCGTGGCTGTTCACCTCCGCCCGCAACGCCAGCGCCAACCACAGCCGCAAGTTCGTAGCGACGGTTTCCATCGAGGAGATCGATGAGCCGGCATCGGAGAACACCGATGACTCCGACCTCAGCCAGATCATGGTGGACGAGGAGCAGATCGCCAGCTTGCTCAGCGCCGTAAACAAACTCCCGGCCGAACAAAGGCACGCCATGATCCTCAGATTTGTCGAAGAGCTTCCCCACGCCGAGATCGCACAGGCACTCGGCCGAACCGAAGGCTCAGCCCGGGTGCTGGTTCACCGGACACTTGCCGCCCTCAAAAAGGAAGTCTCTTGATCGCCTGGATGTTCCCCGGACAGGGTTCGCAAAAAGCCGGAATGGGCCTGGACATCCAGGGCGCCTCCGAGCTGTTCAGGTCCGGCCGCGCCGTGGTGAATCGTGATCTTGAGCGACTTTGCACCACCGATCCCGACCCCGCATGGGCCCCCGATGTCCTGCAGCCCGCCCTGTTCATCACCGAAGTTGCCATCGGGCGCAAGATGCAGTCACTGGGCCTTCAGCCCCAAGCGGTCGTCGGTCACAGCCTGGGCGAGTTTCCCGCCCTGGTCATCGCAGGGGCATTGGAATTCGAAGAAGCCCTCCGCCTGGTAGCCCTGAGAGGTAAGGCCATGGCCGAAGCCGGAAGGGCCAACGAGGGAGGCATGGCAGCCGTCATCGGGTTGGACCCGCAATCCATCGACGCCATCTGTGCCGAAGAAGGCGACGTCTGGGTCTCCAACTACAACTCGCCCAAGCAGACGGTTATCTCCGGCAAGGACCGGGGCCTCGCGGCCGCAGCCAAGCGGTGCCTGGAGGCGGGCGCAATGCGAGTAGTGCGGATCAAGGTCCCCGTCGCGGCCCACTGCCCTTTGATGCAGCCCGCTCGTGAGACCTTTGAACAGGCGTTGGGCGATGTCGCCATGGTCCGGCCCTACTGCCCGGTCTACTGCGACGCAGACGGCAGAGCCCACACCGATCCGGCGCAGATCAAAGCGCTGCTGGTGGAAGCCATCACCTCACCGGTCCGCTTTACCGCCGCAGTCCAGCGGATGCGCGATGACGGGTTTTCAACATTTGTCGAGACGGGGCCCGGCAAGGTGCTCCGTGGTCTGGTTCGCCAGATCGACGCCGATGCCGAATTGGTCGGCGTGTCCAACGACGAACAAGCAACATCACTCATACCAAGGGGGGACGACATCAACTACCAAACCGAGCCTGCCGGGGTGTCTTTATGATCTCCTGGACGGACAACGCAACCGATTCGGCGCCCGGCGAGGCGCTTGTCCTTGAAGAACGTCTGGTGCTGGCACCGTGCAGCGGGCGATTCTGCCCCACTCCCGCCAAGCCCTACACCTCGGAGGGCGAGTACGTGATGGAGGGTCAGGTCGTGGGAAGCGTGACCTCCTCCAACGGGCAGGAAGTGCCGGTCCGGTCATCGTTCGCCGGCTGGATGATGGGATACATGCTGCCCTACGGCGCCCCGGTTCGCGGCTCCGAGCCGGTTCTGTGGCTCCGCCGGAAATAGCAAGTCTTTAGAGCATATGAGAGTAGCCATTACCGGCCTGGGCAAGGCCGTACCGTCACGGATCGTTACCAATGAAGAGGTAGCCGGCCCGGCAGGTGTCACTGCAGACTGGATCTTCACCCGATCCGGCATCCTGGAGCGGCATTACGCGGCTGAGGAGGAGTCGACCGCAAGCCTGGGGACCACGGCCGCCCTGCAGGCGCTTGCCGTTGCCCAACTTGATCCCGAAAACCTGTCGATGATCATCTGTGCCACCTGCACGCCCGACTATCTCCTTCCGGCAACCGCCAACATCATTCAGGACAACATCGGAGCAACCCGCGCCGGATCATTCGACCTGGCCGCCGCCTGCTCGGGGTTTGTCTACGGCCTGTCTATCGGCGCATCGCTGATCGGCAGCGGCGCCGCAACCAGCGTTCTGGTGATCGGGGCCGACCTGTTGACCCGCCACCTCGATTTCACCGACCGGATGACCGCTCCCCTGTTCGGCGACGCCGCCGCAGCAGTGGTCCTGGAGGCCGACCCGACTGCGGAGCCGATCCAGTTCGAGCTCGGGTCCGATGGCTCGGGGCTCCCCCAAGTTTTGATACCCGGAGGCGGGAGCAAGCTTCCGGAGGATGGGAACCGCTTCAACCCCGCCTGCCTGAACATCAAGATGAACGGGCGAGAGGTGTTCCGCAACGCGGTGCACGTCATGAGCGAACTGGGCTCACGCTTCGGCAAGGACGGATTTGAACTGATGGTGGCCCACCAAGCCAACCGGCGGATCCTCGACGAATGCGCGGTCCAGATCGGTGTAAGCCGGGAGAAGGTTTACCAGAACATCGAACGTTACGGGAACACCTCGGCCGCTTCCATTCCCCTCGCTCTGTGCGACGCCTGGAGTGAAGGCAAACTCAGCCCCGGCGACCGCCTTTTGATGGTTGCCTTCGGCGCCGGCTACACCTGGGGTGCGGCCCGGATGAACTGGACCCTGCCCGCTCCGGCCGAGGTAGCGGCCACCCTGGCATCAGAAACGGCCCTGGAGCCGACGCCGGCGTGAACGAGGTTTCCAGTTTGGAGGGCAGGGTGGCGCTGGTCACCGGCTCCGGCAGCGGCATCGGCCGAGCCTGTGCGGTGGCGCTTGCCCACGAAGGCGTCCGAGTGGCCGTCGGGTACCGAGGCAACAAGGATGGCGCCCAGGAAACCGTGGCCCTGTGCGACGGTTCGATGGAGTTCAACATCGACGTCGCCAGCACCGAAAGTGTCGCAGGAGCATTCGAAGAGATCGAGCAGGCCCTGGGACCGGTCGAGATCCTGGTCAACAACGCAGGCATGACCCGGGACGGCCTGCTGATGCGCATGAGCGAGGCGGCGTGGGACGAAGTCATCGATGTTTCGCTGAAGGGAGCGTTCCGGTGCACCAAGCGGGCTCTCCCCGGCATGTTGAAGGGCCGCTGGGGCCGCGTGATCAGCGTAGGTTCGGTGGTGGGCACCACCGGGAACCCGGGCCAGGCCAACTACGCGGCGGCCAAAGCCGGCCTGGTTGGCTTCTCCAAGGCGCTCGCGCTGGAGGTGGCGGCGAAGGGCATCACTGTAAACGTCGTGGCGCCGGGATTGGTGGAAACCGACTTCATCGCCAAACTTTCGCCGGCTGCCAGGGATGCCTTGATGAGCCAAATTCCTATGGGCCGGCCGGCAAGCGCCGAGGAGGCAGCCGAGGCGGTCCGCTTCTGCGCCCGCGCCGGCTACCTGACGGGTCAGGTCATCGGCATCAACGGCGGGATAGTTTAAGAACTCACTCACAACTAAGGAGCAGTACAAAATGTCCAACCGAGATGAAGTAGTAGTCGCACTCAAAGAAACCCTCGTCGACCGCCTCAAGGTGGAGGCTTCCACCATCACCGAGGATGCCAACCTGTTCGAGGACCTGGGCTTGGACTCGATCGACCTGATGACCGTGGTCATGGCCGTCGAGGAGAAGTTCGGCATCGAGGTTTCCGACGAGGAACTTGAGGACGTCACCACTCTGGGCCAAGCTGCCGACCTGCTGTCCGCCAAGGTGGGTTCCAATGCCTAACAAGCGCCGCATTGCGGTAACCGGCATCGGGCCGGTTACCCCCGTTGGAATAGGAATCGATCCCTTCTGGGAGTCGATTCGTGCGGGACGCTCCGGCGCTGGGCACGTCACCTCTTTCGACACCACAGGCTACGCCGTCAACATCTGCGCCGAGGTTTCCGATTTCGACATCGCCAACTTCATCGAACCCCGCCGTTCCCGTCGCATGGAGCGGTTTACCCAATTTGCCTACGCGGCCTCGAAGATGGCCCTGGAGCACGCTGGGCTTGACCCGAAAGACCCCGACCCATCACGGGTCGGCGTGGTCATCGGCTCGGGGGTCGGCGGACTGCGGTTGATCGAAGACGACACCATGAACCTCAACACCAAGGGCCCCCGTTCGGTGGCGCCCGACCTGATCGCCCGGATGATGGCCAACTCCGCCTCCGGCGCCGTAGCGATTGAATTCGGTTTCCAGGGGCCCAACGAAGCCACGGTTACCGCCTGCGCCGCCAGCGGAAATGCCATGGCCCGGGCCATCGACCACATCCGCAACGGGCACGCCGATGTGGTCGTGACCGGCGGGACCGAAACCCCCATCACCCCGCTCGGGCTGGCCGCGTTCTGCGCCGCCCGCGCGCTGTCGAAACAAAATGACGACCCCCAACACGCTTCCCGGCCCTTCGATTTGAACCGGGACGGATTCCTGCTGGCGGAAGGCTCGACGGTAATGATCTTCGAGGCGTGGGACGTGGCAGTAGCCCGGGGAGCCACCATCCTGGCGGAGGTTCTTGGTTACGGTCTGTCGGCCGACGCCCACCACCTGGTCATGCCCCAGCCCGAGGGCGTGGGGGCCGCTGCCTGCATGACAATGGCGCTGGAAGATTCCGAACTTACGCCCTCCGACATCGGCTACATCTCCGCTCACGGCACCGCCACCTCGCTGGGCGACGCCGCGGAGACCAAGGCGGTTCACAAGGTGTTCGGCAACTCCCCTCCCCCGACTTCGTCGACCAAGTCGATGACCGGCCACCTGCTGGGCGCGGCCGGATCGACGGCGGCCGCGGCCACGGTCATGGGCCTGGTGGACCAGATCCTGCCTCCCACCACCAACTACGAAACGCCCGATCCGGCGTGCGACCTGGACGTCGTGCCGAACCAGGCCCGCCCCGCCAAGTTCGATGCGGCGATCATGAACACGTTCGGCTTCGGCGGGCACAACGCGTCGATAGTCTTCGGCAAGGTCTAGGGGCCGCAGTCCCCCGGCGCCCCGTCTAAGCTGGGGCCATGATTCGCCTTGGGATCGACATCGTTGATATCGCGCGCCTAGCCGACCGCATGGCGACCTGGCC
>JAJCYE010000091.1 GCA_029263075.1 Actinomycetes bacterium
CATCCTCAAACTGCGGGAGCAGTACGAGATGGCCGGCTTGAAGGTTGCCGCTCCCCGCCTGGCATACACCTCGGGCAAGGGCCGCAAGAACATGATGCGCAGGCGCCCAAGCCGGGGATTCTAAAGATCCGCAGTAAAAAAACCACCCGCTCCGGCGGGTGGTTTTTTATTGGGGGCTTCAGGCGGGCCTGGCCACGCCGATAACGCAACTGGAAGCGGGCGAGGGGACCTGTGTCAGCGGGAACACGAACTCGTCGATCCGCTCGATCTTGAACCCGGCCCCCTGCATGGCGCCCACCGTGTCCCGCCCCATGTGGCACC
This sequence comes from Actinomycetes bacterium, assembly GCA_029263075.1. Classification (GTDB taxonomy): domain Bacteria; phylum Actinomycetota; class CADDZG01; order JAHWKV01; family JAHWKV01; genus JAJCYE01. The sequence goes on from JAJCYE010000091.1 coordinate 322, forward strand.
CGCCGGCGAGTCTCGGCCAGATGGTGGCGTCCAGCACCCTCTGAACCCACCGCATGCCGGAGGACGGCGCCCGGACGTGTTCGAGGAATCGGAGTTGGCCCGCAGGTTTGAGCACCCGGCGAATTTCCCGGAGCGCGCCGGCTTGGTCGACCGAACACAGGACCAGCGAGACCACGGCGGCATCGAACTCACCGTCCGCTCCCGGCAGGCTGCCCGATAGCCCGTCCACCACTTCAACCGGGACCGGTGCCTCCCCGGCGTTCTTGAGGGCGATGATCCGCAGATAAGGATCCGGCTCGACGGCGCGCACCGACGTCACCCCGGCTGGGTAGTGGGCGAAATTCAACCCGTTGCCCGCGCCGATCTCCACGACCGAGCCGGTCAGGCCTTCCAGTAGCTGCATTCGGTACGCCGATAGCCCGCTCTTTTCCATCGCCCGGCTCGACCGGGCATAAACCCGGGCAAAGATCGGGTGATTGACCGGGTTGCTCAACCGATCAACCCACCCGGCTCACCGGCATCCCGGTTCACGCCGCTAGGCCTCCTCCGGCTGTTGGTTGGAGAGGGTGGCTCCGGCCAGCGAGTTGCCGCACTCACAACCCCGGTCCTTGGGAATCTGGACGATGAGGCTGACCAGCAGGCGACGGAGCCTCTCGTTGCTCTCCCCGAAGACCCGCACCACCTCGGCGGCAGACACCGGGGCGATCTCATCGATACCCGAGTCGTAGTCGGTGATCAGGGCGATCCCGGAGAAACACATCTGCAACTCGCGGGCCAGCGTCACCTCGGGGTACTGGGTCATGCTGACCGCATCCCAACCCTGGGAGGAGTGAAAAGCGCTCTCAGCCCGAGTGGAAAATCTGGGTCCCTCAATAACCACCATGGTCCCGTTCGGGTGCATGGTGAGCCCAGCCGCCGCACCGGTGGTGGTCGCCAACCTGCGGAGTTCGGGGCAGTAGGGGTCGGCGGCGCTTACGTGAGTTACCTGCGGACCGTCGAAAAAGGTGTCGTTCCTGGCCCTGGTCCGGTCAATGAACTGGTCGCAAACCACAAAGTGGCCGGGATGGATGTAGGGCTTGAGCGAGCCGGCGGCGCATGGCGCCAACACCCGGGTGACCCCCAAAGATTTGAAGGCCCACAGGTTGGCGCGGTAGTTGATTTTATGCGGCGGGATGGTGTGGGCCCGATTGTGGCGGGCCATGAACGCCACCTTGCGACCTTCGATCTCGCCGATGGCCAGCGAGTCGGACGGCGCGCCGTAGGGGGTATCGACCTCGATCTGTTCGAGGTCGGGGACCAATGAATAGAAGCCGGAGCCTCCGAAAACACCTATTTCAGCAGTGGGCATCTCAAGATGCTACCCCGCGCGGGGCGCGGGCCGGAATCGTTGCCCCCCAAAAGAGTGACTAAGCGGCTATGTCGTAGCGTTTCGAAGCCGGCGCCGAAGCCGATGCGCGGTCCTTAATCTTTGCCCGGGTAGGCTCGGGAACCGTGGCCAGAACCGCCAGACCCACCGCCAACCCAACAAGAATCACAAGAGCGGGCAACACCGGGGCGTTGATGCCCAGCATTACCGCCGATCCGGCCACCACAAGACTGGCGGCTGCGTCCCTCAAAGTACGTTTCATGATCTGCTCCTCCCGGCCCGCCTGCAGTTCGAGTGACCGCAGGTCCCTGGAGTTACCTTCGGCAGCTACGGGGGAGTTCATCAGTGCCGATCCCGGCAACCTCGAGCGCCGGGCGTCGATCAGGTGTGCCAGGGGCCGGGTTCCAGATCCTCCAGTTCGAATGCCAACTCATCCGGGTAACACCACAACCACTGTTCGCCGGGCTCGAATGATCGGATGATCGGGTGGCCGGTCCGGTGCGAGTGATCCGTGGCGTGTTTGCCCGGTGATTGATCACAGCAGCCGACGTGGCCGCAGGTCTGGCATAGGCGCAGGTGCACCCAACGACCACCGGAGGCCAGGCACTCCAGGCAGCCGTCGCCGCTGGGATTGACCTCAACGATCTGATCCAGGTGGCTACACGACTCGTTTGCCATTCTTGTGCCTCCTCCGGGCGGGAACGGCTGATCCTAACCCCGGTCCGGAACTTAAGCAGAGGCATACGATGGAAGCATGGCGGATTCCCCCGGAACCGAACACCGGACCATTGGTTTTGTGCTCGGCGGCGGCGGGCACCTTGGAGCCAACGAGGTCGGCATGCTCCACGCGCTCTTGGAGCGCGACATCACCCCGGACCTGATAGTCGGGACTTCGGTGGGGGCGCTGAACGGAGTTGCGGTGGCGGCCGAACCAACTCTGGAAACCGTGGAAGAGCTGCGGAAGGCCTGGTTGGCGCTGGGGAAAGAAAGGGTATTTGCCTCCCCCTTCGGCGGGGCCGGGAACCTGGTCCGCAAAGGCAATCACCTTCACTCGAACGCCAACCTCAAGGCGCTGATCGAGCGCCTGCTGAAGGTGGATCGCTTCGAGGACCTCGCCGTGCCGTTTCAGTGCGTAGCGGCCGGGGTGGAGCGGGCGGCCGAACACTGGTTCTCGCAGGGTCCCATCGTCCCGGCGATCCTGGCCTCGGCCGCGGTCCCGGGCTTGCTCCCTCCGGTGGAAATCGACGGCGAACACTTCGTCGACGGCGGACTGGTCAACTCCATCCCAATCGAGAAGGCGATCCAACTGGGGGCCACCGAACTGTACATATTGCAGGTGGGCCGCATCGAACAGCCGCTTTCGGTCCCCCGCAACCTGCTCCAGGTGGCGACCGTGGCGTTCGAGATCAGCCGCCGGCACCGCTTTGCCCGGGACATGGCCTCCCTGCCCCAAGGAGTCGTCGGGCATGTTCTCCCCACCGGTGAGGAGGATGCTCCCGCCGGCCTCAAGCAGTTGAAGTACCGGGACTTTACCCACGTGGCACAAAGAATCGAATCGGCCCATCAGGCGACCGGCCACTACCTGGATGCCCTGGTGTGAACCGAATCCCTCCCCGGATCGTCCGGCGTCTGGTGGTGCTTCCTCTTGTGGTGCTGATCTGCCTGGGCTGGCTGGCCCTCACCCCGGTCCTGTTGTTGGTGTCGGGGCTGTACGGCGTGTTCTTCGAACCAAAAGCCCGGGTACTGAGGATCTTGTCGTTCGTAGCGGTTTACCTGTTTTTCGAGTTGGTGAGCCTGGGGGCCCTGGTGGGGCTTTGGCTGGCCGCCCGTGGGGGCGGGGGGATGGGGTCGAGGAAGATCCAGGCCGCCCACTTCCGCTACATGGGATGGTGGCTCAAGCGCATGAACCGGGCCGCCGGGCGTTTGTTCAGGCTGCGGATCGCAATAGAGGACCCACCTGCCCCCCAGGAGGGACCGGTACTGGTATTCAGCCGGCACGCCGGCCCAGGAAACTCGTTGATGTTGGTTGGGACGCTGATGATCGGCTACCGCCGTCTCCCGCGGATCGTGATGCTTGCCAAACTCCAGTGGGACCCGTTCTTCGACATCATCGGCAACCGCCTGCCCAACCGCTTCATCCAACACGACCCCTCCGAACGGGACCGGTCGTTGAGCGTTATCTCGGAGTTGGCAGCCGGCACCGCCGGCCAAGGAGCCTTCGTTCTCTTCCCCGAAGGGCGGGATTTCACCGCAAGCTTGCGGATGAGGGCGATCGCGTCGCTCCGCAAGAAAGGGCACCACGGATACGCCGACCGGGCCGAGTTGCTCCGCCGGATGCTCCCACCCCGGCACGGCGGGGTGATGGCGGCGGTAACCGCTGCCCCGGACGCCGACGTCGTGTTCGTCGCCCACACGGTGCTGGAGGACGTCGGGTCATTCGGCGAACTTTGGAAACGCATCCCGTTCGACAGACCAATCGCCGCCCGCTACTGGCGCGTCCCGGCCGCCGAGGTGCCCCGGGAGCAGGACGCACTAATCGACTGGCTTTATGGGTGGTGGGCCCGGATCGACGAGTGGATCGAGGAGCGGATCGACCCGGAGGACAAGTTAGGGGCTTAAGGGGTCGGGTGGCCGGTTCCGAACGAACCGGCCACCCGACCTTGAGCGATCAGGCGATGTCGAAACGGTCCATGTTCATGACTTTGTCCCAGGCAGCCACAAAGTCACGGACGAACTTGCCCTGGGAGTCGTCACCTGCGTAAACCTCGCAGATGGCCCGCAGTTGCGAGTTCGAACCGAACACCAGGTCGGCGGCGGTAGCCGTCCACTTGACCTCACCGGTGGACCGGTCCCTTCCCTCGTAGACGTTCTCAACCGAAGCCGACGGCTTCCACTCGGTGCTCATGTCGAGCAGGTTCGTGAAGAAGTCGGTGGTCAAGGTCTGGGGCCGCTCGGTGAAGACACCGTGGCCGGACTGGCCGAAGTTGGTCTTCAGTGCCCGCATTCCGCCGATCAGGACCGTCATCTCGGGGGCGCTCAGCCTCAACAGGTTGGCCCGGTCCAAGAGCAGGGTCTCCGGAGCCAGCTTCGTCCCGGCCTTGAGGTAATTACGGAACCCATCCCCCACCGGCTCCAGCACGGCAAAGGACTCCGCATCGGTCTGCTCCTGCGAAGCGTCCGTCCGCCCGGGGGTAAACGGAACCGCAATGTCGTGGCCGGCGTTCTTCGCAGCCTGCTCAATCGCGGCGCACCCGGCCAGGACGATCAGGTCGGCCATCGAGATCTTCTTGCCGGTCTGCGAGGCGTTGAACTCCTGCTGGATCGCCTCCAGGGCCTGAAGCGCCCCCGCCAGCGCAGCCGGCTCGTTGACCTCCCAGTCACGCTGCGGCTCCAGCCGGATGCGTGCACCGTTCGCTCCGCCACGTTTGTCGGTGTCCCGGAAGGTACAGGCCGATGCCCAAGCGGTGGACGCCAAACGGGCGACGGACAGCCCCGAGGCAAGGATCTTGGCTTTGAGGGCCGAGGCGTCGGCCTCGTCGATCAGTTCGTGGTCGACCGCCGGCACGGGGTCCTGCCACAGCTGTTCTCCAGCTATCCAGGGGCCGAGGTAGCGGGAAACCGGTCCCATGTCGCGGTGCAGAAGCTTGTACCAGGCTTTGGCGAACGCCTCCGCAAACTGGTCCGGGTTCTCGTGAAAACGCTTTGAGATCGGCCCGTAGATCGGGTCCATCCTCAGTGCCAGGTCGGTGGTCAACATCATGGGGGCGTGCCGGGTGGACGGGTCGTGTGCGTCCGGCACGGTGCCCTGGGCTTCGGGATTTTTGGGGGTCCACTGCTTGGCGCCGGCGGGGCTGGTGGTCAACTCGTACTCGTAGTTGAACAGGTTGTCGAAGAACCCCTTCTCCTCCCACTTGGCCGGCTCGTTGGTCCAGGCCCCATCCAAACCGCTGGTGATGGTGTCGCCACCCTTGCCGGTTCCGTGGGAGTTGATCCAGCCGAGCCCCTGGTGTTCAACCGGGCAGCCTTCGGGTTCGGGCCCGACTAGGTCGGGGTCGCCCGCCCCGTGACACTTGCCGAAGGTATGGCCACCGGCGATGAGCGCCACAGTTTCTTCGTCGTTCATTGCCATCCGGCCAAAAGTCTCCCGGATGTCCCTGGCCGCAGCCAGCGGATCCGGGTTCCCGTTGGGACCTTCCGGGTTCACGTAGATCAGGCCCATCTGTACCGCGCCGAAGGGGCCGGTCAGCTCACGGTCCCCGGCGTAGCGCTCGTCTCCGAGCCAGGTGTCTTCGGGTCCCCAGAAAACGTCTTCAGGCTCCCAGACGTCTTCACGTCCGAAGGCGAAGCCAAAAGTTTCAAATCCCATGGACTCCATTGCGCAGTTGCCCGCGAACACCAGCAGGTCGGCCCACGAGATCTTTTGGCCGTACTTCTGCTTGACCGGCCAGAGCAGCCGGCGGGCTTTGTCCAGGTTGCCGTTGTCGGGCCAGCTGTTTAAGGGGGCGAACCGCTGGTCGCCCGATCCTGCGCCGCCCCGGCCGTCGGCGATCCGGTAGGTGCCGGCGGCGTGCCAACTCAACCTGATGAAGAGCGGCCCGTAGTGGCCGTAGTCGGCCGGCCACCAGTCCTGCGAGGTGGTCATGACCTCGTTGACATCGCGCTTGAGCGCTTCGACGTCCAGCTTGGCGAACTCCTGCGAGTAGCTGAACTCTTCGCCCAACGGATTCGAGCGGGGCGAGTGCTGATGCAGAACCTGCAGGTTTAGCTGGTTGGGCCACCAGTCCTGGTTGGTCCGGGGCCGGCCGGGCTTGGGGTCCGGGGAGTCGAGCGCCGGGTTCTCGCTCTCGCTGCCGTTTTTAGACACGTGGGTCCTCCTTCGTTGATTCCTGGTAAGTGATTTGTCTTTTCATAAACTGGCCTATAAACCTAAAACTTCGCCGCCACCACGCCCTCGTCAGTCGCCGGACGATACGGATCCGCCCGCCAGGCATTCCGGGCATCTTCCCCAGTAGATGACTTCAGCTTCGTCGATTTCAAATCCCGAATCGTGGGCCGCAGTCAGGCACGGGGTGTCGCCCACCGCGCAGTCGACGTCGACCATCCTGCCGCAGGCGCGGCAAATGAGGTGGTGGTGGTTGTCTCCCACCCGGTTTTCGTAGCGGGCCGCCGACCCTGCCGGCTGGATCCGCCGGAGCAGGCCTTTGTCGGTCAGAACCGATAGGGCGTCGTACACCGCTTGACGGGAGATGGACCCTATGTCGGCCCTGACGGCTCGGTCGATGTCGTCCGCGGTGCCGTGGGGAGATTCCGACACCGCCCCCAAGACGGCCATACGCTGGGCCGTTACCTGCAGACCGTTGCGGCGCAGAAGCATCGCCGTTATCTGATGGACCTCACTGGACACCACCGAAGCCTACCGCCAACCCTGGACCGAGTCCAAATCTGGCTGCATTACGTTCTTTGTTGGATGTGGCAGCCGGACCGGCGGGGCGCTGCCGCTCCCGGGCTGTTAGTCTGGGGTCACATGAACTCGACCACACCACCGTCCGGGCTCCACTCCGCCCCCGGCCGCAACCTTTCCATGGAGTTAGTCAGGGTCACCGAAGAAGCCGCAATTGCGGCCGCTCGCTGGCTGGGACGCCGCAACAAGGAAGCTGCCGATCAGGCGGCCGTTGACGCCATGCGCATGATGCTCAAGGGCGTCGACATGGACGGCTTGGTTGTCATCGGAGAGGGCGAGAAGGACGAAGCCCCCATGCTCTACAACGGCGAACTGGTCGGAAACGGCCAGCCCCCGCAGGTAGACGTGGCGGTCGACCCGGTCGACGGCACCACATTGACCGCCAAAGGCCAGGCCAACGCGGTCGCAGTTCTGGCCGTGGCCGAGCGTGGAGCGATGTTCAACCCGGGTCCGTCTTTGTACATGCAAAAGATCGTCACCGGCCCGGCTGCGGCCGATGTCATAGATATTGAAGCTCCCGTGGCCACCAACCTCCGGCGGGTCGCTAAGGCCAAAGGCGTGTCCATAGAAGACGTAACCGTGGTCATCTTGGAGCGCGACCGTCACACCGACCTGATCAGGGAGGTCGGCGAAGCCGGCGCCCGGATCAAACTGATCTCCGACGGCGATGTCGCCGGATCGATTGCAGCCGCCAGCGAAGAGTGGACCGGCATAGATCTACTGCTCGGTATCGGCGGGAGCCCGGAGGGCATCATCTCCGCCTGTGCGATCAAGTGCCTCCAGGGATGCATGCAGGCCAAACTCCACCCCCGCAACGATGAAGAACGCCAAGCGGCAATCGACGCCGGCTACGACCTCAACCAGGTGCTGACCACCGACGACCTGGTACGCAGCGAGGCCTTCTTCGCCGCCACCGGCATCAGCGACGGCGACCTACTCAAGGGTGTCAGGTTCCACGGCAAGAAGGCCACCACCCAGTCCATAGTCATGCGATCCCAGACCGGCACCGTCCGACTGGTAACCGCCGACCACCACTGGGAGAAGCGCCGCAACCTTCAGTAGCCCCGTCGCCTAGTATTCCCCCCGATGTCCATTCCAGTCCGCCTTCTTTTTGCGCTGATCACCCTCCTGCTCCTCGCCCCGGCGTGCACGCGGGCCCCGGTGGACGACTACGACCTGGTCGATCCGGCAACCATCTCCCCGGAGGCCGATCCCTCCCCCACCCCACCGCAAACAACCACAGAACCGGCGACGTCGCCCGAAGCGGCGGCATCGTCCCTGCTGGCGGCCTGGCGAGCGGGAGACCGGGCAGAAGCCGCAAAGGTGGCCTCCTCGCCGGCGGTCGACTTCATCTTCACGTTGGAACCCGGTCCCACCCAGTCGCGGGGGTGCGACCAGGTTCAGGCCCTACGGGACTGCGCGTTTCGCTACGGGGACAGCTTGCTGCGGCTCAAAATAGGGCAGTCCGGGGCCGGCTGGATAGTTCAGCAGGCCGAATCTTTCTAAGCCCGGCCTAACCCGCACGCTCCAAGACCACAACCGGGATGGTGCGGGGGGTGGACTTTTCGTACTCTGCGAACTGCGGGTAGCGCTTTTTCTGCTCTTCGAATAGCCGGTTCCGTTCGTCACCTTCGGTAACCACTGCCTTGACTCCGAATTTCTCCACTCCCACCTCTGCCGTCGCATCCGGGTTCGCAACCAGGTTGTTGAACCACTGTGGGTTGGTGGGTGCGCCGGCCTTCGATGCAAAGACCACAACCCGGTCCCCGTCCGGCAGATACATCAAAGGCGTGGTGTGATGCTTGCCGGATTTTGCGCCGGTGGAGGTAAGCAGAACAATGGGGGCGCCTTCGAACATCCCTCCCACCTTGCCTTCATTCGCCCGAAACTCGGCGATGATCTGCTCATTCCAGTCGTTTGGCATGTTTTACCTTTCGGTCCGGGCCGGGATGCGGCCGCTCAAAACTCACCACCAGAATACTTTCCCCGGCCGGAGATGATGGCCGATTCCAAGGCTGCAACAGCCGGCAAGTCCCCTAAACCGGAACCAGTTGGCCATACGATGGAGTGAAGTCAAACCGCGGAGGTCATTGTGAGCGCTAAACCAGTCCGGCCCGGAACCATCGTCTGGACCGACCTAACGGTCGAAAAGGCGCCGGCGATCGCCGAGTTCTACGAGGCGGTGGTTGGATGGAAACCAGAAGCCCTCGATATGGGGGAGTACGACGACTTCAACATGGTGCTCCCCTCAACCGGCAAGACCGTCGCCGGGATATGTCACGCCCGGGGCCAGAACGTCAAGCTGCCTCCCCAGTGGCTGATGTACATAGTGGTTGAGAATTTGGACGCCAGCATGGCTGAGTGCTGGGCCAAAGGCGGGCGGGTGATAGTCGGACCCAAAGACATTGGGCCGGGCGAGAGGTTTTGTGTGGTCCGGGACCCCGCCGGGGCGGTAGCCGCGCTGATCCAGCAAGCCTCCCCGGGTTAGCGTTCGAATACGCTGACCACCTCTACGTGAACCGTCTGAGGAAACATGTCGACCATGGTCATGGCGGTCATCTCGAAGCCGTGCATCTTGAGCAGCCCGGCATCCCGGCCCAGGCTGATGGCGTCGCAACTGACCAGAACCAGGCGTCCGGCACCGGTTTGGTCGACTACCTTCACCCCCGGGCGGCCCAGCCCGTTGCGACTGGGGTCGGCAACCACCAACCCGGCTTTGGGCGGGCTCCAGCGGGTAACGTCGGCCTCCACCACCTGCACGGTCTGCCCCACCAGATTGACCCGGGCGTCGGCAACTGCTCCGGGCGCACTCTCCACCGCAACCACTTCCCAGCCGGCCCCGGCCAGCGCACCGGCGAATAGGCCGACTCCAGCGTAGAGATCCAGCGCCCCGGGAACGCAGGGCTCCCCAGCGGCGGCCAGGATGATCCGGGCCAGGGCGTCGGCCCCATCGGGCCGGGCCTGGAAGAACGATCCAGCCGACACCCGCCACCGCCGCCCCGCAGCCTCTTCGTGGATGCTGGTGCGCCGCACATCAGCAGGAACGTCGATCAGGGCTCCGACCGGCAGCGTTGCCGCCATACGCTCCCCCGTCCGGGCTCCGCACCGAAGCACCACTTCCGAGGCGGCACCGAAGCGGCCGTCGTGCAACAACTCGGCCACCAGGGGGTGGGCCACCAGGCAGTCGTCGATCTCCAGGACCTCACTCGAACGACGGCGGCGCAGGGCGGCGCGACCCCCCACGACCGCCGCCCGGATGGTGGTTCGGTAGGCCCAGGGCCCCAACTCCACGGTCAGGGCTCCCGCCGGAGGCTCGACGCCGGCGCGCCGCAGAGCGTTGGAAACAATCTGCAACTTCAGGTGGCGCTGCTCCCCGGCGTCTATGTGCTGCCACTGACATCCACCACAACCCTGGAGCAGGAACCGGCAGGCGGGGTCCACCCGATGCGGGGAAGGCTCGATTACCCGGAGCAAACTCCCAGTGGCGGACTTGCGCTTCTCGGCAACAATTTCGACCAGCGCCCGCTCGCCCGGAATCAGGTCGGGCGTGAAGACCACCCGTCCCGACGGCTCTCGGGCGACACCATCGCCGTCGGAGGTCACGCCGGTGGCGACTAGTTCGAGTTCAAGCGGAGAATCCTGCTGTTCTGCCATACCCTCGCCATCCACCCGACACCGTTGCCCGGGGGCCAGCATAACCAGGTGCGCAGACCGGACCCGGTCCGGTTTGCCGCGTCGCCGGGACGGGGACGGGGTTTAACGCCCCAGGCGCTTCAGCCAGCCGCTTTTGTTGGTGGGCCCGTCCGGTTCCGGGAGGTTCTGGATGGCGGCGTAGAAGTCCTCCACGGTCAACCCGGCATCGGTGGACATCGCTACTTCTTCGGCGGTAGCCATCAGGTCTTTTCTGGGGAAGAACTCGCCGCCCAGACTGAACGGAACGTGGTGAGGAAGATCGGCACGACCCATCTCCTGCATCGTCCGAGCGTCGACAACCAGCAGGAACGATTTGCTGGCCTCTGAATCCAGGACCACCGAGAGCAGCACGCCATCGTCCTCCTGGGTCCCCTTCGGGTCCGGAACGAAGATGGGCTCGCCGGGAAAACAGCCGTCCTGTTGCCAGATCAGGGTGGTCCCGCCGGTTACATCCACCTTCACCAAACAGTTGGCGAAGTCGTAGGACAACGAGGAGCCACTGGGCGCCGACCCGTACCCGCCAAAACCGTAGAAGTACTGGTAGTACTGCCCGCTGAAGGCGGAGTTGATCCTGGGCAGCTCGACAAAGGCATCCCGCAGGGGCTCCGAACGCACGACGTCATTGGTCAGGTCCAGCCGGAACCGGCGGATCAGCGGAACCGGGATCCCGCCCCCCGCCCGCAACTTGTCCAGGTAGAGCGCGCCCAAGATCGCCGGATCCTTGTAGGTGACCATGTCCACCACAAACGAATCGTCGCTCTCCAGATAGGCGTTGATGTGGTGGAGGAAAAAGAAGGCGTCCGTCTTGAGCTTGCGGAGCACCTCTCCGTTTTCTTTGTCGATAATCCAGAAGGTGCACCCTTGCTCGGGTTTCCAGTCGAAGCAGTTGGCGAACGCTTTGCCGCCGGCGATCAGCGCCATGTAGTCCAGCCGGTAGGGCTGCTCGACGAAAACGATGTAGTCCTCGGTCAGCGCAAAACTGTTGAGGAACGAGGGCTCCTCGGAGGGGATGGTGCACAGAAGTTCACGCTTTTCGCCGTCGAACCGGTACAGATTGTGGCTGACCGGAGGGTCCAGGCTGATGGTCCAGTTGTACATGTAGCCACCCTCGGCGTCGACCTGGGGGTGAGGCGTGGTGAACCCGTCCGGGATGTTGTCCTCGAAGTCGAAGGTCCCGATGGTCTTGAGCGTGTGCGGGTCGAACTCGATGGGCATGGGCATCTGGGTGGTGGCGAGGATCTTGTCCTTGATCTTGACGATGTTGACGATGGCGTTGTCGGTGCCGTGGGGTTCGTAACCTTGGGAGACGTGGTGGAATTTGTCCGGATCGGGGTCGGTAGCGAACTCCCGGAACGAGATCTGGTCGTTCTCCATGGCGTGCAGATAGGCCCGGCTCTGGATGAACTTGTTCCCGTAGGAGACCTTGCCGCCCTCTAGCTGAAAGCGGTGCAGCATCCCCAACCCGTCAAACCAGTGGTTGAACTTCTGTTCGCCCACCTCGAACTTGGCGGGTCCGGTCCGGACCAGGGTGCCCGACAGCCACGAGGGGATCTCTCCGGAGGTCGGAGCCTCGTCAACCTCCACCTCCGACTCCAGGGTTTCAAAGCCCAAAGAGTAGGCCGGACCGTCGCTGGGGGTAACGGGAACCTTTGGGGCGAACCGGTCGAGGTCTTTGTTCAAGACACAGCCTCCTTCTCACGCTTTTCCCGGAACGGGAACATCCTCGGAATCGAGTAGGCAAAGGTCGGGTTGCCCTTGACCCAAAGTTTGCCCTGCATGAATGCCTTCACCCCACCAAGTTCTTCGGTGATGATCCGCACGAAGTTGGGGAGGGAGACCAGGATCGTGGTGTCCGCTTTGCCGGGATCCCGGCGTTCCGTGGTGACCACGTCGTCCTTGATCTCAACCCGGAAGTAGTGGGTGCGATCTTCGGTGGTGATCTCGAAGCCCATCACGCAGTCTTTGGCTTGATCGGGATCCAGCTCCAGCGGGAGGATCGCCATGACGATCTCCAGGAAGACGGCCGGTTTACCAAGGATGTTGACCAGCTCCATGATCTGGGCGTCGGTCTTGCCTTTGGTCTGCTCCAACAGATACACCCGTTCTGCGGACATCTGCCCTCCTATCGGGGACTTCTCAGCTCGGTTTTGTTAGATCCGGCGGAGATCGGAGCTTTGCGGCAACCGGACCACTCATGTATGTTACATCCCTGAGTGCTCAATTACTAGGGGACGATCCAGCAGCCTTTGAACCATGATCGCAGGTGCGAACTCTTACCGAGACCGTCATCGACCAACGCCGGCTGCACTCCCCGCCTTTTCCGCCCAGTCGCCCCAGTTCGCCGGCGTCGCCGGGCTCCCGGCCAACGACCCCTCGCCGCCGAAAAGCGCTCCAACCGAGCCTACGGTGGTTTGTCGCACCAAGAGGGGGGGGGGGACGCCTAGGTCACACTCCGCCGCCACCTTCCGGTGGACCGCAGATCCCGTCGTTTGGCGATGCTCAGGTCTGTACCGTGCCCCCGGTGGGATTCGAACCCACACTGTATCGATTTTAAGTCGACTCTCTCTGCCGGTTGGAGTACGGGGGCGGCTCACGCCGGTGGCGTCCCGGCTCTGTCTACCACGAAGGATCTTACGCCCCCAAGTTCGGCCGGTCCCCTCCCCGAATGAGACTCGCGCACTGCATTGGGTCGGCGGAGCATCCCACCGCCCGGTCAGGCTATCGGGACCTTCAGGTGCGCCATGGTCGACTCGGACTCTTTGAGGACCTTGCTCAACACCTCGAAGTCGATGTCGTCGAACTTCTTGAACCGGATGCAGGCTTTGCCGATGTCGGCTTTGGGCAACTCGTCCCGATACTTTTCGGCGACATACTGTTCGCCGTCGCCCCCGGTGACGTAGATCGAAATGTAAGCCTTCCGGCTGGATAACCCGATGATGGCGGAGTCGCCTTCCCGCCCGCTGGCGTACTTGTAGTGGTACCGGCCGTAGCCGATCATCCCCTCCCTCTCCAAATACGGCTCAAGGCCGGGAACCGTCTCAAGGATGAACTGGTGGATGCGTTGGATCTGGCTTAGGCGCGGTTCGGTCAGCCCGTTGATGTAACCGTGCGCGTCGTCCCGGCCGGAAATCGGCCTAAAAGTCCATGTCCATGTCCATGTCGCCCATCTTGGACCCCATCTGGTCCAGGCTCGACTTCAGGTTGCCTGAGAAGTCGCCCGAGAAGTCGCCGGAGTTGAGGTCGAAGTTGCCGAATGGATTGGGCGCTGCCGGCGCTGCTGCCGGGGCACTCGGAGCCCGGGGGGCGGCACTTGGGGCGGTTGGGGCGGAAAGAGCACTCTTGATGTAAGGCGCCAGGAGCTTGCTCAACTGGTTCGTGGAGTCGCCACCGGACGACACTGGGCCCCTCAGGGCGGCCAGCAACTGGTCGGGGGTTACCCCCTGGTTGGTGAACTGCGACGCCAACCCGCTGATCTGAGCCTGGATGTCAGCTTTGGCACCGGCGACGTTCTGGGTCAGAAGGGTCGCGAGTTCGGCCCTTACATCCTCTGTTGCCTGGGCCAGGTAGTCGTTGATGATCTTTTCGATCTCCTCCTGGGTGGGCACCCCCGCCAAAGTCAGGGCGCCGGTCTGACCGCCCAGGGCCGCGCCGTAAGCCGCCCGTTGGGTCAACAGTCCCGAGCCGGAGAAACCGGTCAAAGAGGGGGTGGGGCGCTCGGGAGATCCGGGTGCGAGGACCGCAAAAATAATCAGGGCCGCCGCAACTACCAGACCAAATCCCGCCGTACCTTTGCCTGCCATCAGAACCCTTTCCGAGCCGCCGGAGAAATCCAGCCTCAACCAGCATCGTATCCCAAAGGTACCGGCACAAGAAGCCTCTCAAGCGGTTACGTCGGCTTTGTTGAAGATCAGGTTGCCTATGAACAGTGCGAGCAGGCTGACGCCCATGGTGAGGGCCAGGGCACGGCCGTAGCTGGTGGCGGCCGAACCACCGTTGGCAACCGCGTCGAACAACTGGCCCGGCAACCAACGGGGGCCGTCGCTCCACCAGGCGTTCACCAAACCTTCTACCGGGAAAAACGCCAGGACGGAACCGACCGCCGCACCCGGCGAACGGAAAATCACTGCGGCAAGTGTGCCCAGACTGGCCCAGCCAATCGACGCCAGCATGAGGTTCACCAGGGAGTGGGCGAGCGCACCCAAACCCTCAGGGGTAAACCAGGCGTTCATCGGGATGTCCTGGACCTTGGACATGACCACCGCGGCAATCACCGCGAAGATGCTCGCAAGAAACCGCCCGACGAAGATCAGGTCGATCAGCCCGAAGAACTTGCCGACCATCAACGACGTCCGGTCAGGCTGCCTCACCAGGAGGTTCCGCAAAGTCCCCCAGCCGTATTCCGAGGCGTAGCTGGTGGCGAACAGCACCACCACGATCACCCCGCCAAACGCCGCCGAGTCCACCAGTACCCTGGCCAAGCCGTCGGACAGGGCCAGGTCCTCCCGGGACTGAAGACCCGCCCGCTGCAGGACCGGGCCCACCTTGTAAGCGAGCTGAAACTGAACAACCACCGAGATCACCGAGAACGCCAGCAGGGGGCCGAAGGTACCCACCAGGAGCCAGGTACGACGGACCTTCAAAAGTTCACTGCGGAATGCCCTAAGCAATGCTGCCCCCGTCGGTCATCTCGAAGTAAATGTCCTCCAGGCTCGAATGCCCCGAGTGAAGTTCGGTCAGCGTGAGGCCGGCCTCGGAGGCCAGCCGGTTTATCGACGCGGGGGTGCCGTGGGTTACCCGGAACCTCAAGCGGCCCGCTCCGGCGGCAACCGGTTGGTAGCCGGCGTCCCTGAGGACCGCCGCAAGCCGGTCCACGTCCTTGCTGTCGTCAACCCCGACCAGCGTCGAACCTGTCTCCTCCAACAACGCCGCCAGTTCGCCCTGATACTTAAGCTTGCCCAGATTGATAATGATCACCCAGTCGGCAACCTGCTGCAGTTCGATCAACTGGTGACTGGAAACCAATACGGTGGTCCCGGCGTCGGCAACCCGCCGCAGCAGGACCCGCATTGCCGCTATGCCGGTGGGGTCAAGCCCGTTGGCGGGCTCGTCCAGAACCAACAGATCGGGTTCGGGCAAAAGGGCGGCGGCCACTCCCAGGCGCTGCTTCATTCCCAGCGAATACCGGGCCACACGATCCCGGGACCGCTTCTCCAAGCCCACCAGTTCCAGCACCTTGGGGATCCGAGATTTTTGGAGACTGCCCAGGGCAGCCAGCACCTCCAGGTTCCCCCAGCCGCTGAGCCCGGGGTAGAAGGCAGGGCCCTCGATCAACGAACCGACCCGGGGAAGGTAGCTGCGGGGGTTGTCGATACTCCCGCCCAGAATGGTCGCGGAGCCGGAGGTGGTCCTGATCAGCCCCAAAAGCATCCTCAGGGTTGTGCTCTTTCCCGCTCCGTTGGGTCCGACGAAGGCGCTGACCATCCCCTTGGGCACCCGGATGTTCAGCTTGTCCACCACCACCCGATCGCCGAACGCCTTGGTCAGGTCGGTTGTCTCGACCGCGTTATCCAACGCAGCCCAGTCCTTGGAGGACGAATCGATAGACGCCTTTAATACGGCCATACAAACAGACTGACACAACCCCGACCCCATGCACCCTGAAACACGCCAAAGTTGTCGGCTCGAAATTCAGCCCAAGGCTCCCCGAAACAAAACCGAGCCCGGCGAACGTCCGCCGGGCTCGGTGTTGTGGGCGGCCGAAGCCGTCCGGGGTTTGTTAGTTGTCGATTGCGGGCGCCAGGTTTGTGACGACGACGTCCGGCTCATCGCCCTGGATGTCGTCGTTGCTTCCGGCGCTGAACGGGTTGTCTCCGCCTCGACCGGACACCGCGTTCACGCTGGTGCTCCCGCTGATGGCGCTCCCACCGGGGGCGCCGATGCCGGTACCTGCGACGAATGCCAGGTTGCAATCAGCACAGTTCAGGGTTCCCGGTCCGCCGGGGCCACCTGCGCCTCCGCCTCCGCCGAGGGCGTTCTGGCCCCCGATGGTCGCTCCGGCAAACGGACCGGAGCCGCCTGCGGCACCGCCTCCGCCGCCGTCGCCGCCGACTCCGAGCTGGACCTGCAGGTTGCCGCCGTAGCCGTTGCCGCCGTCGCCGGCGCGGGCCTCTCCGGTGCTGGTCTCAATCGCGATATCTCCGGCGTCACCTGCCGACTGCTCCAACTGGAACTCGCAGTGGCCGCCTTCCGCCGGGCCGCCGGTTGCCAGGCCGGGTGCGGTCTGACTCACGGGACCGACGTTGCTGTTGTTGACCGGGTTGGTCAGGTTGAAGGCGTCGTTGTCGTTCTCATTGGCGGTCAGGTTCAGGAAAGGACCGGTCTGGCCGTTGAGGTTGACGGGCTGGTTCTCGTTGCGGGTCGGGTTCAGGTTGACCGGGTTGTTGTCCGGGTTGCTGATGTTCAGCGGGATGGTGGGGTTGAGCGGGGTGGTGATCGCGGTGACCGGCGTCAGGTTCAACGGCGTGTTCAGCGCCACCGTGGGGGTCGTGTTGAGCGGAGTGGTCACGTTCAACGGGGTGGTCAGGGTCGTGTTGAGCGGGGTGGTGAGCGGCGTGACCAGCTGAGTGTTCAGCGGGGTGGTCAGGTTGGCGCTCAACGGGGTGGTCAGGTTGGTGTTGAGCGGCGTGGTCAACGGGGCCGTCAACGGAATGCTGATCGGAAGGCCCAGGGCCAACGCCAGCGCAATCAGGTCCGAGGTGGCCGTGGAGGTCGGGCTCCCGCCCGGGTTCGAGGTCACGGTGGTCTCGGGGCTGGTGGTGTTGGTCGACGTCGGGCTGGTCGTGTTGGAAGACGTCGGGCTTGTCGTGGGGTTCGCCGTCGGGCTGATGGTGGGGCTGGTGGTGTTGTTGGTGGTGGGGCTGGTGGTGTTGCCCGGGCTGGTGGTGTTGGTGGTGATCGGGCTGGTGGTCGGGCTGCTGGTGTTGGTCGTCGTCGGGCTGATGGTGGGGCTGGTCACGTTCACCGGACTGGTGGTGTTGGTGGGGTTGTTCGTGGGGTTGTTGATGTTGCTGTTTGTGGTCGTGGGGCTGAACTCGTTGTTGTTGGTGGGTCCAACGGGTCCGGTCGGGCCGACCTGGACGGTCGGGTTCGACGCGTCGTTGTCGTTCTCGTTGTGAGTTGCGTTCACCGGGTTGACGCTCGAGGTGTTGACGAGCGAGGGGCGGTTGGTAGCGCTGGCGTCGGCTGCGCAGTTC
>JAJCYE010000092.1 GCA_029263075.1 Actinomycetes bacterium
GGTTCCACGCTCCCGCCCGACATCTTGGTCGACTTCTTGTGGACCGAAAAACTTCCATCCAACCCGAACAACAGCCTGCAAGACCTGGTCAAGCGGTTGCGGGTTGCGCTGGGCGATCAGGACCGGACCACGATTGTCACCCGCAGCGGCGAGTACGGACTGTTCGTTGATCCCCACAGTTTGGATGTCGAACTATTTCGCCGGTTGGCGCTAGCCGGCTTGAAGCTGGAGAGGGCCGAGCCCGGAGCGGCAGAGTTGCTGCTGGCTCGCGCCATCGAGAACGCCAAGGGCGATCTGCCGGACATTTCGCCGGACTTTCGGGCGAGCGAGAAGGTAGATGAGCTGTACAACCTGCGCGACATTGCGTACCAAGCGCTGATCCGCCTGGGGAAATATAACGATCCCGAATACGGTCCTGCCGAAGAATCCTACGAGACCTGGTCAGTGCAGGGTCGGTTGGCGGGCCTGGCCTTGCGGGTAGCCGAGCTTGGGGAGATTGCGCTGGCCGACCTGGTCGGTAGTGTGAGCAAGCTGGGGGGGAGAATCCACCAACTCTCCCGGGGGGTGATGCTCGCATCGTTCTCGGACGGCGGAAGCGCCCTCAGGGCAGCAATCGATCTTGTTTCTGATGCGCACCTCGCCGCCTGCGCAATAGATGGGGGCGCGGTGTGCCATATGGAACCTTCGGCAAGGGTTGGCGACCCAACCCAATTGATGGATCTCTTTGCCCGCGCCCAGGGCGGGCAGATCCTGGTCTCAGACGGGGTCTACCGGTCGGCCGCCAGCATCAAACTCAAAGGTGGTCTTCTACCCCTCAACTCCGAAGCCTGGCAGTTTAAGTTCGGCCGGCGGCAGACGCAGCGTCCGGACGTTGTGTCCGGGGTGCGCCTGGGGCCGTCTTCGATGCGGCATCGGTTCGGGGGACGGACCGATCGAATGGCCCGGCCGATGGAACAGGTGTTTGCCGACCGGAGGTATGCGAGGCCCCGCTGACGGTTGCGGGACTAGTTGAACCCCATGCGGCCGTCGTCGCCGTCGGTGGGGCAGGAGTGTTGTGCGGTGGCTTCTTGCGCCGCTTTTTGAAGTTCCCTGAGTCCCCGGGTGGTGATTCCCTTGATTTTGGCGATCACCGGGGTGCCGTTCTCCGTCCGCTCGGCAATCACCTCCAGGCAGCGGCTGGACTTGAGCAGCATGACGATCTCGGTGTACTTGTCGTCGGGAGTGTCCACCAGCGCGGTTCGAACCCGGGGGGTGAGGTCGCCCGGGCCTTCGCTCTCGGCATCCAGGGTCGCTTGCAAGATGCGGACCATGCCCGCTTGGGTATCGCTCATGGAGCAAATTCTATCCCCGACCCAAAACTAAGATCGGTTGCCGTGAAGCCGGCCCGGCTGCGCCGGGTCCGGATCCAAACTTGCCCGACCCGAACCAGGGCGCGAAATGGTGCGCGCACCCGGCCGGGATAGTGGGCCGCCCGGGACTCGAACCCGGAACCTTGGGGTTAAGAGTTGCATCGGTTCCGTTAGTCATTGCCCTAATCTTCGAAACCCCGACCCAAACTTTTGTGGGGTTTCCATCGACGTGTGCCGATAAAAGTGTGAGACTGTCGAAACTCTTTGCACCTGGAGAAGGGTTACTTCTCGAACAGCAGGACAATAGATTAAGGAAGCGCTGGCCCGAGAAGCTCCACGTCCCGCCAAATGGCCGCACGCGGAGCAGCTCCCCCGAGCGCCAATCGATCAAGCCGCCACCCCCACGACGAGCGAGCGAAGGACAGGAGGGCATCAACTACCAATGTCCGCCATGACAGCATCAGCATTGCGAGAGCCGAGTGAGCTCTACGCGCCAGACGAAATAACAGAAGACATGTTGGAGATCGTTGCCCAGAATCTCACCCCGAAGGGTTGGGCGTCGTTTACTTCGGATCTGAGCAAGGCGCTAGCGGAATCCCGGACGTCCAACGATCTACGGCCCCTAAACGTGACCATCGAGGCTTGGTACCGCACATTCATCTTTATGGGACGTAGGCAGTTTCATGAAGCTTGTAAGTCTGAGCCGCCGGCGGAGACTCCTCTCAGCCTGGAGGACATTCGCCTTCGTCGCGCTCAGCGGTTCGCCTAAGAACTGTTGCCTGGCCGATACGGAGTTATCGGCCAGAAGGTTCTTGATCACGTCGACCGGTATGCGTCCGAGGACGCCTTAGACGCCTTCTACAACACCCTGGAGCGGATCATGCAGGCCCCGTACCCAGGTGACGATCCCACCCTTGGAGTTCTGCCCCTCAAAGAGTCGACCATGCGGAACTGCTTCACGGTGACCTTTGACCCGGGCGGAGAGGGCGGCGGGCTAATCGCCTACCAGGTCATGGTCGACTATCCCGTCATCAGGCTCCTGGATGCGCTTTGGCTTGAGGACTCGGAAGCCATCGGCCCGGACTAAGAGGCCCTCGCCAGTGCGGCCCGGCCTGCCCGGACCTTTCCCTCCCCCGCGCTACGCCGACGAACTCGCCTTGCCGCAGGCGGAGCAGCAGGGGGAGGAGCGAGGGACGAACGCAGGCCGCTTTGGCCCGACAAGCAAAACCGGGCAGACAAATGACAGACACGACTTCGCTTTCGGCGCCTTGAAATGTCTTTAATTGTGCCTACGAATTGGTGGGCCGCCCGGGACTCGAACCCGGAACCTTGGGATTAAGAGTCCCCTGCTCTGCCAATTGAGCTAGCAACCCGCAATCATTTTAGCCGACAGAAGCCATTCGTCCGAGTGCGGTCGCCGTAGCGCCCAGGGATTAGGGTCTTTTTCGGAGAGGGGAGGTAGGCAGCCGTGCGTTCGAACCGTAAGATTCTGTACTGGTTGGGAGCCCTATTGGTCCTGGTCGGGGTCGTCGGTATCGGCTCGTCGGACCTCGACGGGGTGGGTGACGGCCCGGGCGGGGGACAGGCGGAGTACGCCGGCGGCGAAAGGCCCGCAGGGGTGCCTGCAAAGGCTCAGGAGGCGAGGGTGGCCAGGGTGGTAGACGGCGACACCGTTGTGGTGGATGTGGAGCTTCCGGGCGATATCCCGGCCGGAACCGGCCTGAGGGTTCGGCTGCTGGAGATCGATACGCCGGAGACGGTCCGCCCCGGCTACCCGGTTGAATGTGGTGGCCGGGAGGCCTCAAAGTTTGCGTCCGACAGGATGCCCTCCGGCTCCACCCTCTACTTGCTGGCGGACCGGGAGGACAAGGATCAATACGGGCGCTACCTGCGCTATGTGTGGAACCACAAGGGCGAGTTCTTCAACGAGCAGGCGGTGGAGCAGGGGTACGCCAAGGTTGTGTTCTACCCGCCGAACGACCTGTATCTTTCCCGGCTGAAGCGGGCCGAGGCCGGAGCCCGGGAAGCAGGAAAAGGATTGTGGGGAGAGGTGTGCCCGCTGGGGCAGTGAGACGGAGAGGAGTCGGGAATGAGAGGACGGCCAGTGCGGGGTGGTTGTGGACGAAAGATGTTTGTAGTTGTGATGGCGGTCTCGTTGCTGGCGGGTTGTTCGTCGGGCGGGTCGGGGGACGCTGGGTCCGCTGTCCCGGTCGGTGATGCCGAGGCGGTAGAACCGGCGCTGTGCGGCGGGGACGTTGTGGTTTCGGGTCAGGCCGCGGATACCGGCGAGCCGCTGACGGTGGTCGAGATGCAGGCCAGGCTTTTGGTGAGTCCTTCGAAGAACCCGGCAGGCTACCGCGGCCAGGCCGTCATCGTCGACGAAGGTTTGGGAAGTTTTCGGATCTCCACGCCGTCGGGCTACTCGACACTGTGGCGTAACGGGACGTCACCCGAGGCGCTGCTTGAGGTGTCCGAATCGCGCGACCGGTCTTGGACCGAGTTCTGGCGGGACCGGATAGATTCGGGCGGGTTGAACGTCCGAGCGATCGCCGTTGACTCCGATAAGACCGACGAAGTGGTTGCGCTAATGATCACGCTGACCCCCGGGATGCCGGAAACGGGGCAGGAAATGGCCGATGTTTTTGCCGAATCCTACGAAGCAGGGGGATTCAGCGTACGGGAGTCCTGTGGGGTTCGGGCCAACGGTCAGGATGGCGCCTACGTGGAACACATTGTGCCGGCCGAGAGCCTGGAAGGACCAAACGACCGGACTCAGCTTCAGTTTTTGATCCCGGACCCTCCGAACGACGCCCTCTGGGGCGTTACCTGCGATGTGACCGAAGGCTCGGCCGTCGAGGTCAAGCAGCTTTGCCGGGAGATCGCGTCCACGTTTGAGCCCCTGCCGGAGGTCGTCCGCTGAACCCGTGAGTTCCTCCGCGCGACACCGAGGGTCGCGCGGAGCGGGAATGGGGTGACCGACGGGACTTGAACCCGCGACATCCCGGACCACAACCGGGTGCTCTACCAGCTGAGCTACGGCCACCATGGGGTTGATGCTCCGGGCGGAGCACCACGAAACCCCCAAGATCGTAGCACCGCGTGGACCCGCCCTAAGGCGTTACCCTTCCGGGCATGCGGAATTCGGCGGAGGTGGTGGTGGTCGGCGGCGGGATAATCGGCTGCTCGGTTGCCTCCGAGTTGGCGGCGTCCGGTGTTGACGTGCTCCTGCTGGAAAGTCGGGAGCTTGCCCACGGCGCCTCGGGACGCAATCACGGTCTGGTCTTCTACCCGCAGAACTTGGTGACCGACCCGCTCTACCGGCTTTCCCATGGAATTTACCGGGACCTGACTGCCTCGTCCGACCTGGACATCGGGCTGGATGACGAACCTGTGGGCTTCATCATCATGGTCAAGTCCGAGGACCAGTGGGCCGCTGCGGAACGCGAGGCCAGGGCGTGTGAGGCGGGGGGCGTACGGATCGAGCGCCTGGATGGCGACCAGCTACGGGCCGCTGAGCCCCAGGTCGCCGGTGACATGCTCGGTGGCTGGTTCATCGAGGACGGGTACCGGCTGGACCCCAGGGCGCTAACCCTGGCGATGGCGCTTTCGGCCCGATCGGCCGGTGCCGAGGTCCGAACCCACGTTGACGTAAAGCAGATCCTCGTTCGCAACGGCAGGGCAGCCGGGGTGGTGTGTGACGAGGGCGTGGTGTCGGCAAAAACGGTGGTGCTCGCCGGGGGCCCCTGGTCGCCCAAACTGGCCCGGACGGCCGGAGTCAACCTGGAGATGTCCGGCGCCCGTGGGTGGTTGATGTTGGTGACCCCAAAAGGGCATGTTTGCGACCACCTGCTGGAGTCGTCCGGTTGGCACGTCCAGGCCGGCGACCCCGGCCCGGCACGGGTCACGGCCGGCAGCTACGGTCGGGGGGAAGACCAGGCGGCCGATATCGGCCTGTTGATCCAGCCGGGCGCCGGGGGGAACCTGCTGCTGGGAGGGTCACGGATACCGTCCCTACGCCAGGATCCGGAAGGATCGCAGGTGGCCCGGATGATCGCACGCAAAGCGGTGGCCGCGGTCCCTGCCCTCGCAGGCGCCGAGGTCAAGGAGGTCTGGTCCGGCGTAAGACCGATGAGCCGGGACGGCCTTCCGATACTGGGCTGGGCACCCCAGGTGGAGGGATTGATGATCGCCACCGGGCACGGCGGCCAGGGCGTCATGTTGGGAGCGGGTTCGGGCCGGCTCGTTGCCGAAATGGTGACCGGCCGGGATACCTTCATTGATCCGTCGCCGTTTGTTGTGGAGCGAGGGATCTAGGCAACTTCTAATGAAGTTCTCAAGCAGTTCTAAGAACGCCTAAGCCATAATCAATCCCATGACAAAAACCGCCCCCGAAGTTCGCCGTCTGCCGGCCTCAGTTGTCCTCGTTCTGGCGCTCCTCGCCACCTGCATGTTTGCGCTCCTTGCGCCCGGAGCAGCTTTCGCCCAGTCCGACTCCACAGCCGAGACACCGCTGACCGACGACCGGCCGGTGCTGGGCATTTTGGGCCTGAGTGCACCGGAGGGCCGCGGCGTCTCGGTGGCCCGGGTTACCTCCGGCAGCGGCGCCAGCCAGGCGGGCCTAAAGAGCGGCGACATCATCACCGAGGTTGAAGGAACCAGGATCGCTTCGATGGAGGACCTGACCACAACTCTGCAGAAGTTCAAAATCAACGACACCATCACCGTCACCTTCGAGAGGGGTGGCGAGAGCCAGTCCGCCGAGGTGAAACTGGGTTCGGGGCGGTCAACCGGCCGGGCCGACCCGTTCGAGATCCCGGACTTCGACCCCCGCCTCCCGGAGAGGGCCCCGTCGGCACCCGAAGCCCCCGGCTTCGATTCGCCGCTCTCCTCCGGCCCCGACTACCGTCCGGTCATGGTGTTGTTCGGCACCCTGATCACAGGCTCGTTGATTGCCCTTATTGTCCTGACCCTCCGCAAGAACCGCCCCGCCACCCAGCCACCGGCTGAGACGCCGTCCTACGTGCCGGCATCAACCCCCCGGGGCGACGCCCTTGAGGTACTCAAGATGCGCTACGCCAAAGGTGAGGTCACCCGGGACGAATACTTGACGATGTCCACGGACCTCAACGGTACCGGCCCCGCGGCGAGCGAAAGCCCGACTAAAGAGCTTTAAGTAAGCCTTGAGGGCGGTCAGTCCGAGTTTCGCTCCAGCAGCACGCTCATCCCGTCCGACTGCTGTGACATACGGCCGAGGAACAGGCTCCCTTTAGCCATCAGGTGGACCCGCTGGGCGTCCCCGGACGTCAGGCGCCGTAGAGCGTGAGGGAGGTAGCAGATAGCCGAGGCCAGGTGACCCTGGGTCGGCGAAAAGCCCGGCATGCCCTTGGTGGCGGCGAACTCGGCCATCTGATCCCGCGGGATGTCCCCCCGCCGTACCGCCAGTCCCGCAATCATCTTGTAGTTGCGTTCGGGTACATTACCCGACCCCTGGGGCTCGGTGATTTCAGGATCGTGGAGTTCGGTGGCGAAGTCGTCAACATCCGCCATCTTCAGCCCGTTTCTCTCCAGCGGTTCGACGGCCAGGGCCTCCATGATGGCCTGGTTGGAACCCCCGGCGGCGATCCGGTGGCGACCCACTGCGTCCAGTCGGATCTTGGGAGAGGATCCGTTGTCGGCTTCGATCAAGAACGCGCACCCGCCGACCACGTCCTCCATGATGGGAAGCTGCTTGGCGAGGTGACCTTGAAACTTCATGCCCAACTTGGGGAGTGAACCGCCCGCCGCGACAACGACACGCTTGAATACGCCCGCCTTGACCAGCGACGCTGCGATGACCAGTGCTGGGATGGGGGCGGCGCAGAAGTTCTTCACGTCGCAACCCGACGCCTGGCGGAGCCCGGCGACGTCGGCCATTGCTTTGGCCATGTTGCCCCCGCCTCGCTGGTAGCGGTCACCGACCGCCTCTTCGGCGCAGGAGATGACGTAGTCGATGCTGTCCGGGTCCAGGTCGTTGTCCTCGATCAGGTGCATGAGCGCCAGGGTGCCGCTCGCCTTATTGACCAGGTTCTCCAGCATCACACCGGCCGCCAGCGACTCATCTTCGTGGTGGGGGCACTGGATGGTCCCCACGACGTCATCCGCCGGCCAGTACAGGTTCAGGGCCCCCAAGGTGCCCGCCTGACCGGAGATGTCACGTTTGCCGACGGCCGACAGCCGGTCCATGTTGAATCGTTTGGCCAGGGGGTGGGCCGACAGGGCGGAGCCGGCCCGGTCTGCGGCGGCTGTGGTCAGGGCGATCAGGTCGAACTCGTCCACCGCAGCCATGAGCCCGAGGAACTCCTCTTCCGGCATGATCTCGCCGTCGGGGCCGAAGCGTGAGGCGCCGTCCATGCTCAGCAGTGCCCGGGGGCGCTCGGGCATCTGGCGAGGGTGGATGGCGCCGAGGTAGGCCTGATGGGACGGGTAGCCGGTCGCCGCTTCGAAGGAACGCAGGTTGGCGAGGAACGTTGCCTGGACCTCCGGGTTCTTGGGCAGCTCGCGGCTGGGTTTTGAGCCGTGACGGGCCATGCCCGGAAGATGGGCCAGGACCTGGGTTGCAGCGGAGATTACGGGGTTGTCGGACACTAATTCTCTCCCGGTTTGAATACGGTAGGTACGTGGACGGCGGTGGATACGGCTTTCAGTGCGGTCTGCACCAGCAGGCGCCGCCAGGCCTTCTCCTCATCCGGACCCAAGGCCGGGTCGCCGGCGGGGTAGGGGATCCCCTTGGTGGGAACCACCCGTGGTGCGCCTACCCGAATTGCAATGGGCACCAGATTGCAGAGCAGGGCGGTGGGGATGCCGGCCCTCTCAAGTTCCTTCGCAAGCGTTGACCCGCAACGCGTTCCGGTGCCTCAGGTGGAGGTGAGGATGGCGGCCTGCACTCCCTGTTTTCGCAGTTCGGCAGCCCACTCCACGCCGTAGCGGGCGCCGTCCGCCACCGAGGTGCCGTTGCCCGTTGTGGTGAAGTACTCGGCGTAGATCGTGCCGATGGCGCCTTCGTCCCTCAACTCACGGGCGACGTCCAGCGGAAGGATGCGGTTCGGGTCGGCGTTGGCAATAACGGTTGAAAACCCGCCGTGGACCGAGATGTGCGTCCCCTCTTCCAGGGCCGGCAGTTCGTCCAACGGGTAACGCAGCCACTTGGTTGCCCGGGCCGACTCCAGGCGACCCGGATTGCCCATCGGCACCAGCCCTCCTTCGGTCAAAAGGGCCACCAGGGCCTGGGACGGGTCCGAGATGGGTCCGGCCGGGGTAACTGCACCAAAGTCGGGCATGGGGATCTCGGTCGCCGACCGGTCGCCCGCCAGGCGGGCCAGGGCCAGGTCGACCGCCCGGCTGGCCGCGTTGGACCCGGCCAGGCGGTTGTGACGGGCCCCGGTGCCCACTAATCCATCGTCACGGGTGAGGGACTCGCCGGATGCCAGCTTGCGGACGGCGAGGGCAACCTTCTCCAGGGTCGCCGCCATCTCCCGGGCCGTCAGACCGGTGGCGACAACCGGGGCCGGCGCGGCTTCGGCGACCCCCGGGTTCTCGGCGTGCATGGCGGCCAGGGAGAGCAGTCCCGCCTTGTGCGCGGCGGCGGCCACCCGGCCGCAGGCGATTCCGTACCGGCCGCTGGTGAAAGCGGGCCCGGCGACCAGCATCTCGGCTCCGGTTGACCTGATCAGTTCCAGGATCTCGCCCGCAGCGGAGTCGTTTGAGGCGGCGTAGTCGTCCCCGCAGAAAACGGTGGCCACGATCTGGTGTTCGTCGCCCAGCAGCGACGCAAGTTTGCGGCCCGGCCCGGTGGGGGCCTGCCGGACCTCCGGTCCGACCGTGGCTTTCTCTTCTCCACCGACTCCGGCGAAAAACTGGTTCACGTAGTGGACTATCTTCAAGCGGGCACCTCCTCGGCGCAGGTCAGGCGGCCGAGGCCGATGGGACTGAGACTGCCGTAAATTGCAGCAACCGGCAGGACCATCTCCGCAGACGCCTCCAGACCGTTCAGGTCGACGACCTTTCCTCCCAGGGCCACCTCCACGGCATCCAAGGTGATCCGTTCGTCGTAGTTGCCGGTGCTGATCATGGCGGTGGCTGCACTCGGGGGACCGACCACCGGGGGTCCGGTTCCGTCGGGGCCGCTCATTTCGGCGAAGATGCCGATTCCAACGAGCCCCATCGCCTCCATGGCGTCGATTTTGAGAGCGATATCCGAATCGGCGTTCCCGCCGCCTTCTTTGGTGACCACCGCGGCGTCCAGCCCCATCTGGCGAGCCATACGGGCGGCGTGGGCCGAGGTCAGTTCCTTTAAGGTCTGGTCCACGGGCTCGGGCGACAAGATCACGCCGCCGAAAATCAGATCTTGACCGTCTCGCTCGCGCAGTGCGGCGACCACCGGGTTGTTTTGATGTACGAAGGTGGGGTTTTTGAGCCCCGGGTGTCCGTACTGGCCGCTGACGACGGCGCCGTCGTCCAGTTCGTTGGGGTCGATGCTGGTCGGCATAGACGTGGCCATCGTCCGGCCGTACACGAACACATCCTTGAACGCTCCCTGGGTCTGCAGGTTCACGACAACCCCTACCCGGGGGAGCGACGATCCGGCGCCCGGGTTCAGGGGCGAAATCTGTTGGACCTCGTCGGGTTCGGCCTCCAGCGCCAGGTCGGCAAGGGCGACGGCGACTTTCATGGCTCCCAGGCGCAATGCCTCATCGACCTGGGGCCACCCGGCGCCCTCTGCGGGTTCGAACTCGATCACCAGGTTGTTGGTGGATCCGAGGAAACTCATCTCGGCCGCCGGTCCCGACATCTGGACCATGCCCTCCTGTGCTCTGGGCAGCTTGCCGGCTACAACAACCGCGACACCCTTCAGCACATGCGTCTCCCCCCGTCCCTGGGGCAGCGCCGGTCCCAGGAATCCTGGGAATATCCCGCCTCCACCCGGTCCTTTGGTGCGGGGCTCAAGTGAGTCGAGAATCTTGACAATGCGCACACTCTCGCCCGGGCGCGCCCACGTAAGGCGGGTCCAGGCCAGCGCGGGGCTGCTCAGCAGGGACTGAAGCTGGCTTTCGGACGCCACCAGATCGCCGTTGTTCAATCCTGGGTTATCCCCGAATTGGACCGATTGGACCTTGTGGATCAAGCGTTTGAGGCCGTCATTGGCCTGTTCGTATGCCACGTTCTCTCCTAAGACATTGGGACCTGGTGTGCTAGAGACTATCGAAGTTGTTTGAAGTGTTTGGCGAGCGCCGATTTGCCGGCGTGGTAGCCGCACATGCCGTGCACCCCGCCCCCGGGGGGAGTCGACGATGAACATAAGTACAGGCCCTCGACCGGAGTGGAATAAGGGTCGATCCGGGCGACCGGTCGGGTGAACAACTGCCGGATGTCCTGGACGCCGCCGTTGATGTCGCCGCCCACATAATTGGCGTTGCTGCGCTCCAGATCGGCGGGGCCCAGGGTGCTCTTGGCCAGGATCAGGTCCTTGAACCCGGGCGCCTGGCGTTCGATCTGTTCCTCGATCAATTCGGTCATATCTACGTCGTACCCGGTGGGCACGTGGCAGTACCCCCAAAGTGTGTGTTTGCCTTCGGGGGCCCGGGTGGGGTCACGCAGGCTCTGCTGAGCGATGATGCAGTACGGCCTCGCCACGTGTCGGTTCTCCCAGACCGCCCTCTCGGAAGCGGCGATCTGTTCGAAGGTGCCGCCCAGGTGGACGGTCCCGGCCTCCCGGCAGAAGCGGTCCTTCCAAGGGACCGGTCCGTCCAGGGCCCAGTCGACCTTAAATACGGAAGGACCGTAGCGGTACCGGCGCAGCCGGTAGAGGTAGGACTTGGGCAGCCGGTCGCCTGCAATCTTCTCCAGTTGCCGGGGTCCGACGTCAAGCAGAGCAACCTTGTGTCGGGGCAATTCGTCAATGCTGTCGATCCGCCGGCCGGTAACCACCTGGCCCCCGTTGGCCTCGAAAATTGACTGCAGGGAGTTTGCCAGGCTCTGGGTTCCGCCTTTGACCACCGGCCAGCCGACGGCGTGCCCCAGGATCGCCAGGATCAGTCCAAACCCCCCGGTGACCAGGCAGTCCAACGGCAGGATCGAGTGGGCGGCAACACCGGCAATCAGGGCCCGGGACCTCTCGTCTTCGAACATGGTGGCCAGCCCTTTTGCCGAGCGGATGGCGTGGACGCCGAACCTGCCGGCCGAGATCGGGTGCCTGGGGGGCCGGGCGGGGCCGAGGAACTGTTCCACCAAATTCCCATGCGACCTGACGAGGGGGGCCATCAACTTCACGTACTCGTCCGAGTCCCGCCCGAGGTGGGAAGCGGTTTGGGGTATCGACATCTCCAGGACTGCCGTGCGCCCGTCGTCCAGGGGGTGGGCCATCGGTACGTCGGGGTGAATGAGTTCGAGTCCGTGTTCGGCCAGAGGCAGCGACGATAAGAAGGGGGAGGCCAGGGCGAGGGGATGAATAGCCGAACACAGGTCGTGAGTGAAGCCCGGCAGGGTCAACTCCCCGGAGCGCATCCCTCCGCCGATGGTGTCCTCGGCCTCGATGACCTGTACCGATAGACCCTTTTGGGCAAGGGTGATCGCGGCAGCCAGCCCGTTCGGGCCGGAACCTACAACAACGGCGTCAAAGCTCTCGGACAAGGTGGCTGAAGCCTAGTCCACCTCGCATGACGTAAGTTGTTCACTGCAGCTTGAACCCATTGGAGGAGATGATGAGCGGACAAAGAGTTGGATTCCAGGGAGAACCGGGTGCCTACAGCGAAAAGGCGGCCAGGTTCCTGTTTCCCGAGGCCGCCCTCATCCCGTTCAAGAGCTTCCACAAGGTGTTCGAAGCCACCGAAATCAGCGCCATAGACTTCGGCGTTGTCCCGCTCGAAAACTCCCACGCCGGGTCGATCAACGACTCGTACGACCTGCTGGTCCGGCACGGGGTCCAGATTGTGGCGGAGACCATCGTGCGCATCCACCACTGCCTGCTGGCGCCCGAGGGAGTTGAGATCACCGACGTGAATTACGTCTACTCCCACCCCCAAGCGTTGGAGCAGTGCGAAGAGTTCCTCGACAGCTTGAGAGCGGACCGCATTGCGGTCTACGACACCGCGGGTGCCGCCAAGTTGATCGCCGAGGAGGACAAGCCGGGATCGGCGGCGATTGCCTCTGAGGAGGCCGGGACGCTGTACGGCCTGAAGGTGCTGGAGCGCGCGATCGAGGACCGGTCGGACAACTCCACCAAATTCGTTGCCATCGGCCGGAGTGCCACCGACCAGATGGGCCCCCCTCAGAAGACATCGATCGTCTTTGCAACCAACAACATCCCCGGGGCTCTGTATGCGTGCCTGAAGGAATTTTCAGATCGGAAGTTGAACCTGACGAAGCTGGAGAGCCGGCCTTCGGGGGCCAAGGCCTGGCAGTACCACTTCTACCTCGACTTCGACGCCCCCACCAAAGACCCGGTGGCCCAGGACCTGCTCGCCGCCCTGGCGGCCCAGACCTCGTTCCTCAGGGTGCTGGGTTCGTACCCGCACGCCGCCAAGAGTTAGGCGGCCACCCGGCTGTTCTTTTTGGCCTTGCGATACTCGAAAATCATCGGGAGGACCGACAGCAGCACAATGACAAGCACCACCGGCGTCAGGTAGCTCTCCAGTTCGGGGAACCGTTTGCCGAGCCCGTACCCCAGAAGGGTACCTAGCACCGCCCATAGGGCGCCCCCCACCACGTTGAAGGTGATGAATGTCCGGTAGCGCATGGCGGAGACGCCGGCCAGGATCGGCGTGAAGGTGCGGACGATGGGAACAAACCGCGCCAGGATCAGGGCTTTGGCGCCGTGTTTTTCGAAAAAGGCGTGGGCCTTGGTGACGTTGTCCTGTTTGAAGAATCGGGAATCCGGACGGGTGAACAGGGCCGGGCCGACGCGGGCGCCGAACATATAGCCGACCTGATCTCCCAGCACCGCGGCGACAAATACAACGCCGATCAGCAGGGCCAGGTTCGGCTGGCCCGCCAGGGCAACCACCAGTCCGGCGGAGAACAAAAGCGAGTCCCCGGGCAGAAAGAAGCCGAAGAGCAGACCCGACTCGGCAAAGACGATGGCGGCTATGACGAGGAGGAACACCGATGCGCCCCGATCCAACAAAGGTGCGAGGTCGGGGTGGAGGATCCACTTGACGGCGTCCATTAAAAAGTCCAAGGGCGCCTCCTTAAGGCTGCGGATTGTTCGGCAGCCTGATTCTAACTGCGGTCGGGAATCTCACCTTCGAGGACGGCCGTCACCGGCGCCGGGCCGAAACAGAACCGGCCGTCCCTGTCTACAAAGTCGAGGACGTCCGTCACAGAGGCCCGGCCGAAACAGAATCGGCCGTCCCTTGTTTTACAAAGTCGAGGACGGCCGTCACAAAGGCCGGGCCGAAACAGAACCGGCCGTCCCTTGTACCAGGGACGGCCGGTTCTGTTTCTAGCCAATTAGTGCCCGGCGTGAACCCCCGAAAGCTCCTTCACGACATCGGCGATGTACCCCTTGGCGTCGCCGAAGAGCATCATCGTTTTGTCCATGAAGAACAGGTCGTTCTCGACGCCGGCGAAACCGGCCGACATTCCTCTTTTGACGACCATGACGGTCTGCGCCGCATCGGCGTTCAAAATCGGCATGCCGTAGATCGGGCTGGTCTTGTCCGTCCTCGCAGACGGGTTGACCACGTCGTTGGCACCAATGACCAACGCGACGTCGGTCTGCGGGAACTCCGAGTTGATCTCGTCCATATCGATCAGGCGGTCGTACGGGATGTCGGCTTCCGCAAGCAGCACGTTCATGTGCCCAGGCATGCGTCCTGCCACCGGGTGGATGGCGAAGCGGACATCAACCCCCCGTTTGGACAGTGCGTCGTACAACTCCCGTACCTTGTGCTGCGCCTGCGAAACCGCCATGCCGTAGCCCGGAATGATGATGACCGAGTCCGAGTTCTCCAGCATCTGCGCCGTTTCTTCCGGGCTGATACTGCGGACAGACCGTTCCTCCACCGCCCCGCTCTTGGATTGCGCTACGGCACCGAATCCACCGAACAAGACGTTGGTGAATGAGCGGTTCATCGCCTTGCACATGATTATCGACAGGATGAGTCCGGACGTGCCGTCCAGGGCCCCGGCGATGATCAGCAGTTTGTTGTCCAGTGCAAAACCCATAGCCGATGCCGACAGACCGGCGTAGCCGTTGAGCAGTGCGATGACCGTAGGCATGTCGGCGCCACCGATCGGGATGATCAAGAACACGCCGAACACCAGCGTCAGGGCGATAAGCCACGGGAACAGGTGTGCTGCGGTCGGGTTGACCACCAGGTAGCCGGCGATCGCAACCGATGCCCCGAAGATGCCCAGGTTCACGAAGTTCTGGCCCGGGTACAGGATCGGCTTCCCGGTGATGAAGCCCTGCAGTTTGCCGAACGCCATGAGCGACCCGGTGAACGTCAGATACCCCAGGACCACCTCGAACCCGATCGCGGTAAGGGCGACCTTCGAAAGTGTGTCTCCGTGCAGGTAAAACTCGGCCGTTCCCACCAGACCGGCCGCCAGGGCGCCCAGAGCGTGGGAGAAGGCAGTTCGTTGCGGCACTGCGGTCATCTTCATCAGCAGGGCCAGCGGGACACCGCCTGCGGCGCCGATCACCAGTGCAATTGCGATCCACCGGTACTCGACGATTTCGTGCTTCATCAACGTGCCGATGATGGCCAGCAGCATGCCTATCTCGCCGGCCTTGACGCCCTTGCGGGCGGTGCTGGGGTGGCTGAGCCACTTCAGCGACATGATGAACCCGATTGCCGAGATCAGGTAGGCGAAGTCGATGAAGTTCTCCACCGTGGTTCGACCCGAGACCGCCTCCTCGGCGACAGTTGCGAGAAGGCTCATTTGGCGGGCTCCCTGGTCTTGAACATCTTCAGCATGCGGTCGGTGATCAGGAATCCGCCGACCACGTTGGCGAAGGAAGCTGCAACCGCCACTGCGCCCATAACCGTGGCATACGGCGCCTGAGCGGAGCCGGCCAGGATCAATGAACCAACCAGCGAGATGGCGGCGATGGCGTTGGTCAACGACATAAGCGGGGTGTGCAGAAGTACAGACACCCGGCTGATCACCTGGTATCCGAGGAAGGCAGCCAGTACGAAGACGTACAGACTGTTAGTTAGCGAATCATCCATGGAAGCGATTTCCCCCTACGAAGAGTTCGACTGGGATTAGTTCGACTGGGATTAGGTGGTTGCGTTCTCAGGTTTGGCTGCGCCGTTCGAGTTGCCCTCGGTCGGAGCCACTTTCAAATCTGCCGTTCCCTCGGGAGCGGCAGCGGGGTCGGAAGAGCCCAGACCCAATGCTTCGCGGAGCCGGGGGAGGACTACCTCGCCACCCCTGGCCAGCAGTGTCTCGTTGGTGATCTGATCTTCCATGTCCCACTTGAAGGCGCCGTCCTTGATGAGGTGGGTCAAGAAGGTAACGAGGTTTTTTGCGTACATCGAGCTGGCGTGAAACGGAACCGTCGCAGGCAGGTTGGTGGGGCCCATGATGGTGACGCCGTTGACCACAATCGTCTCGTCCGCCTTGGTCAGCTCACAGTTGCCGCCGCGCTCTGCGGCGAGGTCGACGATGACCGAACCCGGCTGCATTTTGCCCACCATCTCGGCGGTAATCAGTACCGGCGACCTTTTGCCCGGGATGGCCGCGGTGGTGATCACCACATCGATGTTCTCGACCACGCTGGTCATGAGTTCGCGCTGCTTGCGCAGGAAGTCCTCACCCATTTCTTTGGCGTAGCCACCCTTGTCCTCGGCGTCGGCGGAGTCGATCTCCATCTCCACGAACTTGGCTCCCACCGATACGACCTGCTCTTTAACCGCAGCCCGGACGTCGTAGGCCTGGACAACCGCCCCCAAACGTTTGGCGGTGGCGATGGCCTGTAGGCCCGCCACGCCGGCCCCGATGACGAACACCTTGGCCGGGCGGATGGTCCCGGCGGCGGTGGTCAACATGGGAAACATCTTCGGCATCGTCGCGGCGGCAAGAACAACTGCCTTGTAGCCGCCGACCGTCGCCTGGGACGAGAGCACGTCCATGCTCTGTGCACGGGTGATTCGGGGCATGAGTTCAACCGACAGGATGGTCGCTCCGGTGCCGGCCATCTCCTTCACCCCGGCGGCGTTGCCGAGGGGGTCGGTAAAGCCCAGGACCACCTGGTCTTTTTTCATGAGCGCCAGATCACTCCGGCCTTCGTTCGGGTTGGAACCGAACGTCTGAACCTGAACCACAATGTCCGCATCGAAGACATCGGCTCGGCTTCCGATTTTGGCTCCCTTGTCTTCGAATTGGGAGTCGGGGAAACCGGCCGCCACACCGGCGCCGGATTCCACGATCGTGTCGATCCCGGCTTTTGACAAAGCCTGTAGAACACCCGGTACCAAGGCCACCCTGGCCTCGCCCGGGAAGGTTTCGGTTGGCACCCCAACCGTCAACTTCCGGTCCTCCGCCACTTTCGACCTCCTTAAAGGATTTACCCCATGAAATGGGGACGTCATCGGACCCTCCCGGGCGCGATGAATTAATGCGAAAAAGTGCTTGCGTAGGCTACTGGAAACGGGTCCGGAAAATCATCTTTGTCCTTTGATAACAAGGCGGGACAAAAACGAGCCTCAGATCGACGTCTTCCGATTGCCGCGATCCGGTATTGCCTTATACTTTTTTGAGCAGAGTTTCAAAAGCGTTCTTGAGCGCCAACAGTTTTTTTCAAAAAGTGGGCTTCCGGCCCATTTTTGGTTTTTCGGAGCAGGTTGAAGTTCGGAAGGACCGGCTCCCCAGAGCGGTTCGGCTGGTTTGGCGGCGCTCCCAGACGGGGATTTTTGCGCTCGGGGTGACAATTTAAGGAGGTGGCTTTTGGCCCGGCTTGAAGTCAGCCCACAGGTTGCTGCCATCTGCCAATCAGTTGCCGATCGCCAGAAGGTGGAGTTGGTGGATGTCCGCTTCGGACGGTCCGGCAAAGCCATCACGCTCGAGGTGATCGTCGATCGTGATGGTGAAGTTGATTTCGAACTGATTACCGAAGTTTCCAAGGATCTTTCCGACGCTCTGGACGAGGACGAGGACCTCATCGAGGGCAGCTACATGCTCGAAGTTTCCTCGGCGGGTCTGGAGAGGCCGCTGATGAGACCGGCCGACTACACCAGATTTTCCGGCCGGGAGATCAAGGTGGTGTGCCGTGAACTGGTGGATGGAAGGAACCAGTTCCGTGGACCCATCAGCGCCGCCGGAAGCGACACATTCACCCTTGACCTGCGTGACCGAGGTTTCGTCGAAATTCCGTACGAAGTCGTGAAAAAAGCGCACCTTTGGGTGGACTGGGATGAAGAGCTCAAGCGAGCGGAACAGATCCAGATTGATGAGGGCGACGAGATGCCGCGTCGCCGTAAGAAGAAGTCGTTAGAGGGAAGAGGTTAGATGAATCCGATCGATATGGATGCTCTTCGTCTGGTTGAGCGCGAGAAGGGCATCGCGTTCGATAGCGTTGTTGTAGCTCTCGAACAGGCACTTGCCGCCGCGTACAAGAGGTCCCCGGAAGCCGCCGCCCCCGAAGCCCGGGTAGCCATCGACCGCCAGTCGGGCGAAGTCGTTGTCTACGCCCAGGAAGTCGAAGAAATAGAGGAATCCGGCGAATTTAAGGTGATCAAGGAGTGGGAGGCCACGCCACCCGACTTCGGTCGTATCGCGGCCCAGACCGCCAAACA
Source organism: Actinomycetes bacterium (assembly GCA_029263075.1). Taxonomy (GTDB): domain Bacteria; phylum Actinomycetota; class CADDZG01; order JAHWKV01; family JAHWKV01; genus JAJCYE01. The sequence goes on from JAJCYE010000092.1 coordinate 18,128, forward strand.
GGTCATCCTGCAGAGAATTCGTGAGGCGGAGCGCGAGGTGACCTACGGCGAGTACTCCGGCCGTGAGGGCGACATCGTTACTGCGATCGTCCAGCAGGCCGACCCCCGCTACGTGCTGCTCGACCTGGGCAAGGGCGTGGAGGCCCTACTGCCGCAGCAGGAGCAGGTTCCGGGAGAACGCTACGATCACGGATCACGGGTCAAGGCCTACATCGTGGAAGTCCGGCGTTCGCCCAAGGGCCCCCAGATCGTCTGCTCCCGTACCCACCCCAATCTGATCCGCAAACTCTTCGAACTTGAGGTGCCCGAGATTCTGGACGGCTTGGTGGAGATCAAGCAGGTTGCTCGTGAGCCGGGACACCGGTCGAAGATAGCTGTTGCCTCCAACGACAAGAACGT
>JAJCYE010000093.1 GCA_029263075.1 Actinomycetes bacterium
ACTCGGGCTGGGCAGGCAGAGACACAATGATGTTTCCGGCCAAAAAAGGTCTCCGAACTGTCGAGGATGGTGAGACATATACTAGCGGTGCGGAATCATCCGTAGGTCTTCACCCAGGGGGTCGTCATTCAACTATCAATCGATTCCACTTCACAGGACTCTTGGGTCGTCGTAAGGGTGGAGGGCGAAGTTGACCTTTCCAACGCAGCCGGCCTGCGCGAGCACCTCATCGAGCAGGTCCAGCAGGGCAACTACAACCTTGCCGTAGACCTCGCAGGCGTTGAGTTCATGGACTCCAGTGGCCTGGCGGTTCTTATCTCGGGGCTGAGGCGCTCCAAGGAACACGGGGGGTCGCTGGTTCTGATCTCGCCGACCTCGTCGGTGGAGCGAGTGTTGACAATCACCGGCCTGGACCGGGTGTTCAACATCTACGACTCGGTCGACAAAGCCGCCGCCGGCAACCCGTCCTGATTTCGGAGCCCTCCAAGGTCTTGTTAAGCATCACGGTTCCCGCCGAGGCGGGTCACGTCAGCACAATCCGGATCTTCGCCGCTGCGGCCGCCCGGCATTTCGGTGCCGATGCCTCCGACGTCGAGGACGTCAAGATAGCCCTGACGGAAGCATGCGCCAGCGCCATCACCCACTCGAAGGGTGAGTCGCCCGAGCCCATCCGAGTAGCAGCCATCCCGGGCGGCGGATCCCTTACCTTCGAGGTCAACGGGCATCGAAGGACCGAATTGATGGAGTCGGTAGCCCGCGGGCCGGAGGCCACCACCGAGGAGCACATGATCGCCCTCAGCGCCGAACTAATTGGAGCTTTGTTCCCGGACGCCGAGTTTGCCGACACCCCGGTCGGGACCTTTTTCAGGCTCTCAGTCCCCGCTGAGAGGGCCCACTAAGTCCGAACGAACAGGCGCCGAATCAGTTCCTATCGGCACCTTCGGGCAACTTCTTAAAAGTTTTCTCGCGCAGAACGTGATTACTTTGATACAATTCTGACTACTTACAGTGAGCAACACGTTCTAAGCCCACCTGCCGATTTGAATCTGACACCGTCCAAGTCCTAGATAACCGCTGCCTCAACGGTGCCCGAGCGACTCCTCCACCAGCTCCCACGCCTTTCGGTGGAAGGAGACATTCAGGCCGCGGTCGGACCTCGCCTCGATCAGGTGTGCCCCGCCCCGTCCCACCGCCTGCAGTACTGCCGGCGCCAACTCGGAGGGATTATGAATCAGTTGATAGCTGCAGTTGTAGAACCCCGCCAGCTTCGAAAGGTCACACCCGTGGGGGGTCCCGAACAATCGTTCAAATCCTTGCTGACCGGCCTGGGGCAGGAAAGAAAATATGCCTCCCCCATCGTTGTTCACCACAACGAACACCACGTCGATGGAGCCCTTTGATGCCTGGAGCAACCCGTTCTGATCGTGGAGCAGCGAAAGGTCGCCGCTCAGCCCAACAACTGGCCCGGAATGTGAAATCGCAGCTCCTAGGACGGAGGAGGCGTATCCGTCAATCCCGTTCGCGCCACGGTTCGCAAGGATCTCAATCCCGGACCGTGTTCGCATAAACCAGTCCAGGTCGCGAATGGGCATGCTGGATCCCACGTAGAGAACCGATCCATCCGGTAGGCACCCGGCAAGATCCCGGGCAATCCCGGGTTCGGTTATGCCGGAGGTGTCCAGCAGCCCGTCCAGGGCGGATCGCGCCCGCAACTCCGCGTCTTCCCATTCGCCCAACCACTCGGAGTGGGGGCGCTGCGCAAGACCGGACGCCAGGGCGCCGAAGACTTCCCCCGGGTCCGCCCGCACCATCCACGACAGTGCCCGGGCAGGATCCAGCCAGGCGCTGGGATCAACCGAGATCTGCCGGACCGACGAATCCAACAGGGCAGCCAGGCTCGGCGAGGTCCCCAGATTGCCGACACGGATCACCAGATCCGGGCGGTGGGCACCGGCGAAGTCGGGACTACGCAACAACGCTTCGAATGTGGAGATGGCCGGGGGGCCGGTGCGCACGTTCGAGGTCGCCTCGGCCAGTACCGGCCAGGCGGCCTTGCGTGCCGCCTCCAGGATGGGCTGCGAATCATGCAGGCCGGTGCCCGCGGCAATGACGCCCCGCTCGGTCCCCTCGATCTGGTCGATCAGCCGTTCGATGTCTTCGGCGGACGGAGCCAAAGGAGAGTGGGTCTCCACCGTCCAAGCCACCCCCCCGTCGCGCCCGTCGAGCGGGTAGGCAAACCCGGCCGGATCTCCCACCGGTATCAGGGGGTTCCGGAAAGCCAGGTTCAGGTGAACCGGTCCCGCAACCGGCCAGCGGCTCACGGCAAATGCCCGGCAGGCAACCGAACGCCAGTAGCCCACCGACTCCTCCCGCGCCTCGGCCACGCCCACCTCTACGAACCACCGGACTGCGTCTCCGTAGATCTTGATCTGGTCGATGGTCTGTCCGGCGCCGGTATCGCGGAGTTCCGGCGGCCGGTCCGCGGTGAGCACAATCATGGGGACCTGGGCGTGCGACGCTTCGATCACTGCGGGGTAAAGGTTTGCCGTCGCCGTTCCCGACGTGGTCACCACTGCGGCGGGCAATCCACCGGCCTTCGCCAGCCCCAAAGCCATAAATGCCGCCGACCGCTCGTCGACGCAGACGTGCAGGCTGATCTCCGGACGACCGTCGAGCGCCAGGGCAATCGGCGTCGATCGGGATCCGGGGCCCAGGCAGGCATGGGTCATGCCGGACCGGATCAGCTCGTCCACCAGAACCGTGGCCAGGGCCTGTCCGGCGTTCTCGGCGGTCTTCATGGTTCTACCAGGCCCCCGGACTCACTCCAGGTCAAAAAGGAGCCGGCCCACCGGGGCTCCCGGTCGGCGTACTTCTCCAGCATCGCCGGCTCCACCGGCGGCCGGCGAATCTTGATTCGCCCGCCCTGCGGGATCATCCGGTCCTCCACCAGGTCCCCGGCCAGGAGCGAAGCAGTGCCCAGCCCGCACGGGTAATTCAGTTCGGGTAACGCCGCCGCCAGGGCCACGCCGGCGGAAATCCCCACCGAGGTCTCCAGCAGGTTGGACACAATGGCCGGCAGACCCGAATCCTCAATAACCCGCAACGCCTGCGGGACCCCGCCCAGGCACTGGACCTTGATCACCAGCACATCGGCGGCTTCGAGTTTGACCAGCCGCCGGATCGAGGCCGCTGAGTACGCGAGTTCGTCGGCGGCAATCGGCACATCGACCGACCTTCGCACCTTGGCCATCTCCAGGATTCCCCGGACGGGCTGCTCCACCAGATCCACCGAGTAGCGGTAGAAGGACCGGATACGACGGATCGCCTCATCGACGCCCCACCCGCCGTTGGCGTCCACCACAAGCCGTCCTGCCGGACCCAAAGCCTCCCGGACCGCGGCTACGCGCTCGTCGTCGTCACCTTCGGCGACCTTCACCTTCGCCGCCGAACAGCCGGACTCCCGGACCAGCGCGGCCGCTTCCTGCGGGCCAAGAGCAGGGATCGTTACGTGCACAGGAATCCATTCCCGCACCGGATCCGGCCACGCCTCGAACGCCGACTCGTAGGCGGACTTGACCGCAATGTCACGATCAGCCTCCCCGAATCCCGGGAACGGTGAACACTCCCCCCAGCCGAAAGGCCCAAGGATCACGGCTCCCTGGCGGCGCGTCTGACCGCGGAAAGGAACCTTCAGCGGGATGTCGAAGTAGCGCCAGCTAAGACCCAGGGGTTCGCCCGTCGGGGCGAACCGGAAACCGCTCACACCCACAAGCCCAGGGTGAGAAGAAGCCCGAACGCCAGCTGAAGTTTGGCGGTTCCCACCAGTACCCCGATGAGTTCCCGGCCGCTGTCGGTCGATACCCTGCGAAGCACTGGGACCGCCAGGGGAAACGAAAGCAGCGGCAGCAGCACCCAGACCCCGCCGCCGCCAAGGGCGATCAACCCCAGCGCCCCGAAGGAGGCCACTATCAGAGTCTTGAACGCCAGGCGGGTGCGGGAGTCGCCCAGGATGACGGCCAAAGTCCTCTTGTCGGTGCGCGAATCGGTAGGGATATCCCTCAGGTTGTTGGCCACCAGGATCGCTGACGCCAAGAAGCCCACCGGCACGGACGCCCACAACGCCAGGGCGGACACCTCCTCTATCTGGACGTAGGCCGAACCCACGGTGGCAACCACCCCGAAAAAGATGAATACGAAGACTTCACCCAACCCGCGCGATCCATAGGGGAACGGCCCGCCGCTGTAGCCGAGGGCGGCCAACAGGCTGACCGCTCCGACCGCCGCCAACTCCCAACCGGCGGCCGCCGCCAGGCCCAACCCGGCCAACAGAGCCACCGCAAAACTGCCGGCCATCGCGTTTCGCATCGCTTCGGGCGAGATCAAGCCGGACGACGTCAGCCGGCGAGGCCCAAGACGTTCGTGGGTGTCGACACCCTTGACCGCGTCGAAGTAATCGTTGGCGAAGTTGACCCCGATCTGCATGAAGACTGCAACCACCAGCGAGCCCAAGAACCGGGGAGGGGAAAGTCGCCCGGCCGCCGCTGTTCCCACCAGCACGGGGACTATCCCGGCCACCAGAGTCCTCGGCCGGGCCGCCTCTACCCAGTAGCTCTTCTTATTCATCGACGCCTAGGGGCGGCGGGGGAATTTGCCGAAGTCGGGGGGGCGTTTCTCCAGGTACGAATCACGGCCCTCCTGCGCTTCTTCACTCATGTAGTAAAGCAGTGTTGCGTCCCCGGCGAGCTGCTGGACACCCGCCAGCCCGTCGGTGTCGGCGTTGAACGCGGATTTGAGCAGCCTTAGCGAGAGGGGACTTTTGGCCAGGATCTTGCGGCACCATTCAACGGTGACCGACTCCAATTCCGCCAGCGGCACCACCTTGTTGACAAGGCCCATATCGAGGGCCTCCTGGGCATCGTATTGATCGCACAGGAACCAGATCTCCTTGGCCTTTTTTTGCCCGACCATGCGAGCAAGGAGCCCGGCGCCGTAGCCCCCGTCGAACGAGCCTACCCGCGGGCCGGTCTGGCCGAACCTGGCGTTGTCGGCGGCTATGGTCAGATCGCACACCACATGGAGGACGTGGCCCCCGCCGATGGCGTAGCCCGCGACCATGGCGATCACGGGTTTCGGGAGCCGGCGGATCTGCACCTGCAGGTCGAGAACGTTGAGCCTCCCAACTCCGTGGTCGTCGGAGTACCCGTCGTCGATGCGGACCCTCTGGTCGCCGCCGGAACAAAAGGCCAGGGGTCCGGCGCCGGTAAGGACCACGACCCCCACCTTGGGGTCATCGCGTGCCATATCAAAAGCCCTGATCAGCTCGAACACCGTCTTGGGACGAAACGCGTTGCGGACTTCAGGGCGGTTGATGGTGATCTTGGCTATGCCCTCGAAGGTCTCGTACAGGATGTCTTCGAAGTCGCCGGACGGCACCCACGCAAAGCTGCTCGCGCGGCCTCCGGCCGCCGCGGCTCCGCCTTCGTCATTTGAGTCCCGGGGGCCGGTGGGCTGGTTTTGTAAAGTCATGCACGAACTCCTGAGTGATAACTCGAATCGTTGGAGTAATGTATCAGACATAGTCACTCTATCCTGGAAGATCCCCGTCGACAGGATCCGATGAGCGACCGCCGCCTAATAGCCCTACGCTACCCAAACCAACGCTTGGCCGCCCGGCTGATCGAGCTGTGGGACGAAGGATTCGCGGTCCTGCCCCTCAGTCCGGGGGCATCCGACTCCGAAGTTGGCGCAATGCTGGCCGAGTTGAAGCCCGATGCAATCGAGGACGAAACGGGCCCTACCCGACTGGCAGGCGGCCTTCCGGTTGATGGAGAGGTGGCGCTCGTTGTGGCCACATCGGGTTCTTCGGGCCGCCCCAAAGGCGTCGAGTTGACCTCCTCAGCCCTCGACTGGTCCGCCCGGGCCTGCGTCGCCCAACTCGGCGTGGGAGGGGAAGAACGCTGGCTCAGCGTTCTCCCAATCAGCCACATCGCCGGGCTGGGCATCCTGGTCCGCTCCCGCTTATCGGGAAATATGCCGGTGATCCACGATCGTTTCGACCCGCAGGCCATCGCGGGCGAGCAAGAAGCCACGTTGATCTCATTGGTCCCCACCACCCTGCTCGGTCTCCTGGACGCCGGGGTGGACCTGGCTCGCTACTCGGTTGTGTTGGTCGGCGGATCCCGGCTTTCCGATGCACTCGCCGGGCGGGCCGAAGCCGCAGGCATCCGGGTTGTCCAAACCTATGGCCTGACCGAGACCTGCGGGGGGTGCAACTTCGACGGCGTCCCGCTGAAGGGGGCCGAATTCAGGGTCGAGGACGAACGCATCCTCATCCGTGGACCAATGTTGATGCGGGGATACCGGCTGAGACCCGAACTGACCGCGGAGGCCCTGGATCAACACGGCTGGCTCAACACCGCCGACCGGGGACGGATCGGGCAGAACGGTGCCCTGGAGGTGTTGGGCCGGCTGGACGAAATGATCCTCACCGGCGGCGAAAACGTGTCTTCGGAAGAGGTAGAGACCCATCTTTTGGCCCACCCGGGGGTGGCGGACGTGGCCGTGGCCGGGGTAGCCGACTACCGTTGGGGGCACGCGGTCGCCGCACTGGTGGTCCCCAGGGACCAGGCGGCGCCCACTTTGCGTGAACTCAAGGCCTTTTTGGTCGGCCGGCTGGCCGGATACAAGGCACCCAAGCGCATCCTCATCGTCTCCGAGATCCCCAGGACGGCTTCGGGCAAAATTCGCCGGCAGGCCGTCAAAGACCTCCTCGAAGCTTCCGAGTGACCACGCGGTCAGACTTGGGCTTAAAGCCTCCGCCGATCGGGCCGATAGAGCGGAGAACCGGTTTTGTGCGGGGGTCGAGGTCGTGAGCGATACAACTGTCGATGGGATTGCCTCGCCGGACCGCCGACTCGTCCGCCGGGCGGTCATCGCCTTCTGCGTGGCATTCGTGGCCCTGGGCGTCCTGATTCCGCTTCGATTGTTGCCGAATCCGGCCAACAGGCCCTTCGGTTGGCAGATGTACTCCGCCGTGTCGGGCCACCACTACGAAATCCGGTTTTCCGACGGCTCCACCGAAACCGCCGATCCCGGCCACTACGTCCTGCGTTACCGATCCGAGGTCGATTACCGCCGGTACCTGCCCGATCTGATCTGCGAAAAGATGCCCAGGGCCGCTGAGGTGGTCGCCAGCAACCCGCTGGCGGGGACCGCCGAAAGTTACCCGTGCAAGCGGTAGAGACCCTCAAGCGTCTGCCCGACCTGCGGGCCGACCCGATCCCCGTCGGACTGGCCCGGATCGGCGTGGGGGTGGCTGCAATCATCGAGGCGTTTGAGGTCCGATCCGAACTGAACCAACTCGCCGACCCAGACCTTTTGAAACTTCCCCGGCTGGAGGCGTTGCCGGCGCTATCCCCTGCCTGGGTGAACATCTTTTTGGGAGTCTGGCTGGCGGCCGCCCTGGCCTTTTGTTTCGGGGTGCGGGTCCGGGTGGCGGGTCCGGTGCTGTTGGGACTAATGACCTACGTGCTCGTCCTCGACTACCAGTTGTACAGCAACCATCTGTATCTACTGACCATCCTCACCCTGTTGTTGACGCTGGCCGACAGCGCGGCCGGCCTGTCTTTGGAATCCCGGCGCCGCAACAGAGTGGGTTCAATTCCCGCCTGGCCGGTCATCCTGATGCGGATTCAGCTAAGCCTTGTCTATGGGTTTGCGGCGGCAGCCAAGTTGAACCTGGTCTACCTGTCCGGACTGGTTCTTCGGGTCCAACTACAGGTCCCGGGGATCGACGCGCTGCCCGCGTGGGTGTTCACCCTTCTGGCGCTGGCGTCGGTGGGAACCGAGGCCTTCCTGGCGGTGGCATTCTGGAACCGCCGGCTACGCCCCTTGGCGTTCTTCGTAGGTATCGGCTTCCATCTGACCATCCTGATCACTATGAGGGTGGTGCCGGACCTCATCACGTTTGCCATCTTGATGGCTTCCGTTTACGTGACCTTCTTCGGGTCCGTCGATTCAGGCGCCCGGGCGGGGCAGGGTTAACCGCGGCGGCGGTAACGCGGCTCCAGCCACACCGGCTCGTACCCGTTATCGGCCGGGTTGAGCGTGACACCGGGCGGCACCAGTTCGTCGATGGCGTCCAGAGTCTCGGTCGACAGCTTGATCTCGGCGGCCCGGAGCTGGCCCGTTAGGTGATCCAGGGTGCGCGGCCCGATGATGGCACTGGTGACGGCCGGGTGCTCGAGCACCCACGCCACAGCCAACTCCACCAGCGATATGCCCTCCTTGCCGGCAAGGTCCATCAGCACCTCGATGACCTCGTACTTGCGGCGGTTACCGGGCAGCGATTCATCGAACCGAGCGGGGATCCGCTCCGCCCTCCCGGTCTTCTCCACCGGTCTGCCCGCACGAAATTTCCCCGATAGCCACCCGCCGGCCAGCGGGCTCCACACGATTACGCCCATCCCGTACTTTTGGGCTGCGGCCAGCGCCGTCCTCTCGATGTTACGGACCAATATCGAGTACGGAGGCTGTTCGCAGACGAATCGCTCCAGGTGCCGATCCGCCGCCACCCACTGGGCTTCGATCAAGTCGCCCGCCGGAAAGGTTGTGGAGCCGATGTACCGAACCTTGCCCTGGCGCACCAGTTCGGTCAGGGCGCCGAGGGTTTCCGCAATGTCGGTCAGCGGGTCGGGCCGGTGAACCTGGTAGAGGTCGATGTAGTCGGTCCCCAGGCGGCGCAAGGAGTCCTCCACCGCCCGGAAAATGTGTTTTTTGGAGTTCCCCCGCCGGTTCGGGTCCTCCCCCATCGGGAAGTGGAATTTGGTTGCCAACACCACGTCGTCCCGGTTGCGGCCTTTTAAGGCTTTGCCGACGATCTCCTCGGACTCACCGTCGGAGTAGATGTTGGCCGTGTCGACAAAGTTGATGCCGGCATCAAGCGCGGCGTGAATGACCTCGATGCTCTCGTCGTGGTCCGGGTTGCCCAGTTGGCCGAACATCATGGTGCCCAGGCACAACGGGCTGACCATGACGCCGGTACTGCCTAGGCGCACGTACTCCATCGACCCAGCTTAGTGGACATCCTCGGGTTCGGCGCCGGGGGCGCTCCACGCTTACACTGGCCGCCATGAGGACCGCCCGTTTGAACATCGACACCGGTCACAACCGATCCCTGACCGACCTCACTCCACAGATCCGTTCGTTCGCCCGCCAACTGGGAGATGGATTGATCAACGTATCGGTTCCCCACGCCACAGCCGGACTGGTACTCATGGAACTGGGATCGGGAAGCGAAGAGGACCTGTGGGCGCGTCTTGACCAACTGTTGCCCCGCGACATCCGCTACGTGCACTCGCACGGCTCACCCGGTCACGGCGGGGACCACGTCCTCCCCGCCTTTATCTGCCCCACCCTGACGTTGCCGGTCTTTGGCGGCGAAGTCTCCCTTGGGACCTGGCAGAGCATCGTGTTGGTCGATCCGAATCTCGACAACCCGCAGCGGGAAGTGCTCTTGGCCTTCCTCTCGGACCGCGGCTAGTTGGGTCTTCGACAGGAGCTCACCGAGCTGGCGGTAGAGCTGGCAACCGAGGCGGGCGAGATCCTGATGAGCATGGGGAAGGGGGGCGTCACAACGTCCAAGTCGACCCCCACCGACCTGGTCACCGAGGCCGACCGGGCGGCCGAAAGCCACATTGTCTCAAGGCTGCGCGCCCTCCGGCCCGATGATGCGATCATCGCCGAAGAAGGCTCCGGCAACCCCGGAAGCACCGGGATCCGGTGGGTGGTCGACCCGCTGGATGGAACCGTCAACTACACATACGGATTCCCACACTGGTGCGTCTCGATCGGCGTCGAGGGTTCAGAGCGCTTGGGGGTGATTCACGACCCGAGCCGGGGGGAGACCTTCGCCGATTCCACGCTTCTCACGCCGAGCCGTAAAACCGACCTGGCAGACTCATTGATAGGGACCGGTTTTGCCTACTCGGCCGAGACCCGGGCCCGGCAGGCGGCCATTGTGGCCAACCTGCTGCCCGTGGTCCGAGATATCCGCCGGGCGGGATCCTGCGCCCTTGATCTCGCCTGGGTGGCGTGCGGGCGGCTCGACGGATTTTATGAAGAGGGCGTCCAGCACTGGGACATCAGCGCCGGCATCGCTCTGGTGAACGATGCCGGCGGCGTGGCCCGGACCCACGGCCCGATGACTCTTGCTGCCGGGACGGAGGAGCTTTTGGAGAAGCTGGAGAAGCTGGTTCTGCCGGGCTGAGGCTACTCGTCCTCGATTTTCACTTCTTCCAGGACAACATCCTTCAGGGGGCGATCACCCGATCGGGTAGCTACCTTGGAGATGGCATCGGCAATTTCCTGGCCTTCAACCACAACGCCGAAGATGGTGTGTTTGCCGGTCAGCCACGAGGTGTTGGCCGTGGTGATAAAGAACTGGCTTCCGTTGGTGCCGGGACCCGAGTTGGCCATGGCCAGATAACCGGGTCCGTCGAAGGAGGGACCGCCGTCTACCTCGTCCTCGAACTTGTAGCCGGGGCCGCCGGTGCCGGTACCGAGAGGATCGCCGCCCTGAATCATGAAGTTAGGGATAACCCGGTGAAAAATCGTTCCGGCGTAGAGGGAATCGTTGCGGGTTTCGCCGGTCCGCGGGTGCCTCCACTCCTTGGCGCCGGTCGCAAGGTCGACGAAGTTGGCAACCGTTTTGGGAGCGTGCTCGGGCAGCAGCTTTACCTTGATAGCGCCCTCGGAAGTGACAAAAGTAGCGTGTTTGGCCATTAACTATCTCCTAGAAATCAAATGGGGTCCGAACAGCCAGTCTATTTCGCCTCCCGATCTAGGCGTTAACTATGGGCCGGCGCCTCCTAAACGGGTCCGGGTCTGCCGGTTCGGGTCCCACCGGCACGGACATCAATTTGCGCCACAGGACCACCACCGTTGCCGCCAGGATCGGCATGCTCAATTGAATGACGTGGTCGGAGAAAAGCAGTTCGAACCGGGTGATCGGCCCGGCGAACCAAATGGTGAACCAGACAACGACGTAAGCCTTCGTCAACCAGCCCCGGTCCAGCAGATCCCGCTCCCAGAGCAGGATGGCCGGGATCAAAAAGAGCACCCAGTCGTAGACCAGCCCGTGCGGGGTGACCAGCATGGTAAGCACCACCGCGGCGGCAAAGGTCATGGCCGGCTCGCTCCGGTACTTGCGCCAGAACCCTATAAAACCGACCAAAGATCCCAGCCCCACAAGCAAGCCGAGAAGGTTCGCCGGCGTCCCGGCGCCGATCAGCAGTTCGAAGAACGCCCGGAAGGTGTGCATATGCCAGACCGAAGGGTTGCTCCAGGTCGCCAGATTCGGGATCACCTCCCGGGAAAAGTCCAGATAGGAACGAGTTGCCTCTCCCATCACCAACCAGCTGAAGGCGCCGGTCAACAACGAACCCAGGGCAAAGCCCCCCAATGCCCGCCAGTCCCGGCGCCACTGCAGGCCCCATAGGGCCAGGACCCCCAACGCCAACTGCGGTTTGTACAGGATCAGGCTGAGGACGAGCCCGGCAAGGACCAGCCGGCGACGGCGCCACAGAGCGTAGGCGGCGGCCAGGATGACCATGCTCAACATGGCGTTCTGACCAAAACTTATGGTGGCGAAGAACGGGAAGAAGGAGATGGCCCACGGAAGAACTTTGCGGGCGTCGGCTCCGATGAGCCGGATCGACGCGTACAACAGGACAAAACCCAGAACCGACCAGGCGGCGACCGCTGCCTCATAGGGAAGATGGGTGAACGGCACATAGACCCAGGCGTGAAACGGGGGGGTCAAAAAGGCGTGAAACCCCTCCCACGGGGGGCCGAGGATCTCTTGCTCCAGCTCGAACTGGTAGCGCATGTCGTATAGCTGCGCCGAGTCGCCCGACCGGATGGTTACCCCGGCGGCGTAGAACTGAGAGAAGTCGTTGCCGACGGCCTGGTCTGCCAGGTCCATATGCCCGGGACCCATCAACACGCTGATCAGGTAGGTGACCCACAGAGTGGCGCTCGCGATCAATCCGTAGCGCAGGCGGCGTCGGGTAAAGAACCCCGCGGTGGACACCGCGTCGGATTGAACAGCAGTCATCCAAGCCCCCTTTTCCGGTCCTTCTCCGGCCCGCGCTTGTATCGGCAGTATCCGGCTCTAGTTAAGGACGGATCCGCGGCGTCCGGGTCACCCGAACGGAAACGAGGTCGAAAAAAACGCTTTAAGAAACCGGCGGACCCGCCGATATTCATGGCGTCGCAGGAGTTCGGAACGGTCCCCACGGACGCGACCGGAGAACCGCAGCGACCAAAACAGGGTTTTGGAACAGCTTTAGAGCACTGGGTCACCGAAGGAAAGGAAAGTGGTCGAAATGGTCGCAATGCAACTTTGGCTTCAGTACGTAATCGGATCGCTCAAGGACCGTGAGGACGGCGCCGCCGCCGTTGAGTACGGCCTGCTTGTCGGCTTGATCGCAGTGGCAATCATCATCACCGTGACGCTGCTGGGTAGCAAGTTGAACGACCTGTTCAACACCGTGGCCACCCGCCTGCCGGACCCCCCGGTTACCTAAGCCACCCGACAAGCCCAGGAGCCGGCCCCCCGACAGGAGGGCCGGCTCCTTTCTTTGGGTCCGGGTCTGCCCTGGGCTCCCGCCCGGCCGACCGCCCATTTCCAGGCCTCCTGGAGTTCAACGCTTTAGGTCTTACTCGAAGTTTTCGCAAGAACCTTTTAATCAATGCCGGGAACGGCCGATAAGTAGGCATCGCAGCAACCGGCCTCTCCGCTGGGGACACCGCCCCCGGAGAAACCGGCAGCCGGTCGAACCACTTAACGCACACAAGTGTTCAGAAACATTCTCAAGCAGTTAAGGGCAGCACCAAGCGAAAGGAAGTGAGACACATGGTTGCAATGCAACTTTGGCTTCAGTACGTAATCGGATCGCTCAAGGACCGTGAGGACGGCGCCGCCGCCGTTGAGTACGGCCTGCTTGTCGGCCTGATCGCAGTGGCAATCATCATCACCGTGACCCTGCTGGGCA
>JAJCYE010000094.1 GCA_029263075.1 Actinomycetes bacterium
AGGATCTGCTGACCTGCCGAGAACTCCTTCCACAGGATCTTCTCGGACAGCGGATCTTCAACCAGGCGCTGGATGGCACGGCGCAGCGGCCGGGCCCCCAACTGGGCGTCGTAGCCCTGATCCGCCAGCATGTCCTTGGCCGCGTCGGTCAACTCGATGGTGACATCCAGCGACTTGAGCTGCTCCTTGACCCGGCGGAACATGAGGTCCACGATCTCCCGCACGTTCTCTTTGCTGAGCTCCTTGAAGACGATGATGTCGTCGACCCGGTTCAAGAACTCGGGGCGGAAGCCGTGCTTCAGCTCCTGCATCAACTTCTCTTTCATCTTCTCGTAGGTGACGTCCGAGTTGTCCTGCCCGAAGCCCAGCGCCGTCTTGCGAAGGTTCTGGGTCCCCAGGTTGGAGGTCATGATGATCACCGTGTTCTTGAAGTCCACGGTGTGACCTTGCGAGTCGGTGAGTCGCCCATCTTCGAGGATCTGCAGAAGAGTGTTGAAGACGTCGTTGTGAGCCTTCTCGATCTCATCGAACAGAACCACGCTGAAGGGCCGGCGGCGGACCGCCTCGGTCAACTGACCACCCTCCTCGAACCCGACGTAACCCGGAGGCGACCCGATCAAACGGCTGACCGTGTGCTTCTCCATGTACTCGGACATGTCGAGCTGGATCAACGCCTCCTCGTCGCCGAACAAGAACTCGGCCAGCGTCTTGGAGAGTTCGGTTTTACCAACACCGGACGGCCCCAGGAAGATGAACGAACCACTCGGGCGCTTGGGGTCCTTAAGGCCGGCCCTGGTACGACGGATGGCCTGGGAGACTGCCCGCACCGCATCGGTCTGGTCGACGATCCGCTTGTGCAGCTCGTCTTCCATCCTGATGAGCTTGGCGGTCTCCTCCTCGGTGAGCTTGTAAACCGGGATGCCGGTCCACATGGAGAGGACCTCAGCGATCTCCTCCTCGCCCACCTCGGCCAGGACCTGGCTCTCGGTGTCCTGCCACTTGGCCTGCATGACCACTCGTTCGCCCTGCATGCGCTTTTCTTCTTCACGCAGCCGGGCTGCCTTTTCGTAGTCCTGAGCCTCGACGGCCTCTTCTTTTTGGTGCTTGATCTTGCTGATCTCCTCGTCCATCTCACGAAGGTCGGGAGGGGCGGTCTCACGCCGGATGTGCAGCCGGCTACCGGCCTCGTCGATGAGGTCGATTGCCTTGTCCGGCAGGAAGCGGTCCGAGATGTACCGGTCGGCGAGGTTGGCCGCAGCCACCAGCGCCTGGTCGGTGATCTGGATCCGGTGGTGCGCTTCGTAGCGGTCCCGCAGGCCCTTGAGGATCTCGATGGTGTGGGCCACGGTGGGCTCATTCACCACGATCGGCTGGAAACGCCGCTCGAGTGCTGCATCCTTCTCCAGGTGTTTGCGGTACTCATCCAGCGTGGTGGCACCGATGGTCTGCAACTCACCTCGGGCCAGCATGGGCTTGAGGATCGAGGCGGCGTCGATTGCGCCCTCGGCGGCACCGGCACCCACCAGGGTGTGGAGCTCGTCGATGAACAGCACAATGTCGCCTCGGGTGCGGATCTCCTTGAGGACCTTCTTCAGGCGCTCCTCGAAGTCACCGCGGTAGCGAGAGCCCGCAACCAGGGCACCCAGGTCCAGTGTGTAGATCTGCTTACCCTTGAGCGTCTGGGGAACTTCGTTGGCCACGATCTTGGTCGCCAACCCCTCAACGATCGCGGTCTTGCCGACCCCGGGCTCGCCGATCAGGACCGGGTTGTTTTTGGTCCGGCGACTCAGGACCTGCATGACCCGCTCGATCTCCTTGTCCCGGCCGATGGTCGGGTCCAACTTGTTGCCGGAGGCCAGGGCGGTCAGGTTACGACCGAACTGGTCCAGAATCGGAGATCCCCCGGGTGAGGCGGCGCCTTCTCCGGTTCCTGCGCCACCGGCGGACGAGCCCTTCTCCTGGGACGGCCCGAAGCCGCTGAGGAGCTGAATGACCTGTTGTCGGACACGACCGAGGTCGGCTCCGAGCTTTTGGAGCACCTGGGCGGCAACGCCTTCACCTTCACGGATGAGGCCGAGCAGGATGTGCTCGGTGCCGATGTAGTTGTGGCCCAACTGCAGGGCTTCCCGCAACGACAACTCCAGGACCTTCTTCGC
Source organism: Actinomycetes bacterium (assembly GCA_029263075.1). Taxonomy (GTDB): domain Bacteria; phylum Actinomycetota; class CADDZG01; order JAHWKV01; family JAHWKV01; genus JAJCYE01. The sequence continues at coordinate 2,157 of JAJCYE010000094.1, forward strand.
CCGAGGGGTAAACGGAATGTGCCCTTGGGGGGAAGACGAACCGGTGCCGATGATCTCTTCAACCTGGGAACGGACAGAGTCCAAAGAAACCCCGAGAGACTCGAGAGCCTTGGCCGCTACGCCCTCTCCTTCGGAGATGAGGCCAAGCAGGATGTGCTCGGTGCCGATGTAGTTGTGGTTGAGAAGCCTAGCTTCCTCCTGAGCAAGCACGACGACTCGTCTTGCTCTATCGGTAAATCTTTCGAACATGGCAATCACTCCATCCCGGGAACCATCAGGCTAAAATAGTCGGTTCCGTCACTGATTATAGACCGCGGGTCTGCGTACTAATCACCCGGTAACAAACGCGAAAAGCGCCATCACGGGGATTATCGGCCGAGTGGCGACTCCCTATAAGTGGGAAGTTCTTCCGGTTTGCTCACTCAGGCCTTTGCCGGCCGCCGCGGTCGATGATTATCCGGCGAACGGTCAGGCTAAGACTTGTTGGTATCAATGTTAGTTGGTCCACGTTGATACAGCGTTAACTAAAAGAAAGGCCTTCTCATTCCCGACTCGTTGCCGAGGCCTTGCGACAATGGCCCGATGCATGAGATCGAACCCTACCGAATCACCTTCTCTCACGGCACTGCCGCCGCCGTCAACCGCAGGTTCATCAGCGGGTTCTTCCTGTTCGCATTCCTTTTCGCCGGAGCGGCGTTCTATCGGCCGGCGATCCAGGCTTTTGCCGTGGGATTCCCGATCTATCTGGTTTTGTGGAAGCTGCGGCTTCACGCCGCGAGCCGGCCGGGCTGGGTACTGTCGGTATCCCGGGAGGTGTTGTCGCTGGAGGCCGGGCCCCGGTCGATGCGGGTGGAACGGGAGAACGCAGAGCGGGTTCGGATCAGGCGGCGAGAATCCCGTTTGGGGCCCAGGACCCAACTTTCGGTCCTAAATTTGCCAAAAACGCCGCCATTTCGGGTCGCAATCGACCCATCCGATCTGAATGAGCTGGAGGCTGCCCTTGCCGCCCAGGGGTGGCCGGCACCCGAATTCTCTTAGTGCCCCGCTAAACCCAGGATCCCTAACCCGGCGTTGAGGAGGACTGCAGACCTCCCCGGCGGACGCTCACTATCTCGGCCAGGATGCTGATGGCGATCTCCTCCGGGCTCTGGCTCCGCAGCGCCAGGCCGATCGGCATGCGGACCCGTGCAATCTGGGCCTCGCTGAATCCAAGCTTGCCCAGGCGCTTGAACGCCCCGGCTGCCTTGCCCTTCTTGAGCATCACGCCCAGGTAGGGCACATCGGTGGCCATCAGAGTTTGCAGGACCTCCTCGGCGAATTCGTTGACCTCGCTACAGATGGCCACGTAGGTGCTGGCGTCCGGCCGTAGGGCCTCAACGTCCTGCGGTTCGGGCGTGACTATTACCTCATCCGCCCCCTCGAACTCCCCCACGCTGTAGGCGTCGGGCCCCGCCGCCACCCTCACGTGAAAACCGCTGCGTTCGGCCAGGCGAGCCAGTGACGACGCCACCTTGCCCGTGCCGACCACCAGCAATTGAGGAATTACACCGGGATCGTGCGGTGCTCGCCGCTCGGCAGAGCGGGCGGCGGTCGGGGTCTCAGCCGCCCGGTGGGCGGCATCGTCGGCGGCACGGCGGGCGGCCGAGGCGCCGATTTCCGGCATGGCGGCCACCACGGCCTCTGCAATCTCCGGTATCGAAGCTTTGATCGCGGCCTTCAGACCATCCAGGTCGGTGCCGTTTTCCTTGACCCCGGGTGCCTTCGGCGCAGCCGGTGGGGTTACCCCCTCCTCGGGCCTCAGGGCCGGGAACAGGATGACCTCCCGGATGGATGCCTGATCGGTCAACACCATGAGGAACCGGTCGATGCCGAAACCCAACCCCCCGGTCGGGGGCATCCCGTACTCCAACGCCTTCAGGAAATCCTCGTCGACGGCGTGGGCTTCGTCGTCGGAGTCGTCGATCTGGGCTTCGAAGCGGTTGCGCTGGTCGATGGGATCGGTCAACTCCGAGTACGCCACCCCGACCTCCATACCGGCGATCACCAGGTCCAGGTGTTCGGTAAACCTCGGGTCACTACGGTGACTGCGGGCGAGGGGCGAGACCTCTTTCGGGTAGTCCATGACAAAGGTCGGCTGCAGAAGATTGCGCTCAACCTTCTTTTCGTAGATCTCCAGCAGCAGCTTGCCCCAAGACCAGTTCGGGTCCACCTTGACGCCCAGCCGACGGCAGTCGGCAACCAGGTCACCGTCCGGGTCGGCACCCGCCTCTCTGACCAGATCGATCAGGCGGGCTCGGCGGAACGGAGGCGTGAGATCCAAAATTTCGCCCTGGTAAGGGACCTTCATGGAACCGCAGGTAGCCTGGGCGGCCTCCGAGACCATGCCCTCCAGCAGGGTCGCCATATCGTTGTAGTCGGCGAACGCCTGGTAGGCCTCCAGCATGGTGAACTCCGGGTTGTGGCGCACCGAAACACCTTCGTTGCGGAAGTTCCGGTTGACCTCGAAGACCCGCTCCACGCCGCCGACCACCAGGCGTTTGAGGTAAAGCTCCGGCGCGACCCGCAGGAACAGGTTCATGTTGAGGGCCTCGTGATAGGTGGTGAAAGGTTTGGCCAGGGCGCCCCCGTGGATGGGCTGCAGCATGGGCGTCTCGACCTCGATGAACCTCCGCTCCTGCAACCAGGTCCGGATGAATGCGATTGCGCTGGAACGGGCCATCATCACGGTGCGGGCTTCTGGGTTGGCAATGAGGTCCAGGTAGCGCTGGCGGTACCTGCCCTCGACATCTTTTAGGCCGTGCCATTTCTCCGGCAGGGGGCGCAGGCCCTTGGTGAGGATGTCGAACCCCTCCAAAGCCACGGACAGCTCCCCGCGTTTGGTGCGGATGACCGGACCCCAGGCGCCCACCCAGTCGCCGATGTCCAGATCGTCCAAACCGGCAAAGCGATCCCCCAGCCGGTTGGCCTGAGCCAGCAGTTGTATTTTGCCGGAGGCGTCCGCCAGATCGGCGAACACCAATTTGCCCTGGCGCCGGAAGGCCATCAGGCGCCCGCCGATGCGGACTTTGAGGTCGCTCTCGCCTCCCGGTTCCAGATCCGGCACCAGTTCGGGGATGTTTCCGATGAGGTGGGATCGTTCGAACATCACCTTGAAGGCGTCCTCGCCGGCGGCCTGGAGTGAGTCGAGCTTGTCCCGGCGGGCCTTCAGGTGATCGGCGGCGCGCTCGGATGATTCGGGGGCGTCAGACATTACGTTGGTAGAGGATACGCAATCCTATAAGGGTAAGGGTGGCCTCGAACCGGGACTTGGTGGTGCAGTGCTCCAAAACCAGCGGTGCCAGCCCCCCGGTAGCTACCACTTGTGGCTCCCCTTTCATCTCGCCTGTGATCCTTTCGATCATGCCGTCAACCATGGCGGCGGCCCCCAGGATGACGCCGGAGCGGACCGACTCGGTGGTCGATCTTCCGATCACAGTACGGGGTGGGAGCAGTTCGATCCGGGGCAGGCGGGCCGCGGCCTGGGCGAGGGCGTCGGCCGAGACCTGGACCCCGGGAGCTATCGCCCCCCCCATGTACTCACCCCGCTGGCCGATGACATCGAACGTGGTAGCCGTGCCGAAGTCGATGACGATCAACGGTCCGCCGGCCAGCGAGTAGGCCGCAACCGAGTTGCAGATACGGTCGGCGCCCAGTTCACCCGGGTTGTCGATGAGGATGGACATCCCGGTTTTGGTCCCGGGCTCAATCACCACCGGGCTGAACCCGAAGTAGCGCTCAACCATCTCCCGCAGCGCGGCGGTGAGGGTCGGAACAACGCTGGAGATAGCCACCGCCTGGATCTGGGTAGGGAAAGATAAATCGTTCATCAGCAGGAGTTGGCGGAAGGTGAGAGCCAACTCGTCGGCGGTACGGGCCCCCTCCGTGCAGGTCCTCCACTGGGCGACAAGCTCTTCCCCGGAAAAGACCCCCATGTGGGTTTGGGTATTGCCGACATCGATTGCGAGCAGCATCAGTGGAGAACTGCGAGGGCGTTGGTAACTCCGTCCAGCCGGACGATTTTGGGCCGAAGTTCGCGAGCTTCGGCATCCTCCACCTCGGCGTAGGCGATAACGATGACCCGATTACCGGGCTTGACCAGATGGGCGGCTGCCCCGTTGATGACCACCTGCCGGGAACCCCGCTCCCCGGTGATGACGTAAGTGACAAACCGGGCGCCATTGTCCACGTCCACCACGTGCACCTGCTCGTTCTCCAGGATGCCGGCGCCGTCCATAAGGTCCGGGTCGAGGGTGATGCTGCCCACGTAGTCGACGTTGGCGTCGGTCACGACCGCCCGGTGGATCTTGCCGTGCATCATGGTGCGTCTCATACAACTCCCTCCCGTTCAGGCCGCTCGGCGGTCCCGACGATCGTGTTGTCGATCAACCTTACAGACCCCAGTTGCGCCGCGATGACCAAGAGGGCATCCGGGGGGACCCGGTCGACGGGTTCGAACGTTTGCTGATCGACTAACTCAAGATACTGCACCCGCACCGAGGGGTGCCGGTCCAGGACCGCCCTGCAGGCGCCCAGCAGGGCGTCGGCGGAGCTCTCACGGGCCCGGGCGGCCGCCGAGGCGGCCTGTAGTGCCTCGAAGATGGCCGGCGCCTCCCGGCGCTGGTCGGGGCTCAACCGGCGGTTCCGGCTGGACATGGCCAGACCGTCCTCCTCCCGCACGGTCGGGCAGGCGACCAACTCCACGGCAAGGTTGAGATCGTTCACCATTTGTTTCAGGACGGCCACCTGCTGGGCGTCCTTGCGACCGACATAGACCCGGTCCGGACCGACGATACTGAACAACTTCGCGCAGACGGTGGCCACGCCGGTGAAGTGACCGGGGCGATGGGCGCCCTCAAGGATCCCGCCCAGCGGGCCCGGATCGACCGTAGTGCGGACTTCTCCCCCGGGGTACATCTCGACCGCAGCCGGGGCGAACACCATCCCTACCCCCAGCCCTCCGGCCAAGGCCAGGTCGGCGTCGAGGTCCCGGGGGTAGGTCTCGAAGTCCTCGGATTCCCCGAACTGAGTCGGGTTCACAAAAATGGACACCACGACCACGCCACCGTCCCGGCGAGCCCGTTGAATCAAGCGGAGGTGACCTTCGTGCAGCGCCCCCATGGTCGGGACGAACTCGATGGTCAGGCCTGCCCTCCGGACTTCAGTCAGCTCCGCACGAAGACCCTCAACCGTCGTGAAAACTTTCAAAGCCGCCCCTCTTGGTCAGAAATGGCGCGGCTAGTCGCCCAACAGACTGCCGGGCGGGGCGAACAGCCGGACGCCGGCAGGGTCCTTTTCGCAGAAGGCGCTCACAGGCTCGCCCGAGGGCAACTCCATGTCGTCATCGATCTCCAGGATCGGCACCAAGGCGAAGGCCCGGTTGGTAAGTTCGGCGTGGGGGACGGTGATGCCGGGCTCCGAGACGGTCTCAATCCCGAACAGCAGCAGGTCCAGGTCGATGGCCCGCGGGCCCCAGTGCTCGGACTGCTCCCGGCCGATCTCCGCTTCGATCTGCTTCAACAACCCAACCAGATCCGCAGCGGTCCCGCCGAACTCAACCGCCACTGCGGCGTTCAAGTAGTCCGGCTGCGGGGGGCCCACCGGGTCGGTCTCGTAGACGGATGAGGCGGCCACCACGTTCAGGCCTTTGTTCTTGAGGGAATCCACCGCCGTCCTCAGATTGATAAGGCGATCTCCGAGATTGGATCCCAGACCTATAAAGGCCCTTGTCGGTGCCAAAACTCCTCCTTGGGTTGCGGGGGCTAAGGATTCAGGCTAGCGGACGGAGAGTTCCTCGTCCTGCAGACCGGCCACGACCGTCCCCCGTTCGATCCTGATACCAACCGACGCCAACTCACCAGATGCAAGTTCCGCCTTGGAAAGGCCGATTATCACCCGGTCGACGAAAGGGCGCGCCAGGGCCACTTGGGCCAACCGTTCGCCCAGCGCTTCGAGGAGGTTGTAGCTCTCCGTGCCCACCACCTGACGCACGTCGTTTATGAGGTCCATGTAGTCGACGGTATGTTCGAGGCGGTCCGCCCGCCCAGCAGCGGAGAGATCGACGAGGCACTCCAGGTCGACCACAAACTCCTGGTCGCGGTCCCGTTCCTGCTCGGTCACCCCGTGACGACCGGTCACCCTAATTCCTTTGATAACAATCGAATCAGCCACGTCGTCCCTTCGCCAGGCCCGTCGGGGCTCGGTACCATCCCTCCAGGCTACTGCCCCCCGCTACCCGCCACGTTCAACCCTTGGATTTTTCCGGAACGCCGGCTGGAGACACCTTGGAAATGGCTTCCGTCATGCGGACCACCCGGACCATCTCTTTTACATCGTGCACCCTCACGATGCTTGCTCCCTGGGCTACCGCCCACGCTACCGTAGCCGCGGTGCCCTCCAGGCGTTGGTCGGCGGGGAGGTCCAGCGTCGTTCCAATGAACGACTTCCTGGAGGAGCCGATCAGGATGGGGAATCCGGGTTCGCACAGCTGAGGGATGCCCTTGAGTATCTGCAGGTTGTGTTCCCTCGTTTTGCCGAACCCGATCCCGGGGTCGAGCACTATCGCCGCTTCGGGAATGCCCGCCGCCAGCGCATCGGCCGCCCAGTCCACAAGCGCCGCCCTGACCTCAGCCACCACGTCGTCGTAGGCGGGGTTCGCCTGCATAGTCCGCGGGTTCCCCAGCATGTGCATGAGCACCACGCCGGCCGAACAGTCGGCCACCACGTCCGTCATCAGGGGGTCGGCCCTAAGGGCGGTCACGTCGTTGATGATCACCGCGCCGGCGTCCACCGCGGCGCGGGCCACCGCCGCCTTGGTGGTGTCTATGGAAACGGTGGCTCCGGTACGGGCCACGATGGCCTCGATCACCGGTACCACCCGGGACAATTCATCGCCCTCCGGAACTTCTAGTGCACCGGGACGGGTGGACTCGCCTCCGACGTCGATGATGTCGGCGCCCTCCTCGAGCATCTGTTCCGCCCGGTCGACGGCGGCAAACGGATCGAGGAATTTGCCGCCGTCGGAGAAAGAGTCGGGCGTGACGTTGAGAATGCCCATCACCAAGACTCGATCGAACGACAGGCGCCGCTCGCAACATTCCCAGATGTTCATCGCAACTCCCGCCCGGGGGCGGTCCGGCCGCAGTTAGGCGGGGGTGGGTTCGGCGCCCGGGCGGCGCAGACTCGGCTTCGCGGGAGCCGGCGTGTGGGTCTGGATGGTGTCCTCGTCTTCCTTCGTGGCAGCCGCCGCCAGTTGGTCCTGCACCAAACGACGGGGGAGCTCGCCACGGGCCGCCCTCTTGGGTACATCGGCGAAGAGGCGCTCGACATCGGACTTCTCGATAGTCTCCTTCTCGATGAGAAGTTCTACCATCGAGTCAAGCTGCGCCCGGTAGGTGGAACAGATCTCCCACGCCTCCTGGTGCGCCTCGTCGACCAGACGACGGATCTCCTCGTCGATCTCAGAAGCCACGTGCTCCGAGTAGTCGGCGTTGTGACCCATGTCCTTGCCCAAGAACGGCTGGTCGACCTTCTCGCCCAGCGCCATGGGGCCGAGCTTTTCACTCATCCCGTATTCGCAGACCATCTTGCGAGCGATCTTTGAGACCCGCTCCAGGTCGTTGGATGCACCGGTGGTCGGGTCCTGGAAGACGAGTTCTTCGGCCACCCGGCCACCCAGCAGCATGGCCAGTTGGTCGATAAGGCCGGAGCGGGACTCCAGGAAACGGTCCTCCAATGGCAAGTTCAATGTGTAGCCCAGCGCCCTGCCTCGGCTGATGATTGAAACCTTGTGCACCGGGTCGGCGTTAGGCAACGCCCAACTGACCAAAGCGTGGCCGGCCTCATGAAAGGCGATGACCTGCTTTTCGTGATCGCTGATCAGCCGACTCTTGCGCTGCGGTCCTGCGATCACCCGGTCGATGGCCTCCTCGACCTCGTCCATGGTGATCTCCTTCTTGGCGCGGCGGGCCGCAAGGAGGGCGGACTCGTTGATGACGTTGGCCAGGTCCGCGCCGGTGAAGCCGGGAGTCCGGCGAGCCAGCACGGCCAGGTCGACGTCCTTGCCCAGCGGCTTGCCTCGGCCGTGAACCTTGAGGATGTCTTCCCGGCCCTTGAGGTCGGCCCGGTCCACGGTGACCTGACGGTCAAAGCGGCCGGGACGCAACAGCGCCGGGTCCAAAATGTCGGGACGGTTGGTGGCGGCCATGAGGATGACGCCGGTACGGACATCAAAACCGTCCATCTCCACCAACAACTGATTCAAAGTCTGCTCACGTTCATCATGGCCACCGCCGAGGCCTGCGCCACGGTGACGCCCGACGGCGTCGATCTCGTCCACAAAGATGATGGCGGGGGCCGAAGCCTTTGCCTGCTCAAAAAGGTCGCGCACCCGGGCTGCTCCGACACCGACGAACATTTCAACGAAGTCCGAGCCGGAGATCGAGAAGAAGGGAACGCCGGCCTCACCGGCAACTGCACGGGCAAGGAGGGTTTTGCCGGTCCCCGGGGGGCCGAACAGCAGCACGCCCTTGGGGATTTTGGCGCCCATGTTTTGGAACTTGGCGGGGTTGGCCAGGAACTCTTTGATCTCTTCGAGTTCTTCGATGGCCTCATCAACACCTGCCACGTCCTGGAACGTGATCTTGGGCTGGTCCTTGGCAACCAGCTTGGCCTTCGACTTTCCGAAGGACATGACCCGGTTGCCGCCGCCCTGCATTTGCTGCATCAGGAAGAAGAAGATGCCGAGGATAAAGATGAAGGGAAGGATGCTGGTGAGAAGGGAGCCCCACAGGTTCGGGTTCTCCGGGTTGGCGATCACCTTGACGCCGGGCTGGTCTCTCAGGAGCTGGGAGACGTCTTCCGAACTGAGGTAGGTGGAGGTGAATTTGGTGCCATCGGCGAGGGATCCTTCGATCCGTCCGCTACTGCGGAAGACCTCCACCTCGGTGACGTCTCCGGCCTTGAGCTTGCGCTCGAAATCGCTGGTGCTGAGTTTTGTGGCCCGGCTGCCGCTGTTCAAAATTCCTGCGACGGCCCAGATGGCCGCAATACCGATCAGCAAATAAAAGATTGGGTTCTTAAAGAGCTTGTTCATCGTCATCCCAGGTTAGCACCTTCGTCACATTTGCCTCCCGCCCGAATCGCGGCCCTTTGGAGCGCCAGTCTTTAAGTACTTCGTCAGGAATCGCCCGGTTGTGAACCTTAACTTTTGTGTTTTTCGTCCAGGAACGCTATGTAGGGAAGATTGCGGTAAAGCTGATCGTGGTCCAGTCCGTAACCTATGACGAACTGGGCGGGGATCTCAAAGCCCTCGTACCGAACATCCAGATCCACCTGCTGGATGCCCGATTTCCTGAGAAGTGCACAAACCTCCAGGCTGGCCGGCTTGCGCCCGTTGAGGTACTTCAGGAGATAGTTGAGGGTCAACCCGGAATCGATGATGTCCTCGACCAGAAGTACATGCCGGCCGGTGATCTCGTAGTCCAGGTCCTTAAGGATCCTCACGACACCTGAGGTCATGGTGGCCGAGCCGTAACTGGAGACGGCCATAAAGTCGAACTCCAGGGGCAGGTCGATCTTGCGGGCAAGGTCGCTCATCAACATGAATGCGCCCTTTAGCACCCCGACCAGGACCACATCCTTGCCGGCATAGTCCTCGCTTATTCGATCCGCCATCTCCTGGATACGCTGCTGAATGCGCTCCTCGGAGATAAGTACTTCGCCAACTCCGATCAAGCGACCTCCTCATTTGCATTTGCCAGATACGTCATCCGTACGGCTTGGGTAGTTTGTGGCCTTATTTTGAACCGGTCGTCCAGGCGGTGACCCGCCAGCCAAACGATCTTGTCCCCACACACCACCACCGGTACCGCCGGCCGGGCCGACCTCGGCAAACCCGCGTCGACGAAGAAGTCTTGAAGTTTACGGGAGCCCGGCGCCCCCAGGGGATGGAACCGGTCGCCCGGCTGCCACGGCCTGACCGCAAGGCCGTCCGTCAAGCATGCGACATCCACCAGTTCCGAATAACGATCCGGGTTCCGGACCGGACCCGCCGGCACCGGGGTGAACTCAAGGCTGAGCCGGGCCCCCCACCCCGGGAGGGTCGTGGTCCCCGGCAACTTCAGCGTGACCGAGGGCAAAATCGGCGGCTGCCGGTCCCGCCCAAAAACGATCTCTTCACGATCCGACCAAACCGACATCCCGCCGGGCAAGTCCAAGCGGGCTCCGGTAACCGTAGACACCTTACGCAGGACGTCGTTGACCGCCCGACCCGTGAGTTCCATACCCGCCTGTTGGGCGGCCCGCCTGACCAATTGCCGGCGAACCGGATCTTCGGCCCGGCTCAGCCCCTCGCGTTTGATCTGGACCTCCGATTCCGACACGGTGACGATTCCTGGCCATAGGGCGTCGACGCTTAGGGCAACGTCCTGGGACTGCCGGCGGGTGCCTTCAGCCAGCGCGGTCAGCCTGCCCAACTGTTCGTCGGACACTCCGTCAAGCCGGGCGCGCATTACGACCCTGCGGTACTTGAAGTTGCGATTGGAGGGGTCCGTGCGGAATCCGACTCCGGCCTGCCGGCACACCGCTTCGGTATCCCTGCGCCTCAGGTCGAGCAGGGGCCGGATCAGTTCTCCGCGAACCGGAGGGATGCCCAGGCCGTACCCCCCGCGGTCAAGGCGGAGAAGAACGGTCTCGGCTTGATCGTCGGCGGTGTGGCCGGTTGCGGTCCGAACCGCGCCGCACTGCGCGGCCATCCCGGCGAGCGCCAGGTACCGCACCCGGCGGGCCTCTGCCTGGGTTGGTGGAGTCACCCGGACTTTGGTTTCCAGAAAAGACAGACCCAGAGTGCGGGCGACTTCCCGGCAGTGTTCGGCATCTCCGGCGGATGAGGTACGCATCTGGTGATCGACATGACCCAGCACCACTCGGTAGCCCAACCGGTGGAGCAGCAGGGCCAAGCAGGTCGAGTCGGCGCCACCGCTGAACGCCGCCAGGACCGTATCGCCCGGCTCGAGCATCCGGTGCCGAACAATGGTCGCCGCCGCCGTTTCGGCCGGGCTCAAGGCGCTACCCGGCTCAACCATCGCTCCGGAGACTTAACCTCCTCCAGGGTGGGAAGCGCCTCGACCGAGTCGAAAACCGTCTTGACCCCCGCCGAACCGGCGGTAGCGTAAACCGCATCAAAGAAGAGTTGGCCCTGAACGTACTGGGCCTTCTTCAACTCGAAACCCAGCACCTTGGCCAACAGGCGAGCCAGCGGGCTGCCCACGGTGCCGCCGCCCCGGAGGGCCCGGCTCATTCTGGGTTGGCTCGGGATCCGGCCTTCACCCACCCGGTCCATCACAAAGTTGCCGTGTCCCTCGATCACCGACATGAACGCCTGGAGCCGGTTGAAAATCTCCATCTGCCCCGGTTCGAGCATCCGGAACACCATGGGGGCGCCGTCCTCACTCCCCTTGGGGGTCGACTTGAAGGACGACATCATCCGGTCCGCCACGGTTTTGGCATCCATGTCCATGGACTGCAACATTTCATTAACCATGCCGAGGAAGTGCGGGCGGACCCAAGGGTTGGCCTCGAACTGACTGCGGTGGGTCAACTCATGAAGGACGATCCACAAGCGAAAGTCGCGGGGCAAAAAACCGAAGCGCCGCTCCATGGTCACGATGTTGGGCCCGACGAACCAAACCTGATTTTGGTGGGCCATCGCAATGTCGTACTGACCCAAAACCCTCTGCGACAAGAAGCCCAGCACCGTGCCGAGTTGGGCGCCGAGAGCGGCTTTGTAGGCGAATTTTGCGCCGGGGAAAGCCGGGGCGTCGTCTAGGCGTTGCTGAAACTTACCTAAAAGCGGCGACATCAGGCCCAACATCGAGTCGACGTTGTTGGACGCCCACTCCTGGCGGCCGAGAACCCGGGGAACGGCGGCGTGGGGAGAGATGAACCCGCTCTCTTCGGCGATCAGGGGTTCGGCTTCACGGGTCAACGCCTCGAAGCTTTCCTGCAAGCCCTCCAAAAGGTAGGACCGGTCGAGGGAACCCGGCTGGGCGAACATCGCCGCGAACCGCGACGCTACCGATTCATCTACGATTCCGCTCACCGGCGCGGGGAGCCCGCGTTGGTGGGGGGAGCCGGGACGGCAGGGCGGCTCAGGGCGTGGCCAGGATCGGCTGGATGTCGCGGCACGGCTCCAGCTTAACAGCGGGGATACGGCACGGATGATGGAGCGCTAGCTTGTGGTTCTGCAAGAGCCCAACGGCCGGAACAACTCCATGGCGTTGCTCGACGGCACGTCCGGCGGACCCTCTGGCGGCTGAACAGCAGCCGGCTAGCTGACCTTCTTGCCCCTGAGTCTTGGAATCTTTACGTCGGCGTGGATAAAACAGGTGTCGCGGCGGTTGTACATGGAAAGTTTGGTGATGCATCCCTCGTGGGTGCACGAGCGATCCTCCGCATAACGACGGGACCTCTTAGGAAGTCCCACTACATGAGCGCCTCTGATAGCCGTTGACGATGCCACGTTCATCCCTCCTCTTGGATATCCGGTGGTAAATCCAACTTTCATGACCTATTCGGTATGCCTGGCAACGTGGATTGGTACTTGTCTATTCCCCGATCAGGGTTTTTTGTACCAGGGGGACGGCGAACCAGAGCCGATTCATCGGCCGTAGGGCCGACTGAGGAGTACTTCGAAGGCTCCAAAATGGAGCCGGAGCGGGGAATCGAACCCCGGACCTACGCATTACGAGTGCGTTGCTCTTCCGTCTGAGCTACCCCGGCGTGGGCCAGTCTTTCCGGCACGGGGCCGGATCAAGTTGATCCAGTCTGTAGTTTACCCATGGGATCCGCCCGGCAGGTCAGGCCAGCCTGAGGAGCAGCGACTCGACCACCAAGGAGGCGTTGGCGTTGTTGCCCAGGGCCAGTTGGGCGTTCAGGCAATGTTCGATCATGTCGACCCAGAACCTGGTCTGGCGATCAGGGGCAGCCTCGGTCAGGCGGTCGGCGTGGTCATAGGCGATCAGGCTTGCCGGGTCCGCTCCCGCCGAAGCCGCGGCCAGGTCACGAAACGCTGCTCCCAACCAGGACAAGAAGTCGATGAGGACTTCGGTCTCCACCCTTCGCAAAGTCCTCTTGTTGCGGTCGGCCAGCTTCTTCTTCCAGACTCCCTGGCCCTGTTTGCCGCTGATCTCCTCCAGCCGGGACAACTCCTCCGCCTGCTTGTTTTCGAGTTGGTCCCGGGCGGCTGTGGCGTACCCCTTGACCACATCTGCCGCGTTCAAAACGTCGAGTACCGACAACTCGCGACCGGTGGCCACCTCCAGGGCTTTCTCCCTGATCACCGAGGTCCCCGGATCGGCCGCCAACCGCACCGCGGCGTTCAGGTCCCCCCGGGAAATGCGGACCAATCGACGAGCCTCGTCGATCCCTAGGTCGTACCGGGTCTGGAGCAGGGCCAACATCCCCTCCTCTGCGATGGGCGGGAAATCTACGATCTGGCAACGGGAGAGGATGGTGGGGAGGAACGGCTGCACCCCGTGGGCGAGCAGGATCCACACCACGCTCCGGTTCGGCTCCTCCAAGGCTTTGAGCAGCGCGTTCTGCGATCTTTCGGGGATGCGGTCCGCCTCCTGGATGATGAAGACGCGGTGGGAGGCCTCGATAGGGGATTGCGACGCCGCCTGGGCCGTTGCCCTCAGCACCTCCACGGGGAACGTGTATCCCTCCGGCTGGAGGATGGTCACATCCGGGTGAAGGCCGGCCATTGCGCGCCGGCAGGTGTTGCATTCACCGCACGCCTGGGGGCAAACCAACGCGGCAGCGAATATCCGGGCGGCGTTGCGTTTGCCTACCCCGGGCGAGCCGACGAAAAGGTAGGTCCCCGTCGGGTGGCGGGCCGCGCCCCTAAGGATCGCAGCCACCCGGGGGTGGCCCATGAACTTGTCCCAAGCATCTGCCGGCCGGGGACCCGAGGGTCCGGCGTCAGCCGACAGTTGCTTCAAACTGACCCCCCACCTCCAACGATTCCTCCCGACCGGCCAGCATGACGTCCACCTTCCGGCAGACCTCGGCGGCGATTTGTTGTTGGCTCTTGCTGCCGTCGATGATCTGGAAGCGGTTGGCGTGGCGCTCGGCCAAAAGGCGATAGGCCTCCCGCACCCGGCGGTGGAACTCGATCCCCTCTTGCTCGATGCGGTCGGGTTCCCCCGCCCGCTCCAGGCCCAGAGACGCTTCGTAGTCCAGCAAGAACACCATGTCGGGGAACAGGGCCCCGGTGCCCCAGCGGCTGATCGACCGGATCTGGTCCGCCCCCAGGCCCCTAACCAGGCCCTGGTAGGCGATTGAGGAGTCGATGTATCGGTCGCAGATGACAATGGCTCCCGAATCGAGGGCCGGACGGATCAACTCATCGACGTGTTGCGCCCGGTCGGCTGCGTAGAGGAGCGCCTCGGCCTTGTCGGAGAGACCCTTGGTCGCGGGATCCAGCAGCAGGTCACGCAGTCTGGACCCGATGGCGGTCCCCCCCGGCTCTGCAGTCACCACGACCCTGTGGCCCCGAGCGTTCAGGTGCTGGCGGAGCAACTCTATCTGCGTTGTTTTGCCGCTCCCCTCTCCCCCCTCGAACACCAGGAATACGCCACTGCCGGCCGGCCGCTGGTGGCGCCGCACGCCGATCGCCTTGGTGGTCAGGACACCGGCGGCGAGGATCAGGACACCCCCGATCCACATGGCGACCCGGATCCCCCGGATATCGATGCTCTGATCAAAAATGGTGACTGGTCCGGGCGAGGCTTTGTCGATGATCTTGACGAGCGCCGGCGAGACCGCGGCGGCACCGACGACGGCCAGGCGCACGACCGAGTTGATGGCGGCCGAACCCCGACCTCGCAGGTTGGGTCCGAGCTTCTCTTGGATCAGGGCGTAACCGCACGGGTAAGCCAATCCGGCAAATACGCCGCACAGGCTGGAGAACACCAACGCGGCGGTCAGGGTGGAGACACTGCCGAAGACCACGATGCAGACACCCATCAGGATCACGACGGTAGAAAAGATGATGTCCTTCGGGAACATCTGGGACGCGGGACCGGCCAGGATGAACCCGACCCCCAAACCGGTTCCCACCGCGGCCACAAGCAAGCCGAAACTTCCCGATCCGCCCCCCAGGACATCGCTCAGGAAAAACGGCGCCATCGACATGAAGGTCCCGACGCCGGCGAAGGTCCCCCCGATACCCAGCACCCAGGGACGGATCATCTGGTGGCCGAACAGGAACCTCAAACCGTCGACCAACTCTTTACGGGTGGCCTTCAGGTTCAGGCGCTCCTGCTTGGCCGGGCGCGGGGAAACCCGCAAAGTCAGGGTCAACGCGGCGCTGACCATGAAGGTCGCCGAGTCCAGGATGAAAGCGGACAATTCGGGGTTGCTGGCAAGCGCACTGAAGCCGGTGGCGCCGGCCAGGAAATCAGAGAACTTGGCCAGCAGGCCGAAGATCGCCCCGGACAGCGGGAACGTGGCGTAGGCGGCGATGAGCAGTAGCGAGTAGGCGTGGGTGAAGTGTTTCGGGTTGTCGACCATGTCGGGGACGGTGGAGTCCTTGGCGGGCTGCCAGGCCAGAGTCAACATCTCCAGGAGCGCCGAGATCACCAGCAGCAGGATCACCGGGTTGAGGAAAGGAGTCGAGCGGCCGACTGTTTCCACAAAAGGCAGCGTGAGGATCAATCCTGCCCGGGCGGCATCGCACGAGACCATGACCTTCTTGCGATCCCAGCGATCGGCAATGACCCCCGCCAAGGGGCTGAACAAAAGGGTGGGAGCCAGCCGGGCCAACAGGACCGCAGCGATCGCAAACTCGTTGTCGTAGATGCGCTTGGTGAGTGCCACAATTGCCACCAAGCCGACCCAGTCGCCCAGCGAGGACGAAATCTGGCCGATAAAAAACCGCCGGAACGAACGCTGCTTGAGCAGTTGCCGGTAGACCGAGCCGCTACTCGGCTCGGCCAAATCTACTTCGTCTTTGTCACCGAATTCGATGAAGGGCCTCCACTGGCCGGTTGGAGCGAGGGGTCCTCGTTCTGGGTGTGCCGGCACGCAGGATAGTGGCTGCAGCCGAAGAAGACACCCTTTTTTCCCTTTCGTTCAAGTAGGTCACCCGGTGCATTATCCGTGCATCGCTTGCACGGGGTCTCCAGGCACTTGGGGCAGGCCACGCCCGTGTTGCGTGGTTTGTCCTTTTGGATGTACTTACATTCGGGGTAGGTCGAGCAGCCGACAAAGGGACCGAAGCGCCCTCTGCGCTTCTGCAGGAAGTTTCCACAGTCGGGGCACTTCTCCTCCAGCAACTCCGGCGTTTGATCCGGCTGGCCGGGCAGCGGGTGGGTGTGAGCGCACTCGGGGAATCCCGAACATCCGTAAAACTTACCCCGCCGACCCAATTTGATGACCAACGGCTTGCCGCAGTCCGGGCAGATCTCGTCGGTGGCCTCGGAGGTCACTTCTTCCTTCGGCACCTCGCCGGCCTTGTTCAGGCGGTCCTGCATGGGCAGGTAGAACGACTCGACCACCGGGCGATAGGCGACCTTGCCTTCGGCCATCTCGTCGAGGCGCTCCTCCATGTCACTTGTGAATTCGAAGTCCATGAAGTGGTCGCCGAAGTAGCGCAGCAAAAAGTCGCTGGTTACCTCACCGGTGTCGGTGGCATAAAAACGTTTGTTCTGAACCCGCACGAAGTCCCGTTTTTCGTCCAGGATCGTGGTCATGATCGAAGCGTAGGTCGACGGCCTGCCGATGCCCCGCGACTCCAACTCTTTGATCAGCGAGGCTTCCGTGTAGCGGGGGGGCGGCTGAGTGAAATGCTGCTCGGGCTTCAACTGCTTCAGTTTCAGCTCCTGCTCGGCAGCAAGGACCGGGAGCTTGGACTCCGGTTCCTCCTCCTCATCCTTGGCTTCCCGGTACAACCGGGTGAAGCCGTCGAACTTCATGGTCGACCCGGTGGCCCGGAACAGATGTACTTCGGCCTCGGTGGCGGGCGTTGCCGCGACATCGGCGGAGACCTGGTCGTAAACCGCCGGGGCCATCAGGGACGCAACCGAACGTTTCCAGATCAGGTCGTAGACCTTGATCAGGGCGTCTGCGTCCCGGGTCTCCCCGCCGCGGATCTCCGCTTCCAGGTCCTTGGCGCTGCGGGTCATGTCGGAGGGACGGATGCACTCGTGCGCTTCCTGGGCGCCCTTGGCCTTTTTGTCGTGGTTCTTGTAGCGGCCAACCCAGTAGTTGTCCCCAAAATTCTTCTTAACCAGGCCCGCGGCAGCCGAGATGGCCTCCGAACTCATGGAGGTTGAGTCGGTTCTCATGTAGGTGATGTAGCCCCGTTCGTAGAGGCGCTGTGCCAGACCCATGGCCCGCCGGCTGCCGTAGCCCAACTTGCGGGAGGCGTCCATCTGGAAACTGGAGGTAATGAAGGGAGGGAACGGTACCTTGCGGGTCTCCTTGGTACGGACATCGGCCACCTTCCAGGCGGCGCCGTCGAGGGCCGCGGCGATGGCCTCTGCCCGGGCCTGCTCTCCAATACGGTTCGCCAGGTCCTCGGCCGAATCCTTGCCGATCTTGGTGGGAATTTTGGTGGCGCCGATCTGAACCAGGGTGGCGGTGAATCCCTCGCCTACGAGGGTGTTCAACAGCGCCTGCAGGGTCCAGTACTCGGTGGCGACGAACTTGGCGATCTCTCGCTCCCGCTCTACCACCAGGCGCAGAGCCGGGCTCTGCACTCTCCCGGCGGATAGCCCGTAGCGGATCTTGTGCCAGACAAGCTGGGAAACCGGGTAGCCGACCAGGCGGTCGATGCTGCGCCGGGCTTGCTGGGCGTCGACCAGACGCTGGTCGATGGCCCGCGGCGTCTTGATGGCTTCGTTGACCGCCTTCTTGGTGATTTCGGTGAAAGTCACCCGGCGTTGCTTGTCCAGAGGGATTTTGCAGCTCTCGGTGATGTGCCAGGCGATGGCCTCACCCTCGCGGTCGTAGTCAGTGGCGAGGTAGACGTTGTCGGCCTTCTTCGCCGCAGCGGCGATGGCAGCGATGACCTTCTTTTTGTCTTCGTTCACCACGTACTCGAGCTTGAAATCGTGCTCGACATCGACCCCAAGGGTCTTGATGGGCAGATCCCGGACGTGACCTACCGACGCAAGGACTTTGAAGTCCTTACCCAGGTACTTTGCAATAGTTTTCGCTTTGGCCGGCGACTCCACGACCATGAGGTTTTGAGACATATTGGTTGGTGGGGCAGAGTGATGCGGATTTACGTTTCTGTCAAACCCCGGCCTTGGGCCACGATCTGTGGCTGCACAAGACTTTGGGCCTTTAACGTATTCTCCCCTACTTTATTTCCAGAGCCCCCAATCGGCACTCCCCGGGCCACCGAATCCGCCCGGGTTCCAGCCATGCGGGCCGCACCCTACGGGTCGATCCAGACTTGAACTTCGGGCAAGAGTTAGAGTTAGACCATGGGATTCTTAAAAGGCCTGAGCGAAACCTCTGAGGAGATCCACACCAATCACACCCGTGAATGGTGCAAGGACGTCGAGGGAGTTGAGGACGTAACCGACTGCCTGGAGCGCACCCGCCGCAAGGTTGCCGGAGTGGTCGAGAGCATCAAACTACGTCCCAGCAGGTTCTCCAACACTCTGGAGATAACGATCTTCGACGGGACGGACAGAATCATCGGCGTCTGGCTGGGTCGTAAATCGATTCCCGGCATCGACCTGGGAACTCATCTGACAATCCAGGGCACCGTCGGGCAGTTCGAACCGGGTCCACGCCGCATCATCAACCCCGCCTACGAGCTACTGCCCCACTAACAACACTCACACCGTCGGTTCCCCCGGTGGCGTCCTGCAGCCCAACCCCTGGAATGACCTACGCCGCAGAATGGGGCCTTAGGTCTGGACCGGCTGAGGGCGAGCCGACAGGAGCAACTCCAGCTCGGGCTCGTTCTCCAGAGTCGTGAGAGCAAGGATCTCGTCGCCCACCATCAGCGGAGTCTCGTCCCGTGGGACAACCACGTGCCCGGCGCGGATGATGGCGGTGACAACAGCGTCCCGGGGAAGGGTCAACTCCCCAAGCACCTTGCCCACGGCGGGGGAATTCTCGGCCAGCGTGACTTCAACCAGCAGGACCTTGCCCTGTTCAAGCCTGAGGAGGGTAACCAGGTCACCGACGACCACCGCTTCCTCCACCAGCGAGGTCAGCAGATGCGGGGGGGACACCGATTCGTCGACGCCCCAGGCCTCGTTGAACAGCCACTCGTTATTCGGGTGGTTGACCCGCGCCACCACCCGGCGGATGCCGAACTCCTGCTTGGCCAGCAAAGACGAGACCAGGTTGACCTTGTCGTCCCCGGTGGCGGCGACCATCACGTCGCAGGTGGACAGACCGGCTCCTTGCAGCGTCAGTGGTTCGGTTGCGTCGGCGTGGAGCCAGGTGACGTCGATCCGGTCCCGGTGTTTTTGGATCAAGTCGCCGTTCTGGTCGATGAGGATGACCGTGTGGCCGAGCCGCTGCAGGTCCTTGGCCATGAACCGGCCGACGTTGCCTGCTCCTGCAATCGCTATTTTCATTCGGCACTCCCAACCTGTCCGGTGAGGTTGAAGCCCAGTCGCTCCTCCATCTCGGGAAGCGCCGAGCGGGCTACAGCAAGGTGGATGATGTCGCCCTCCTGAATGATGGTCTTGAGGTCAGGGATCTTGGTGTCGCCGAACCGGGTGAGCGCTACTACCCGGGCTTTTGCGGGGTCTCGGAGGTCCTCCACCGGCCGGCCGATGAAGCTCTGCGGCGAAGGGAAGCCCACCACCACGACCTCTCCGGATCCGATTGTCCATTCGACCGACTGCACCGACGGCAGTACGCGGGCCAGGATCTGGTCGGTAGCCCACGCTACGGTCGCAACCGTAGAGATACCCAGACGTTCGTACATCTGAGCCCGGCGCGGGTCATAGATAAGGGCGGCAACGTTGGGGACGTTGTAGTGCTCCTTGGCGATCCGGGCGGAGACGATGTTGGTGTTGTCGCCTCTGGTAACCGACGCAAAGATCTCCGAGTCCTCGATACCGGCCTGCTCAAGGATCTCCTGGTCGAAACCCACTCCCACCAGCTTTTTGCCGGAGAAGCCGGGAAGCACCCTCTGTTCAAAAGCGTTGGCGTCTTTGTCGATGATTGATACCGTGTAACGCCGGTTTTCAAGTGCCTGCGCCAGTTCCGCACCGACCCGTCCACATCCAACGATTACTGCGTGCATGCACTCAAGTCCTTAGGAGATCGAAGCACCGACTCTACCCCGGGTCGTAAGATTCACGTAAATGAATAGATTCTTCAAGCGCCTCTTCGTCGGGCCGCCCCTCTCCACCCACGACGAACTCTCCCACCGGCTTCCTAAACGAATAGCCCTCACGGTCTTCTCGTCGGACGCCTTGTCGTCGACGGCTTACGCCACCGATGAGATCCTCTTGGTGCTCGCCGCCGGAGGCCTGGCGGCGCTTCACTACTCCCCTTTTATATCGCTGGCGGTGGTGGTGGTCATGGCGGTGGTGGTCTTCTCCTACCGCCAGACCGTGGAGGCCTACCCCCAGGGAGGGGGCGCCTACCGGGTGGCGCACGACAACCTCGGCGCACCGGCAGGATTGATCGCGGCCTCGGCGCTGTTGATCGACTACGTCCTGACGGTATCGGTCAGCATCGCGGCCGGGGTGGCGGCGGCGGGCGCCGCACTGGAGGGCGCCAGGGACCACCGGGTCGCCATCGCCCTGGGGGCGGTGGCCCTTATCGCCGCCCTCAACCTACGGGGCATGAAGGAATCCGGGGGCCTGTTCGCCGTCCCCACCTACGGCTTTTTGATTGCCATGTTCACGGTCATCATCGTGGGCGTCTACAAGGCGACGACGGGCAGCCTGATCGAGCTCCCGGTGTCCGATATCGAGACCACACAGGCGGTGACCCTGTTCATGATCCTCAAGGCCTTCGCCTCGGGATCCACCGCCCTCACCGGTATCGAGGCCATCTCCGACGGCGTGCCGGCATTCCAGCCTCCGGAGTCCAAGAACGCCTCAAGAACCCTTTTGATCCTCGGATTCCTGCTTGGATTCCTTTTCATCGGCATCACGTTTTTGTCCCGGGCGGTGGGAGTGGACGCCCACCTCATCGAGGAGGGCAGCACCGTCACCTCCCAGATCACCGGTGCGGTATTCGGCCAGACGAGTTGGTTCTTCTATGTGGTGCAGGCGTTCACCGCGTTGATCTTGTTTTTGGCCGCCAACACCGCTTACGCCGACTTTCCCCGCCTGGCATCTATCCTGGCCAAAGACCGGTACTTGCCCCGGGGCCTCGGCCAAAGAGGGGACCGGCTGGCCTTCTCCAACGGGATCCTGATTCTCACCGCCGCCGCGGCCGGCATTCTCATCAACTACGAGGCCGACGTCCACCGCATCGTCCCGCTCTACGTCGTGGGCGTGTTTACGAGCTTCACCCTCTCGCAGTTCGGAATGGTGGTCCACACGCTGCGGGCCAAGCGCACGGCGGAACACCAGGGCAGGCCGGTGGAGTCACGCTGGAAACGCAAGGTGCTGATCAGCGGTTTCGGCGGATCCACCACTTTCATCGTGCTCATCATCGTCTCCATCACCAAGTTCTTCAGCCCGCTTCACGAAGGCGAACTGTCCCACTTCAGGGGCGGCGCATGGCAGATCATCGTCCTGATCCCGATCCTGGCCGGGGTGCTCTACAAGATCAACAAACACTACCGGCACGTCAAAGACGAACTTACTTTCGACGGCGACCTGCCGGACATGCGCAGTGAAAAGGTTGTCCTGGTCGTATCCCGATTCCGGGGCGCCACCAAAGCCCTGGCCATTGCCCGGGCCATCGCACCACGGGAGTTGAGGGCGATTGCCTGGCGCTGTTCGGACCAACGCCTCATCGACCTGAGAAACCGGTGGGACAACATGGGCGTCAACACCCCCATCGAACAGGTGGGCAGCAAACCCTCCGATGTTTTGAACTTCGTCCGGTCGCTGGACCCCCGGTCCGAGGATCCGGTTACGGTCATTTTCCCCGACCCGCACTACCCCAGTTGGCTAAGCCAACTGGTCAAGAACCGGGACATGCTGAAACTAAAACGGGCATTCCTTTATGAGAGCGGCACCGTCCTCATAGGTATACCGTTCGACCCGGACCACGACCCCGAACCCAAGCGCCTGACCGCCCCGTCCCGGGTGGCGCTGGTGGTTGTTGTTTCGTCGATCAACCGGGCAACCATCCGGGCCATCCAGTACGCCCGCTCGTTGAACCCCGCGGAACTCAAGGCGATGTCCATCCAGACCGAACCCGGCGATGCAGCCATCCTGACCGAGGAGTGGGGCCGGCTGGGTATCGACGTGCCCCTGGAGGTGGTGGACGCACCTTTCCGGGACCTGATGGATCCGTTGATCAGGGAACTGAGGCAGCTGAGGACCACACCGGGCGACGCCGTGGGCGTGGTTATCCCCGAGTTCGTAGTGCCTCGCTGGTACCAAAACGTCCTTCACACCCAGACCGCCTTCTTTATCAAGACGGCACTGCTTTTCGAGGATGAGGTCATCGTTATCGACGTGCCGCTGCGGGTACACAAACAACGTAAGAAGCCCAGACCGAAGGTCGAACAAACGAGTTGACCACGGCCGCCGGCCGATACCCGCGGCCGGCGGAGCAACAGTTCAGGCAGAGTTCAAATAAACCCCGGACCCTCGACAAATCCAATCGGTTACGCTCGGAACCGACGTTAGATCGGAGGGGATATGAACAGGCGCCGGCCGATAGTCCGAGCTATAACCCCGAGGGTTCGTCGAGGCCCTTCCGACGCGTCGTTGGAGCCGGTGCACACCCCGGACCCGGAGGACGAGCGTCACGCCCACGGCAGCGTGGTCGACAGCGCGGTTTACTCCAACGGGGAACGCATCGCCTCCAAAACGACCCTGGCCGAAACCTATCAATGTTTACGTGACCACCCTGGGAGCACCGCCTGGATAGGCCTGTTCCGACCGACTCCCTCGGAATTGGGATCTCTGGCCGGGGAGTTCGACCTCCACGAACTGGCAATCGAAGATGCCATCGTCGCCCACCAACGCCCCAAACTGGAGCGGTACGGGCAGACCCTGTTCGTGGTCCTGCGGGCGGCCATCTATCTGGACGCTTCCGAAGAGGTGGAGTTCGGCGAGGTCCACCTTTTTGTCGGCCCGGACTTCGTGCTCACGGTCCGCCACAGCGACGCACCGGACCTGGCGTCGGTACGGCGGCGGATGGAGAGCGAACCCGACCTGTTGGTGCGCGGCCCGGAGGCAATTTTCTACGCCATCCTCGACAAACTGGTCGACGGCTACATGCCGGTCATCGCCGGGCTGGAGAACGACATAGACGAAATCGAGATCGAGGTTTTCCGGGGTGACCCGCAGGTCTCCAGGCGCATATACCAACTCTCTAGAGAGGTCATCGAGTTTCAAAGGGCATCCCAACCGCTGGTCGGGATGTTGCAGGCGTTGGGGGCCGGCTTCGACAAGTACGGTATCGACGAAGAACTGCAGAAGTACCTGCGCGACGTGGCGGACCACGTGTCGCACGTGGTGGAGCGGGTCGACAGTTTCCGTCAACTCCTAAGAGACATGCTGGCGGTCAACTCCACCCTGGTGGCCCAGGCCCAGAACGAGGAGATGAAGAGCCTGACCGAGGCCAGCAACGCCCAGAACGAGGAGGTGAAGAAGATCTCGGCGTGGGCGGCGATCCTGTTCGCCCCCACTCTGATCGGCACCGTTTACGGCATGAACTTCGAAACCATCCCCGAACTGGCGTGGGCCATGGGTTATCCGTTCGCCCTCAGTCTGATGGTCATCACCTGCGCCCTGCTGTTTTTGATCTTCAAGCGTCGCAACTGGCTTTAAGCCAACAACAAAAGAGGCCGCCGACTAAGCCGGCGGCCTCTTGGTTCGGTCCTTCGGCCTAGGCCTCGACCTGGTTCATCCCCTCCACCTGACGGCGCTTGGACATCATCAAAGTGGTGGCCAGGATCCCCGCCGAGACCACAACCACGGCAATGCGCACCGGTGGGTTGGGGTCGACGTTGATGATTGTCACAACCGGGACGGCCACCAGGACCGCCACCAGGTTCATGACCTTGATCAGTGGGTTCAGCGCCGGGCCCGCGGTGTCCTTGAAGGGGTCACCCACGGTGTCGCCGATGACACTTGCCTCGTGGGATTTAGACCCCTTGCCACCGTAGGCGCCTTCTTCGATCAACTTCTTGGCGTTGTCCCAGGCACCACCGGAGTTGCTGAGCATGACCGCCAGCAACTGGCCACAGAGGATCACTCCCGCCAGGAAGGCACCCAATGCCTCGGCCCCCAGGGCAAAGCCCACCAGGATCGGGGTCAGGACCGCCAGCAGACCCGGGGTAGCCAGTTCCTGCAGCGAAGCCTTCGTCACGATGTCGACGACTCGGGCGTAGTCCGGCTTTTCCTTGTAGTCCATGATCCCGGGGTGCTCCCGGAACTGGCGGCGCACCTCCTGGACGACTGCGAAGGCGGTGCGTCCCACGGCCGAGATTGTCAGCGACGAGAACAGGAACGGGACGGCCCCTCCGATGAGTAGGCCGATAAGCACCTCGGGCCGGTCGATGCGGACAGAGAACTCCCGGAACATCTCACCCCCAACATCGATAACCGAGTCACGGAACGACCCGAATAGCGAGGTGGCTGCGATAACCGCCGTGGCGATGGCCATGCCCTTGGTGATGGCCTTGGTGGTGTTGCCCACCGCATCCAGGCCGGCCATGATCTCGTCGGCTTTGCCTCCCAGGCCTCCGGACATCTCGGCGACGCCGTGGGCGTTGTCGGAGATGGGCCCGAAGGTGTCCATTGAGACGATGACGCCGACCGTGGTCAACATGCCCATACCGGTCAGAGCGATCATGTAGAGCGCCTTGGCCTCGTCGCCCCCACCCAGCAAGAACGCCCCGCCGATGGCGCCGGCGATGGCCACGATCGACCAGACCGTGGACTCAAGCCCGAAAGCGAAGCCCGAGATGATGGTGGTGGCCGGACCGGTCTGGGTTGCAGCCGCGATCTCCTTAACCGGCTTCTTCTCGGTGGAGGTGTAGTACTCGGTCAGGTAGTGAATTCCCGCCGCCAGGATCAAACCCAGCGTGACCGCAAAGGCAGGGGCCCAGTCAACCTCGCCGTTGGGCTTGAAGTAGAGGTAGGTGAGCACGAATACCAGCACCGCCGAGAGCAGCCCGGAGTAGAAAAAACCACGGTTGATCGACTTGATTCCGCTCTCTTCTTCGCTCTTGGGGTTGACCAGGTAGATCCCGATGATCGACGTGATGACACCGATCGCCCGCACGAACAGCGGGAACATCACGCCGATGGCCGCGCCCCGGGCCCCGAAGGTGCTGTAGGCGGTGAAGCCCAGGATCAGGGCTGCCACCAGGGTGACCTCGTACGACTCGAAGATGTCGGCCGCCATGCCGGCGCAGTCGCCGACGTTGTCGCCGACGTTGTCGGCGATGGTGGCGGCGTTGCGGGGGTCGTCCTCAGGGATGCCCTGCTCGACCTTGCCGACCAGGTCGGCTCCCACATCTGCCGCCTTGGTGAAGATACCGCCGCCCACCCGCATGAACATGGCCAGCAGTGCTCCACCGAATCCGAACCCGACAAGCACGGTCGGTGCATCGCCCTTGAACATCAAAAAGATGGCGGCCGCCCCGAGCAAGCCCAGACCGACCGTGAACATCCCGCAGACGCCGCCTGCCCGGAAGGCAATTGTCAGGGCCTTCTTCTGGGACTCCTGGGCGGCGTTGGCTACTCGGACGTTTGCCTTGACCGCCAGGGTCATACCGACGAAACCGATGGAAGCACTGAACCCGGCACCCAGAAGGAAGGCGATGGACCGGGCGACCTTCACCAGGGAGGTTGCCGCGGTAGTCTCCCCGACCGGTAAGAAGAACAGTCCGAGAGTAAGCAGGACGACGAAGACGCTGAGGGTCCTGAACTGCCTCTTCAGGTAGGCCCGCGAGCCCTCCTGGATGGCGTCGGAAATTTCGATCATCTTGGCCGAACCCTTCGGGGCGGCCAGGACCTGCTTGGCGAAGTAGCCTGCCACCAGCAGAGCCAGGACCGAGATCCCGAGGATGATGTAGAGCGAAAGTTGCTCAAACGAATCCAGTTGTACGTCGATAGAGCCGCCTTCTACGGCGAGATACAAAGGTCCAGGCATGCGGGGTGAGCCTCCGTCGGTTTGCGATTGATGCTTAGCAGCCCTATTTAGGGCGCAGGATGGTTTCCGCCGGGGCCGATTATACCTACGTTGCTCCAGCGCATAGTCCCCAACACTTCCCAATTCCCCGGCCCGGGTTTGAGTCTTGGTCCGGCATTGAGGCAGAATGCATTCCCCTTGGCGAACAACCGACTACTCCGGCTCCTACCGCTGCTCGTTATCGTCGGGCTGCTGCTCGGGGCCTGCGACAAGGTCAAGGAGGTCGTGCCCGATGCGATCAAGCCTGAGCCCAAACTCGCCGCAGCGAATTTCCACCTGGGGACGGTTACCGCCGTCGATCCTCAAAACCGCTCCGACTCCGCGCAGAAGGCCAACGAGGAGGCGGCCAAAGTCCTCGCTCTCATGAACGCCTTCTACTCGGCGGCCTTTCTCGACCCCGCCAAGTGGGAGGGTGGCCAACACCCGGATCTTGCGCCACTGTTCACCGCCGAAGCCCAACCCGGGGTGGCGGCCAACCTGACGAGCCTGGCCATGTCCGACCTGTCGGACAAGATCGAAAGCGTAGAGTCCGGCGTACAGAACGTCGACCGGCTCACCATGTTCGTCGACGAGGACGGCAGCTTGCCGGTGGGGCTGGCTTCGGTCAGCTTCGAAGCGGTCGCCCAGCCTGAGGACGGGGGCGACGAAGTCACCATTCGCCACGCCGCCAGTTACTGGCTGCAGCGGGACGGCGACGGCTACAGGATCTCCGCCTTTACCGCCGACCTGAAAGCGGGCGCTGAGTGATGACTCACCCAAGCCGCCCCCTGCTCCGCCGGGCCTCAATCGCCGGCACCGTGTTGTTCTCAATGGTCATCGGGCTGGTCTGGTGGACCCTGGCGCCCATATTCGGCCGGGCCGAAGCCGCAGAAACCGTGGGCATCTCCAAGGTGGCTGGCGCCGAATGGCGGCCCGAACTAGGTGAACCGCTGTTCATCGCAGTCCTGGGCACCGACGTCCGCAGCGGCCCTCCGGGTGGCGGAGGCGGACGGTGCGACGCCATCCACATCGTGGCCATCAACCCGCAGCAGAAGGCGGGAACCATCCTGAACTTCCCCCGGGACTCGAAGATCGCCGGTTACACCAAGGTCAACGCCGCCTGTACAGGTGGGGTCGGCCCCATGGTGCAGGCACTGAGCAGCGCCACCGGCATACCCATCCAGTACTACGTCACCACCGAGTTCACGCACTTCACCAACCTGGTCAACGACCTGGGCGGGGTGGATGTCAACGTCCCGTACAACATGCGGGACTCGTTCTCCGGCGCCGACTTCCGGCCCGGGGTCATCCGGATGGACGGCCGGGCGGCGCTGGCATTCACCCGCAACCGCCACGACACGCCCCGGGGCGATTTCAGCCGGACCGACAACCAGGGATTGTTCATGCTGGCCTCGCTGGCCAAATTCCGCGCCGAGGCGGCCGACCCGCACCGCATCTTCGACTACATGCAGGCCGGGCGGCGCCACCTCAAAACCGATGTGCCGATCAACGAGGTGATCAAGTTGCTGTTGCTGGCCCGGCAGGTCGACCCGGCGGCCGTAAAGAACATCACCATCAACGGGTCCACCGGCAGTTCGGGGGGCGCCAGCGTGGTGTTCCTGGCCCCCGGCGACACGTACAACCGAGTCAAGGACGACGGCATCTACTAGTAACAAGCCGGCCACTTTATTGGTCGTCTTGAGTTTGATAGCTTCCGGGACCAGACTTGGCACCAATGGACCGGATCGTCATTCCCCGCAGTCGTGGCCCGATCCTGGCATTGGCCTACTACGCCGCCGCGATCCTCAGTCTCAAAGTGGCCCTGGTTCAAGACCTCGTCACTCCCATTTGGCCGCCCACCGGGATTGCATTGGTCTGCCTAATGATCTGGGGCCGCCGGTACTGGCCGTGGATCACCCTGGCGGCGCTGCTGGTAAACCTCCCCCGGACCGGGTCACCCCTGGCCGCCGCCGGAATGGCCCTGGGCAACACGGTGGCTCCCCTGCTGGCGGTCACTCTGCTGCAGCGGGTCGGATTCGATCCCCAGTTCAAACGAATTCGCGACGCCATCTCCCTGGTTGTTCTGGGCGCCCTGGCGAGCATGACGGTGAGCGCGAGCATAGGGACCGCAGTACTCGGGTGGTCGGGAGCGATCCCAAGCAGCCAGATTGCCGAGACGTGGACGGTTTGGTGGACCGGCGACGCGATCGGCGTCTTAGTTTTTGCCCCCTTGCTCCTCAGCCTGCGCGCCGACATCCGGCCCCTGCTGAGTACGCGGTTGAGGCGCCTGGAGGCTGTGGTTCTGGCGGTCCTGGTGACCGGCCTGGCGAGCCGGGTGTTCGAGCAAACCACGCCCATCCGCTACCTGGTCTTCCCGCTGCTGGTCTGGGCTGCGCTCCGTTTCGGCACCGCGGGCGCTGCGGTCGCCACCCTGGTGGTGGTCAGCTTTGCGGTGGCCGCGGAAGCCGCCGGCACGGATCCGCTCGCCGGGTCCGGCGTGGTGGAGCGAATGTTGACGCTGCAACTGCTAAACGCCACGGCCGCGCTCACCTCCTTCGTACTCGCCGCCTCATGGATCCTTCGTCAGGAGGCGGCGGAGCATCTGCGAACCGAGGCCTCCCGGCTTGAAACCGCAGTAGCGGACCGGACTGGGGACCTGCAAGAGGCGCTGACGGCGCTCGCGGAACGGGAGCGACAACTCAACGATGGCGAGGCACTGGCGCACGTCGGTTCGTTCAATTGGGATCTGGCCACCAACGTCATCACCTGGTCTGACGAGCTGTTCAAGATCTACGGCCTGGAGAAACAGGACGCCCGCCTGGCGTACGACAAGTACCTGACCCTTCAGCACCCGGCGGATCGGGAGGCGCTGGAAAAGCTGGTCCGAGAGGCGCTGGACAACGGCACGCCGTACCTGATCGATCACCGGGTCATCCGGCCCGACGGCGCAGTCAGGTGGATCCGGGGACAGGCGCGGGTGGTGATGGGTGACCTTGGTCCGGTGCGGTTGGTCGGGGCGGCGCAGGACATCACCGAGCAGAAGTTGGCCGCCGATCTTCTGCGGGAGAGCAAAGAACGGTTCCGCAGACTGGTCGAGGACGCGCCGGAGGCGATCCTTGTAGTCGACCTGGACACCGGCAAGTTTGTCGAGGTCAACCGGGAGGGCGAACGCCTGCTGGGCCGCAGCCGAACCGAGTTGACCGAATCGACCTACGTAGAAGCCAGCGCCCCGATCCAACCGGGCGGCCGCTCCCGGGAGGATGCGGCGGCCGAACTGATCAACCGCACCCTAGCCGGCGAAACTCCCACGCTCGAATGGGTGCTGGTTCACGCTTCCGGCCGTGAGGTGCTTTGCGAGGTTCGCATCACCTACCTGCCTACGGGCGGGAAACGCCTGATTCGCGGCAGCGCCATAGACATCACGGAGCGGCGGCGGCTGGAATTGGCGGTGGCTGAGGCGCAGACAAAGGAGCGGGAACTGGCCGAGCAGCAGCACATCGCCCACACCTTGCAGCGGAGCCTCCTCCCCGAAGCACTGCCCGACCCGGCCGGGGTAACACTGGCATTCCGGTACCTGCCCGGCAGCAAGGGGCTGGAGGTGGGCGGCGACTGGTACGACGCCTTCCCCCTCCCCGACGACGCCCTGGCCCTGATGGTGGGCGACGTCGTTGGGCGCGGACTGAAAGCCGCCGCCACCATGGGGCAGTTGAGGATCGCCCTCAGGGCTTATGCGCTCCAGGGTTTGCCTCCCCAGGACGCCTTGAAGGAGTTGACCAAGCTGGCCCAGACCCTGCCCGATGCCGAGATGGCCACCCTGGTTTACGCCACCTTCCAGCGTGACACCGGGCTACTCACCTACTGCTGCGCCGGGCACCCGCCGCCCCTGTTGATCGGCCCGGGCGGCGATGCCCGCTACCTGGAGGGGGGACGGTGCCCACCCCTGGGATTCCCCGAGGTCGATTTCGAATCGGCCACGACCACACTGGAGCCCGGCTCCGTATTGATCCTGTACACGGACGGCCTGGTGGAACGTAGGAATGAAGCGCTGGACGAGGGCTTGGCCGGGCTATCCCAGGCTGCCCGAACTTCCCGCGCCGGCTCCGACGATCTGGAGGTGTTGGCGACCCAGGTGGTAGGCGCCATGGGAGCCGGAGGGGACCTGCAGGACGACATGGCTCTGCTGGCTATGTCTGTCGACGAAGTTGCCCCGGACAACTTCCGGTTTGGTGGGCCTGCGGAACCCGAACGGCTGGCGGCCCTGAGGCGCTCGTTCTCCGGGTGGCTGGAGTCGGCCGGGGCGGGTGCCGATGAACTGCACGACCTGGTGCTCGCGGTCACCGAGGCGGCGGCCAACGTGGTGATCCACGCCTACGGCGGCGGTCGGGGCGACTTCGAGGTTGAGGCCGTCAAAGCCGGTGACCTGGTGTCGGTAAGCGTGCACGATCAGGGCGTATGGCGAACCCTGCGGTCCCGGGTGGGCGGCCGGGGCCTGAAGTTAATGCGCGCACTTGTCAGGTCGGTCCGGGTCGAGTCGGACGGCGGCGGCACCACGGTGCAGCTCGAAAGGCGCCTCGGGCGTCCGCTCCCGGAAATTGCGCCGATGGTGGAAGTTCCACCCTTTGGGTCCGACTGGGGCCAGGACCCTCGGAGCCTGGTGGCGGTGGTGGAGGTCACCGAAGACCTGGATCTAGCCAGCTCGGACCGGATGGGAGAGTCGCTGTTCAGAATGAGCAACAACAAGGTCGGCCTGGTGGTTGACCTGTCGAAACTGGACTTCCTGGACAGCAGCGGCCTTCGGATGCTCGTGCAATTGCGGCGACGCCTGGACCAGCGCCGGATCCTTTTGAGATTCGTCGTCAAAGAGGGGTCGGTGGCACACAACGTGCTCGCAATGGGTGGGGTCGCTGGACACATGCCGACCAGCGCCTCGGTGGAGGCCGCGATCACTTCGATAATGGAGTCCGACACGAACTAACCGGAGCGGATCTCAACCCACCTCTCGCTGGGACCCGGTTCAAAGGCCGAGTCGAGCTTTTTGGCGATCACCCCTTGCATTCCCAGGTCTTTGGCTGCCTGGACCATCGCTTTCCCGGCACCGGCGATGGAGGTTGAGACGCCCACGATGCCGCCCACCACCACCACCTGTTCCAACAGTTCCCTCCGCCGGGAGTAGGCCTGCTCGGTCAGCGTGCGGTCGTCCAGGTAGAGCAGGTCTGTGGAAACGAACTTCAGGTCCTTCTTCGAACCGGAGATCACCCCGTCCACCACCGCGTTGCGGGCCACCAGCCTCTCGTGGATCCTCTCGGTCCC
Organism: Actinomycetes bacterium; assembly: GCA_029263075.1. GTDB lineage: Bacteria > Actinomycetota > CADDZG01 > JAHWKV01 > JAHWKV01 > JAJCYE01. Next base: position 33,804 of record JAJCYE010000094.1, read on the forward strand.
GTCCATGGATATGGCCTGCATCGACGGCAGGAGAAGGTGGGTCGAGCGGTACTCGCACACCGCCAGGACCCTTTGG
>JAJCYE010000095.1 GCA_029263075.1 Actinomycetes bacterium
GCCTCAATTCGTGGGGCCTTACAGTGGATTCGACAACGTGCAGTTCCTTGCATGTGCCGGAGACGTAATCGAACAAGTAAGCGCCCAGGTGGATCAAATCGAAGGCCATCCCGACCTAATCACATTGTCTGCCGGAGGAAACGACGCTAGGTTTTCGGACGTCTTGACGAGTTGTGGGAACCCATTTGGTTTGTGCGAAGACGGATTCTTTGGTCTCGAGGAGTTGATCGATGATTTGTACCAACCCTTAGTCGACCTGTATTCCAAAGCAAAGGACAGGGCCGATGCTGCGGATGCCGACGTAGTGGTCTTTGGCTATCCTCAGTTGTTCGGAAATGACGTCTACAACGGGTGCACCGACGACCTAGGTTATACACACGAGGAACGAGTCTGGATCCGAAGCTTGGTTTCGCGAATGAATGATGTGATTCAAAGGGCGGGTAGTGACTCTGGCATAACCGTTATCCAACTGTCGGGAAGGGCACCGGACGGTGAAGGACCCTATGGACGCAAGATCGTTCGATGGGAACGAAATCTGTTCTTCTGAGCCTTTCATCAATGGGTTAGTCTTTGAAGAATCTAAATTTTTCCATCCCAATTCAATCGGATACGCAGAGATGACTAGCCTCTTAGAAGATGCATGGGAAGAACTGAGGGGGTAAGCGAATGAATTATCCATCGAATCCTGAGGGGCCGAATTGGGGATTGCAAACACTACGTGTGTTGGCAGCCCTGCTGGTGGTGGCCGTGATTGTGTTCGGCATTGCCTTGGAGATTTCAGTCCAATGAGCGTTCTCCCTATACCCGGGGTTTACAGTGAGAAATGATCGTCGGGTGGAGGTTGTCATTCTGATCGTAGTGATCATAGTCGCCCTCGCGACCCTGGCCTATCTCTACTTATTGAGTCAAATCAACTTCGGGTGATGCGGCTTAGACTCGCTCAGTTCTGATAACCCTTCTCGTCTGATGGATGGACTGTGTCATGTGTCCGGTCCAGTCGAATCTCTATCGACCTCGGGGGGGTTCAATGTTCTCTCATACTGCTCGGTCCACAGCCGGATCAGTGAAGTTGAAGTTGGTTCCAGGGAATGCGCCTGAGCGTGTCGGCATGAGGGGTCGTCGCATAAACGAAGGTTTTTTAGACGCTGTCTCAGAACGCGTGTCCGGAATCAAGAGGTTTTGGACATTGAGACACTGCGGACACGGTTTTGAGACCCGAGGCAGGCCCCCTCTGCGTTGAAAGCGTAGGCGGCGCCATCCTCGGAGTGCAGGGTGAGCTTGCCGGTGCCGTCTGCCGCCAGGACGCCGTCGCGCCCGGGCGGAGGGGCCCCACTTCACCCGGCTCACGGTGGCTCTGGGGGGATGATCAGCGGCCTGGCACCCCTGAGCAGCAGTCTCGCCGACGCCCTGCCCACCAAGCTCAGACCACTCGTCACATAGCGGGAAGATTCACATCGCCAGCATCACCCAGCCGATCGGCGCCAACAAGATGCTGACTCCGATTGAAGCGAGTGCGGCAAGCCGGATTCCCTGCATTGGTGAGCATCGCTGAGCCTTGATCAAGAGCCAGCCCAATAGAATTGGGAGCGGAATAGCTGACAAGATGTATCCCGATCCAGCCAAATATGCCTTCAAATCGCCGTTGGCACTCATCGCGGATACCGCAATCCCGCTCCCGAGATAGGAAAAGAGGAGCGCCGTTGCGACCAGGACTGCGGTCAACAATGGCCTTCCTTGCACCCGTGATCCTTGTTTGGTTTCAGGCAACTGCACCTCCAATCATCGAGTACTGGTAGTTCAAACCTATGTTCGATGACAGAGGCCTCCATGTTAGCCAGGCAACTGCAAAGTTAGCCTCCCTGAGTATTACCCAGTTCACAAGGGCACTGCCGTTGGCAGAGGTTGAGATTCTTAGTCGATTCGTTCCTCCGCTCCTATAGAATTTGAAGGTTATCGTGCGTCCTTCGCCTTCCGGATGGCCCTTCAAAGAACGGAACGTGAAAGAGGTGGTCGTGACGTTGGTGACCTCTACCGGGAACCCCTGGGTAAAGGGACCGAATGATTTGAACAAGGTAAATCTGGAACCTTCTTCAAATCCATTGGGGCATCCCGAAATGGTAAAGACCGAACCGCAGTTTGCGATCGTGTACGCAGCCAGAGACGCTGGGTCGCCCATATGTCCAATTTCGAACGAATAGCTATACGCCTTCAAGCCGGACGTATCTGCGCACCCGACCGGTTCAGCAAAGCAGTATTCATATGCATTCGCGCTCCCGCCCTCAATCGGGTCCACCTGCAGAAACCGCCCCAGCGCCGGGTCATATAGCCGAACTCCCATGCGGACCAGCTTGAGGTCCCCTCCGGTGGCGAATCGCTGTGCGCCACCCAGGTAGCCGAGCCGACTGGCAGGCACGTCGCCGACCCCAAACTCGTCGGTCACCGGATTGGCGGTGAAGGCTCCGGCACCATCGGTCGTCCCGACGATGTCCCCGTGCCCATTCGCCAGCGGCCAGATACCAGCTCCTGCGGTGTCGATGGTCAACAGACCTCCGGGCCCCGAGATGTAGCTGGTGACCGGCAACAGGGGAACGGGGATGCCGAGCAGGGCCTGTCGGGAGTACGCTGGGGAGTCTCCTTCGCCAGCGAACCCGTAGACGGTGTCCTCGGCCGGCAACTCGAGCAGACCGGGCACCAAGCGACGGATCACCCTTCCCGAGGGAGCCAGGGTCTCGGTGGTCGCCGAGGTGGCAGTGTCCGGCTTGATCTTGGTTGCATGGTCCCACCCGTCATACTCGAAAGTGGCGCCCTTGGAGGCGATTCCGATGAGGTTGCCGTGTGAGTCGTACTCGTAGCCGCTGTCGAACGGCGAGGCGGTGATCCGGTCGGCGTCGTCATAGGCGTAGCTGCCGTCACAGGTGGGCCCAGTCGAGCAGCGGTTGGAGTTGGCGTCGAAGGTGTAGGTCCGGGTGGTTGCGCCGTCGACCGTGCTGGTTAGACGAGCTGCCCCGTCGTAATTGTAGGTTCGGCTAAAGCTCGGAGCGGTCTCGGTCGCCACCCTCCCTGCCGGGCTGCGGGTGTAGGTCGAGAAGCTTAGATCCGCGCCCTTGGCGTGGCGGACATCGGTCAGCCATCCCCGCTGGGCGTGATAGGTGTTTGTCGTGACCACGCCATTGGGCCTGCTGATGGTCTTGAGCCGGGATGCCCCGTCGTAGCCGAAGGTCGTGGTCCGCCCCGAGCCCGAAAGTGAGTCGGTGACGGTTTCAACCCTCCCCGCCGCGTCATAGCCGTAGTTGACCAAAGGCGTCTCACCTAGCCCGTAATTCCGGAAGGTCTGTGTCGCTCGAGAGGCTTGGTCGAACTCGGTTCGGGTCACCACTCCCTGCTCATCGGTGTAGGAAACCGGTTGGCCGGTCCAGTCGATCTTTTGCACCGTGGTCCGGGTGGCACCCCCGGAGTCGATGTAGGTAGTGGTGACCTGCGCCGGATTGGAGTAATCGAAGGTGATGGTCTTGCCGTCGGTGGCACTCTGGGAGCTCACGCGACCTCGGGAGTCGTAGTCGGTGCAGCGCCAGTTGGCGTCACCCTCGACTCGGGAGCCGACCATCCTGCCGGCGTTGTCATAGCGGTACTGGTAGGTGACCGGTCCCTGGGCTCCAGCCGGATCGGGAGAGGTACGCTGCTTGAGCATTCCGCCTTGGTTGGCGCTGCCGCCGCCACAGGGAAAGTCCATCGTCTCATTGCCCCAGTAGGTGTAAGTGGTCTCGGATGCCGACCCCTTGGGGAGGGCTCGGGAGAGCCGGCGGAAGTACTTGCCGGCTCCGGCGGTCTCGTATGTTGTTATGGTGCGCAAGTTGAGCCCGGCGGGGTCTGCCACCTCGGCGGTAGCCAGTCCCAGGGCCGGATTCTGGTACTCGATGGCACCGACCTTGCCGTCAGGGTCGGTGGTGCCGGTGACCAGCCCGTAACGGGGGAACAGGGCGCTTCCTGGCACCAGCGTTTCCCCTGAACCAGGGGGGGCCCAGCTGAGGGCGAGCTTGGCAGCGCCGACAGCGTCGAAGTGGTCTATCTGGATCCGGTGACGGCCGGTGAATCCGCTGACGTAGGTCCCCGTCCCGGTCATTACCCCGGTGCTCCAGTTGTTGATCACAAGCACGTCGTCAATCCACAGCCGCGCGCCGTTGTCTGATGTCAGTTTGAAGCCATGTGTTCCCGTGCCCATCTGGATCTCACCAGTAAGCCGGCTCGACCAGTTATCGGCCGGAATGCCGGCCGGCGATCCCAAACCCCAATCCTGGTTAACCGCTCCGGACGGATCTCCTAGTCCTAGGCTGTGCGCCTTTGGCCGTCCCTCCATGCTCTGATTACTCCAAAACGTAGCGGCCAGACCCTGCATTCCCTCGTCGTATCGGATGCGGCTCCTGGGTGCGGTCGCCGAGGTGTTGTTGACGGCGAACTCACCCGCCGCTCCCGGACCATACGTGTCGGTCGGCCGGCTTGCGTGGTCGAAGATGGTGGTGCTGACCAGACCGGTCGGGTCGGTAACCTTGACGAGCCGGTCCTGAGAGTCCCAAACAAACCCGGTGGCGTTGCCCGCTGCGTCCTTGTCCTGAGTATGGCGGCCAGTCGGGTCGAAGGTGACCTGGCGGGCATAGCCGTTGGGCATCGCCACTCCAGCCACGTCTACCTCAGTCGTCGACGCTCCGTACGAGTAAGTGCGGTTGGGGCGAGCTGCACCGGCGGCGGGTTCGGGCAGGGTTATCCCCTGGACCTTGCCCTGGTCATAACTAATCTGGGTCTGGTGGGTGTCGGCGGCAGGGTCGCCGATTGCAGACGAGGCAATGAGGTCGTTGGTCAGGACGTCTCGGATGGTGCTTAGGCGGCCGTCTGCGTTGTATCCGAAGTCGGTTACCGCTCCTCCCGGGTCCACGATGCGGGCCAGGTGTCCGCCGGAGTAGAACAGATCTGAGACTCCCCGGCCGAACTCCGTGTAGCTGATCCGGCACAGCCGACCACTGGGAGCAGCGGTCAGGCCGGCGGGAATCGTAGTCGGGCACTGAGCGTCGGGTGCGTAGAAAAGGTTCATCGCCCTGCCCGATACCGGATCGGTGATCTTGGTCAGTCGCTGAGGGGTTCCGGTCCAACTGAACTCGGCCGCCGCGGGAGCGGCGTCGTCGGTTGGTATTGAAGCGGAGGCCAGGCCGCCGTCGGCATTGAAGGCATAAGTACCACCATCCTCGGCCTGCAGAGTCAGTTTTCCGGTTCCGTCTGTAGCGAGAAACCCATCACGGCCGGGGGGAGGTGCCCAGCCGCCGGCAGTAGCGTTGAAGCGATCAGCGGTGCCGGCCGGGTCGATGAGCAGGGCGTTGGGCGTCGGCATCTGGGCATAGGAGTAGGCGACGCTGCCTTGTGCGCCGGGAGACAGCATCCACCCGTCGGGCAGAGCGGTCGGGTCGCTGCTCACCCAGGAGGGCGGGACCACGGCGGCGACATTGGCGGGGTCCTTAACCCGCAGGATGAACGCCGCCATACCGGTGTTCTCGTAGTACTCAATCTTGATCGGAACCTGGACGCCGGCGGTCAAACCGATCGGAGTGCCAAACTCGCCCATAGGCGACAGGCTTTGATCTATCCAGCGGTTCTGAACCAGGGTATTGTTCACCCAAATACGTACACCGTCGTCGCTGCTCGAGCCGAAGGTGTAGGTGCCGGTTGTCGGAACTGTTACAAACCCGGTCCAGCGGACCAGGAACTTGTCGGCGTTGACCCCCGGTGCCGGAGACTCCGGCCAGACGAACTCGACGGAGGGATCGAGCCGGCTCATCACCGGCTTCTCGGTGGCGTCGAACAGCTTGTTACCGTTGCTATCGTTGTAGTAGGTGCCCTTCAGACCGGCAGAACCGGGATTCTGGGAGTTATAGCTGAGAGTGACGCCCACAGGTCCGCCGACCGAGCCCATCACCGGCGAGGAATATGCGGTGGCCAGATTGCCGTTCACCAGGTTGACGTTCATCCCGGCCGCCGAGTCGAAGGGCTGGGTGTGTTCGGCGCCTAGCTTTAGATCTATGTGGAAGCTGCGGGGGGCGCTCCAGCCCGAGAGGGCTCCGAACTTGTCGAAGGCAATCACGGTCCAGTAATAGGTGACTCCGTTCTTCAGCCCACCGGTGGGGACCGCCCAGCTGGTCCCGGACTGATATTGGTCGAGCAGCGCGCCGGAGTGACCGTCGGAGCCGGTGGCGACTCGCCAGTAATACATCAGCGGGACGTCGTTTTCGGGATCGGTCGAGGGGTTGATGGTC
>JAJCYE010000096.1 GCA_029263075.1 Actinomycetes bacterium
GTGGAACGAGTTGATCAGGTCGAACTCGGTGATGTTCATCAGGTAGATCCGGACCAGTTCGTTCTGCTTCACCTCGATCGGGTGACGCAGGTAGTGGTGGGCCACCGTGTTGACCGCGTAAATTTCGTTTTCGGAGTCGAAGTTCGTGTCGAACCCGTTCATGACCATGATCATCTCGTTGGCCGGCGGTCGCCCGCCCCGTGGGTCGACCAGAAATACGCCGTAGAGGCCCTTGTGGATGTGGCGCTTCAGCGGCGGGGTGTGGCAGTGGTAGAGGTGCAGCCCGAACGGTTCGGCTTCGAACTCGTAGAGGAAGGTTTCGCCCCGGCCGACCAACTCAAAGACCCCGTCCATCGCCCCGGAGTGGAACCCGTGAAAGTGCATGGTGTGGGGGTGGGTGCCGGCGTTGGTGAACTGGATGCGGATCAGATCCCCTTCGGTGGCTCTTAGGGTGGGCCCGGGGACCCTGCCGTTGTAGGCCCAGGCGGGGAACATCACTCCGGGCGCAACCTCGATCTCTACGTCCACCGCAGTGACCTCGAACTCCCGCAGCGTACGGCCGTCGGGGAGGGTGGAGACCTTGCCGGTGTCGAAGTTCTTCAGGTACTCGGAGGGGTCGAAGCGGGACAGGTCAACATCGCCGACGCTGATGTTGCCGAAATGCCCGCTGTGGTCTTCGGTGGCGACTCCTGCACTGCCGGCCACCCGGTGGATATGGTCTTCGACCGCGGATGCGGCTTTGGCGACCAGGGTGGTGGAGGCGGCCCCGGCAATGCCCAGCGATCCCGTCAGCAGCTTGCGACGGCTAAGAACCGGGGTCAGGGGGGTGGACTTGGGGGCCCGGGGCGACCGGGACCGGCGCAACTTCATCGCTCCACCTTCGATACGTAGACTTTGGTGGTCAACTCCGTGCCCATTGCGTGACGCCGCTTCCCGACCTTCACCCAGACCGGACCTCCATAAGGATCTTTGCGCTCTATGACTATCTCCGTTCCAGGTTGAAGGCCGATCTTGGCCAGGTGTCTCAATACTTCGGGGTCCCGGTCCGATACCCGCTCTACCCGGACGGGGCCGGGTTCCGCCTTTTCCAGCGTGTCGTGAAGGACCTCCAGGTAGACCCCCGACTTCGGGGGGATGGGGTCCCCATGGGGGTCATGGGTGGGGTCGCCGAGGATGCGGGCGATCGCATCCTCCAGGTCCTCGGAGATTGCGTGTTCCAGGACCTCGGCTTCGTCGTGAACCCGGTCCCACGGGATGCCCAGGGAGTGGTGCAGGTAAAGCTCGAGGAGGCGGTGGTGCCGGATGACCTCAAGGGCGATCTCGGTGCCGCTGTCGGTCAACTCCACCCCCTGGTAGCGGGTGTACGTCAGGTAGCCCAAGGCGCTCAACCTCTTGATCATCGAGGTGACCGATGCCGGGCTGACCTTCAGGCGGTCGGCGATGACGGTGGTGTGCACGCCGTCGCCCGCCCGGGCGATCGAGTAGATCGTTTTGAGATAATCCTGAACCGTATCTGTGACTTGCATAAATCTAAGTTTAGACGCATCTAAATTTCCTGCAAGTGGCCGGGTCGGTCGGGTGTTGTAATTTAGGCCTATGGCAACCCGCTACGATCCGCAGTCTTTTGAACCCCGTTGGGCCGACGAGTGGCACTCGGGGTCCGTCTACGCGGTCCCCGACGACCCGGGCGACAAACCCAAACGGTTCGTCATGGAGATGTTCCCGTACCCTTCGGGCGACCTGCACATGGGCCACGTGGAGAACTACACCATCGCCGACGCCATGGCCCGCTACTGGCGTATGCGCGGCTATGCGGTGATGCATCCCATGGGCTACGACGCCTTCGGCCTGCCGGCCGAGAACGCCGCCATCAAGCGGGGCACCCACCCCGAGGAGTGGACGCTGGCCAACATCGCCAAGATGCGCGCCTCGTTCCTGCGCCTGGGCTACTCCTACGACTGGGCCCGCGAGGTCATCAGTTGCCTGCCCGACTACTACAAGTGGAACCAGTGGATCTTCCTGGAGATGTTCCGCCGGGGCCTGGCGTACCGCAAGACCTCCCCGGTGAACTGGTGCCCGGTGGACAAAACCGTCCTGGCAAAAGAACAGATCTCCACCGGCGTCTGCTGGCGCTGCGGTTCGGTGCCGGAGATCCGTGACCTGACCCAGTGGTTCCTCAAGATCACCGATTACTCCGACCGGCTGCTCGACGACATGGACCAACTGGACTGGGCCGAGTCGCTGCTCACCATGCAGCGCAACTGGATCGGGCGCAGCCAGGGGGCCGAGGTCGTCTTCAAGCTCCAGGTCGACGGGTCCAACGAAGCCATCGATTTCCCGGTGTTCACCACCCGGCCCGACACCCTGTGGGGCGCCACCTTCTTCGTTCTGGCTGCCGAGCACCCGGCGGCGGCGGAGATGGTCAGGGGGACCGAGCAGGAAGCCGAGTTCACCCGGTTCGTAGGCGAGGTGCGCCGCCAGACCGAGATAGAGCGGGGGGCCGGCAAGAACAAGGGCGGCGTCCGGCTGCCCGCGGTGGCCATCAACCCGGTCAACGGCGAAAAGATGCCCGTCTGGGCCGCCGACTACGTGTTGATGGGCTACGGGACCGGCGCCATCATGGCGGTCCCGGCGCACGACCAGCGCGACTTCGACTTCGCCCGGGAGCACGACATCCCGGTGCGGGTGGTGGTCCAGCCCGAAGGCAGCGACCCCCTGGACGGGGACACCATGACCGAACCGGCGCCCGGCACCGGATCCCTGGTTAACTCCGGGCCGTTAACCGGCACCCGGGTCAACCCGCAGAACCAGGAGGGGATAGTCGACGTCATCGCCTGGCTCGACTCCCAGGGCAAGGGCAGGCGCCAGATCAACTACCGCCAGCGGGACTGGCTGGTCTCCCGCCAGCGCTACTGGGGCACCCCGATCCCGATCATCCACTGCCCGGATTGCGGCGAGGTTGCGGTCCCCGACGACCAACTTCCGGTGCTCCTGCCGCCCGGGGCCGACTACACACCCACCGGCGACGCAGTCAGTCCGCTGGCCAACAACGAAGACTTCGTCAACGTCACCTGCCCGGGTTGTGGGGGCCCGGCCCGCCGGGAGACCGATACTCTGGATACCTTCTTCGACTCCTCCTGGTACTTCCTCAGGTACTGCGACCCCAAAAACCCCGATGCCGCCTTCGAGCCGGCCAAGGTTGCCGCGTGGGGGCCGGTCGACAACTACTTCGGCGGTGTCGAGCATGCGGTCATGCACCTCATCTACGCCCGCTTCTTCACCAAGTTCTTCAAGGACATCGGCCTGCTGGACTTCGACGAGCCGTTCTTGCGCCTGTTCAACCAGGGCCACGTCAGCTGGGACGGCAAGGAGATGAGCAAGTCGACCGGGCACGTCATCGAGGCCTCGGCCACGGTGGACGCTTACGGGGCGGACTCGGCCCGCACCTTCATCCTGTTCTCCAGCCCCCCGGCCGCCGACTACGACTTCCCGGCGGACGGCTTTGGGGAGATCGGCCGGGTGGCGCACAACTGGCTGAGCCGGGTGTGGCGGATCCTGGAGGAGCCCTCCGGCGATCCGGTTCCCGAAGCCCTCAACCGCCAGGTCCACCGCACGGTCAAAGCGATCACCGAAGACATGGAGGAGTTCGGGCTCAACACCGCCATCGCCAAGATGATGGAGTTGATGAACGTCTTCTCCAAGTCTGAGGGGCCGGTGCCCCGGGAGGCGGCCGAGACCTTCTTGAAGTTGCTGGCGCCCATCGCCCCGTTCATGACCGAAGAGTTGTGGCACCGCTACGGCAACCAGGGATCGATCCACGCAGAGGCGTGGCCGGATTGGGACGAGGAGCTTGCCGCGGTGCAAAAGATCACCATGGTGATCCAGGTCAACGGCAAGGTCCGGGACAAGGTGGAGGTTGCACCCGACGTCACCAGGACCGAGATGCAGGAGTTGGCCTTGGGCAGCGACCGGGTCAAAGAATTCCTCAACGGCAACGAGCCACTGAAGGTGATCTCGGTCCCGCCCAAGTTGGTGAACGTAGTAGTCAAAGGTTGACCCGGTCGGTATCTCCAAGCTTGGTAGCGTTCTGGTTAAGATAACCAGCAGATTGCGCACTGTCACCAAGGAGGCTGCGAATGTTCAGCTACCGGGTTGAAAAGACCATCAACGCCACGCCGGAGACCATCTGGTCGATCCTGACCGATGGTCCCAGTTACCCCGAGTGGAACAGCAGCGTCGACAAGCTTGAAGGCCGGGTGGCGCCGGGGGAAAAGATCAAG
>JAJCYE010000097.1 GCA_029263075.1 Actinomycetes bacterium
TTGTCAAAGAAGAGAAGGCAGACCTGTTCTTCGTGACCCTCCGCAAGACCGAAGCGCACTACTCGCCGACCACCATGTACAACGACCGGGCGATCTCGCCGAGCCTGTTCCAGTGGGAGTCGCAGAGCATTATCCCGGCCTCCTCGCCCACCGGCCAGCGCTACATCCAGCACCGGGAGATGGGGACCACGGTCCACCTGTTTGTGAGGGAGTCGAAGGAGGCCGATGGGGGCCTGGGTTCCCCGCCCTACCTGTATGCGGGCCGGGCGAACTACGTGAGCCACACCGGCGACCGTCCCATGAAGATCATTTGGCGGTTGGAGCAGGACCTGCCGGCAGACCTGTTCGCGGCCGCGAGGGTGGCGTAGGGTAGCGGGTTTACAGGTGCAGGAGCCGGCCAAACCGGTGGTCCTGTTGGTAGCTGTCGGTGGGGGCCGGACGGTAGGAGGCGCGGTTGTGGTCACGATAGGGAATCAGCGACGAATTGAGATCGACGACGCCAAAGCCCTGATAAGGGGCTACGCGTTCGGTGAAGAAGAGGTCGTGGTCCAGTGGAGGACGCCCGAATTGGGGGAGTCGCCGGGGACGCTGTCCCGGCGCCGCTGGGGGTACCGTAGTTTCGACTGCGTGCCGGCGAGCGACGGACCGGGATTGGAGCCGATCGATCTGTTTGTTGTTTCCGGTCTCAATGTGAGTATGAATATCGAACGCTACGAGGCCCTCAACTTTGTCAAAGATGAGGTTGCAGCGGCGGTGTCGGAGACCAGCCGTGGTCTCAGTTTCTGGCATCTAACCGACGAGGACCTGGCGGGTGCCCAATCAACACCCAATACCGACGCATGGTGGCTCAACCGGGCTTGGTGGCTGTTGATGTCGTTGCCCGGTATCAAGGTCACGATTACCCATAAGGTGCTCCACCACAAGCGGCCACATCTGTTTCCCCTGCTCGATACTTCGACGATCGGTGAATATGAGCAAGGCGCCTGGCGAAGCGTCCTGTCTGACCTGACAAGTCAAGCTTCGGCTTTCGACGAACTCGAGGGCTGGTTCCGGGACCTGGCGCTGCGCCGAGGAGAGGTGCCGTTGACGAGATTGCGGATCCACGACATTTTGCTCTGGACTCTGGTGACAAACCAGCAGGACAAATGTATCGCTGCGGGCTATGCGCTCACCTAGCCCGGCACTGTTTAGCGGCAGCGGCCCCCGACGGATCGCCCGGTTCTGTTCTAAGGCGAAACTGGCATCGTATACTCAATGTATATCCGCCTGGAAGGATCGCCGTGCATACCAAGATTCAGCTTTGGGGCAATAGCCTTGGTCTTCGTATTCCCAAATCGTTCGCAGCCGAAGCCAGTGTCGAGGCGGGATCGACCGTTGACCTTTCGTTGGAAAATGGAGCACTGATCGTTCGGGTGGTGACTGAGCCCAAATACGAACTCGACGACTTGCTCGGGCAAATCACTCCCGCCAATACCCATGACGAGAACGATTGGGGCGAGCCGTCAGGTCAGGAAATTTGGTAGCGGCGCCGTATGCACCCGAACGCGGTGACATCATCTGGCTGAACTTCACGCCCCAATCGGGTCATGAACAAGCGGGGCGCCGGCCGGCGCTGGTGATGTCACCCGGCGCCTACAACCGAAAGGTTGGCTTGGCCTTGGTGTGCCCGATCACCTCGAGAGTGAAGGGCTACCCGTTTGAGGTCGAGATCCCTCCGGGCCTGCTGGCGCAGGGAGCGATCCTGTGCGACCAGATTCGAAGTCTCGATTGGCGCACCAGACAAGCAGAACGATGCTGCCCCGCCCCCGTCGCGGTTGTAGAAGAAGTAACCGCGAAGGTCCTGACGCTAATTGGCCCCACATGAAATCGGCAGCCCATGCCGCCCCCGCGACTGACGTGCACTTACACTGATCTCAGCCATGGAGAGCGCCACCGGGAACCCCTTCTTCGATCATCCCGTCCTCAACTCGCCCTATGAGAGGCCGACCCGGCACTGGGAACTGGACGAGAACGGGCAGCCGACCCAGCAGATCAAAGAATCCCGCCGCAACGCCCAGTTCCTCACCCCCATTCCCAAGCCCCGCAAGCACAAAAAACCCTCCGGCCAGCAGGTGCTGCCCACCGGCGACGACAAGGGTCACTCCACCGAGGATCAGGTCTACGATCCCAACCCGCTGATCAACGAGGTCCGGGCTCAGGTCGAAACGTGGCGCAGCCTGCCCAACTCCAAAGATTGGGGCGTCACCCCGGAGACCGCCCGGCTCCTGGAGCACTGGCGCCACCACGACTTTGCCGGGATAACCCCGTTCTTCTGCCAGATTGAGGCGGTGGAGACCGCCATCTGGCTGACCGAGGTGGCCCCCACCTGGAAGGGCGGCAAGGCGGCGCTTGAGATGCTCGCGTCCTCCAACGCCGAGGCGAACCCGGGACTGAATCGGCTGGCCCTCAAACTGGCCACCGGCGCCGGCAAGACCACGGTCATGGCCATGATCATCGCCTGGCAGACCATCAACGCCGTCCGGAGCCCCGGCAGCAAAAGATTCACCCGGGGGTTCCTGGTCTGCGCCCCCGGATTGACCATCAAGGACCGCTTGCGGGTCCTTCAGCCTAACGATCCCGACAGCTACTTCGCCAGCCGTGAACTTGTCCCCACCGACATGCTGGATGACCTCTACAAAGCCAAGATCGTGATCACCAACTACCACGCGTTCAAGCTGCGGGAGCGGATGGCGTTGTCCAAGGGCGGCCGCCAGCTTCTGCAAGGGCGCACCGGCGAAGCCCCCGCAACCCTGGAGACCGAGGGCCAGATGCTCCAGCGGGTGATGCCCGACCTGATGGGGATGCGCAACATCATGGCGATCAACGATGAGGCTCATCACTGCTACCGGGAGAAGCCCGAGTCGGACGAGGACAAGCTCAAAGGCGATGAGCGCACCGAGGCCCAGAAGAACAACGAGGCCGCCCGGATGTGGATCTCCGGCCTGGAGATTGTCAACCGCAAGCTGGGCCTGAGCCGGGTGGTCGACCTTTCGGCAACCCCGTTTTTCCTGAAGGGTTCCGGCTACGTCGAGGGAACTCTGTTTCCCTGGACGATGAGTGACTTTTCGCTGATGGACGCCATTGAGTCCGGCATCGTCAAGCTGCCCCGGGTCCCAGTGGCGGAGAACATCCCGGGCAGTGAGATGCCCATGTACCGCAACCTGTGGGAGAACATCGGCAAGGAGTTGCCAAAGAAGGGCCGAGCCAGCGGCGCCGACCTGGACCCCCTCAAGCTGCCGACGAAGCTGCAAACCGCCCTCTCGGCACTGTACGGTCACTACGAAGAAACCTTCAAACTCTGGCAGGCGACCGGGGTGTCGGTTCCGCCCTGCTTCATCATCGTGTGCCAAAACACCGCCATCTCGAAGTTGGTGTACGACTACGTGTCGGGCTTTCACCGGGAGCTTGCTGATGGGTCGACCAGTTTGGAGAACGGCCGGCTGGAAATGTTCCGCAACTACGACGGGAACACCGGCGACCCGCTGCCCAGGCCCAACACGCTGTTGATCGACAGCGAGCAGTTGGAAACGGGTGGCGCCCTGGACAAGGACTTCCGCCGGATGGCCGCCGACGAGATCGAGAGGCTCAGGCGGGAGAAGGTGGAGCGCACCGGAGACTCCCGGGCCGGCGAGACCATCACGGACCAGGAACTGCTGCGGGAAACCATGAACACAGTGGGCAAGCCCGGGCAACTGGGCGAGAGCATTCGTTGCGTGGTCTCGGTTTCGATGCTCACCGAAGGTTGGGACGCCAACACGGTGACCCACGTCCTGGGCATCCGGGCCTTCGGCACCCAGTTGTTGTGCGAGCAGGTTATCGGCCGGGCCCTGCGCCGGCAGTCCTACGACCTGAACGAGGAAGGTCTGTTCAACGTCGAGTACGCGGATGTCTTCGGCATCCCCTTCGACTTCACCGCCAAACCGGTCATCGCGCCGCCTCAGGCGCCGCGGGAAACCATCACCGTCAAAGCCATGCCGGAGCGGGCGGCGCTGGAGATCACCTTCCCTCGGGTGGAGGGGTACCGGGTTGAGTTGCCTACCGAGCGTCTGGCGGCCGATTTCAACGACGATTCAACGCTGGAGCTAAATCCCGATCTGGTCGGCCCAGCGGTAACCCGCAACCAGGGGATCATCGGCGAGGCGGTTGATATGAGCCTGGAGCATCTGGAGGACACCCGGTACTCGACCATCGTCTACGAGCTGACCAGCCGCCTGCTCTACACCAAATGGCGGGACACCGGCGACGATCCCAGGTTGTACCTGTTCGGCCAGCTCAAGCGGATAACCAAGCAGTGGCTGGACCATCACCTGGTCTGCACCGGGGGCACCTACCCGGCCCAGTTGTTGTACCAGGAGTTGGCCGACATGGCCTGCGAGCGCATCACCGCCGCCATCACCCGGCACTTCCAGGGGGAGAACCGGATCAAGGCGCTGCTCGACCCCTACAACCCCACCGGCTCCACCCGCCACGTCCGGTTCACCACCTCCCGGGAAGATCGCTGGGAGAGCTCCTCCGAGCACTGCCACATCAACTGGGTCATCCTTGACAGCGACTGGGAAGGGGAGTTCTGCCGGGTTGCAGAGTCGCACCCAAAGGTTCGTGCCTACGTCAAGAACCACAGCCTGGGCCTTGAGGTGCCTTACCGGCACGGATCGCAGTCCCGCCGCTACCGCCCGGACTTCATAGTGCTGATCGACGACGGCCGCGGTCCCGACGACCTGCTCCGTCTGGTGGTCGAGATTAAGGGGTACCGGCGTGAAGACGCCAAGGCCAAAAAGAGCACGATGGACAGCTACTGGGTCCCCGGCGTGAACAACCTGGGGACCTACGGGCGCTGGGCGTTCGCAGAATTCACCGACGTCTTCGGGATGGAGGCAGACTTCAAGGCGCAGGTGGAGGCCAACTTCTCCGAGGTGGTCGAGTCGGTTGTTGCCGCGCCCGTAGCTTGAGCATTAACTTTCGGCGCGTAGTAGACGGATTCAAGGGGTCCCCTTTGGTATGGTTGTTGGTATGGCAACCCGCAAGATCACTGTGACTCTGGATGTCGAGCAGATCGGACGCATTAAAGGTCTGGTCGATGGCGGGAAGGCCGCGAGTGTCTCGGGCTTCGTCCAGCATGCGGTGGGTGTTGCCCTCGATGACGTCGCGGGCTGGGGCGCAATGCTCGCCGAGGCGCTGGAGCGTTCCGGCGGCCCGCTGACCGAAGAGGAACGCAACTGGGCCGACCAGGCGCTGGCCACCGGCCGCAACAAGCAGCCTGCGGCATGAATCCGGGGCTGACTCTGGATGCCGGCGGCTTGATAGGGCTGGACCGGGATGACCGCCGGGTGATCGCCCTATTGGCTCGTGCCTCCGAGATCGGCGCGCGGATCACCGTCCCCGCCACCGCCCTGGCGCAAGCGATACGGTCCCCCGACAAGCAGGCGCGTCTCGCCCGATTGGTCAGGCAGCCGACAACCGAAGTTGTGCCCCTGGACCGGGTGGACGCTACCAGTGTCGGCCGGCTTTTGGCCGCCAGCGATACCTCGGACATCACCGACGCCCACGTGGTTGTCTGCGCCCGGCGCAGCGGGCAGTCGGTTCTCACCTCGGACCCCGGCGATCTGCAGAGTCTGGATCCCGGGCTCTTTGTGATTCCCGTGGCCGGGCTGACCGGTTGACCCGGCTCAGCAACCTCAAATTGTCACCGGTGGCTGCTTAGATGGCAAAGCGCACTTCCGCCAAACATGTCGA
>JAJCYE010000098.1 GCA_029263075.1 Actinomycetes bacterium
GCCGCCCAGTCGGCCGAGATCTGGTCACAGGGGATCCCCCATACCTTCTCGGTGTAGGTCTTGAAGAAGATCCGGTACAACTTCGATCCGAATCGGTTGGTCACCCAGTCCTCCAGGGACTTCTCCGGCTTGATCGGCATCACCTTGGCCTTGGCGTAGCTCAGCAGGCACAGGATTGTCTGGAAGATGCCCAGCTTGGTCAGAGCGTCGACAGGCTTCAGTGGGTAGGCAAAGAACTTGTTGCGGTAGTAGATCCGGCTGAGGCGCGGGACGGTCAGCCAGTCCTGCGGATCGAGGATCTCGTGCCACAACTTGGTCACCTCAGGAGCTTTGGTGAAAAACCGGTGGCCGCCGATATCGAACCGGAATCCTTTGTAGGAGGCGGTGCGGGCTATCCCTCCCACCTTCTCGGGGTCCGCCTCCAGCACAACCACCGGAACCTGGCTGTTGGTCAACTCCCACGCCGCGGTCAACCCTGCGGGACCGGCCCCCATCACCACTACGCTGGGCGCGGTCGAATCGGAGTGGGCCTGGTTCGTGGAGGGCTCGGCGTTAATGGCTCAACTCCTTGGTCGGTGGAACGAAGAACGGCAGCAACAGCAACGCGGTGGAGGCGACGGTAACTGCCCCCCAAATTATCCAGCCTCCCGGGGGGCTCCACGCCGGAGTGACAAAAAACAGGTTCCGGCCGCCACTACCAACGGCGAACCGGCGGCCGACGGTAAACCATGCCGTCAGGTGAACGACACCGGCCGCGGTCGCCAACAACCCGGGGGCCACCGGTGATCGCAACCAGCCCGGCCGGCGACTGCGATAGACGATCTCACCTGCGATCAGCGGCGTGATCACCACCAACGGGAGCAGGTGACGGGTCTGGAGCCCGAATCCGTAGATCTGCTGTACCGCCTGCAGCCCGACACAAACCGCGGCGGTCGCCAGAATCGACAGCGCCAGGGCGGCCCTCTGGCGGTTCGCCCCGTAGTAGAGCGCCGCACCGACGATCAACACAACCATCGCCCCCCATATCCGGTAGGCGAATTCGGGCATCACGGTGTCGAGCGGCCCGAAAACTCCGATGGATTGCCGGATCAACCCGCCGATAAGTTCGGCATCGATCCGCGGGGGCTTAAGCCGGGCCAGATCGGGGCCCACCGCCTCCGCTGCCCGCCAGATGAACGATCCCAGGAACGAACCGGTCAGAGCCGCGGCAAACACCTTGGCCGGACGGCCGGCGCTACTCCACACCGATCTGAGGTGACGGGGTCCCCAGCAGACCGCCACCACCGCCAAATCCGCCACCACCCACGCGGGACCCAGGTCCCGCACCAAAGCCAAGGTTGCTCCGCTCACCGACGCGGCGTACCAGACCCAGCGCGGGGCCCCGGTTCTGGCCAACCTCAGCAGACACGCCACGAAGGCGATCCCGGATGCGATCTCCACCCCACTACTGGACAGCGAAACCGCTATCAGGAGCACCATCGGGGTGAGGGTGGCTATCAAGCCGATCAAAGAAAGCCGGCTTTTGGGGTCGAATAGAGCCACCGCGGCCACCGACAAAAAACTCAGGGACAACAGCGCGGTCGCAACCCTCCCCAACATCAGCGCGGTCGTCGCATCGCCGGAAGCCCGCATCAGCAGCCCCGGCAACAGGTAGGCGTAGGGCGGGTAGGTGCCGACGTAGGCGTAAAAAGCCACCGGCTCCTCAGAATCCAAGGGCTGTTGGCTGCTGCAATCGCCGACGTACTGCAGGTGGGCCCAGCACTCGAAGGGCCAGGTGTCGTACTTCTCCGGCAACACGACCTCGCCCGCCTGCAGTCTCATCCAGACTTCCTGCGGGGTGTCGGGAACCGGGGGTTCGGCGAGGGCGACATCGTCGAGAACAACTTGACCCCGCCCGGCACCGAGGGCCCGCAGATAGTGGGCTCCTTCGTCGGGCGTGGCGCCGGGCGGGGTGCTGAAGAGCAGGCTCGCCGCTGCCAGCCAAATCGCTCCTATCAAGAACAAGGGGGTAATCCGGGCGATGCCCCACCGGGGTGGTCGGCTACCGGTGTCCGGTGCCGGGTTGCGGGTTGCGGCGGGCCCGCCCGGTCCCCCGGCGACCTCCGATATATGCAGAAACCCTCCCTGTTCTTTGGACGCGCACGCATCGGCGGACTCCACCGGAACCGGCCGGTGCTTTTCCGTCCGCCCGACAGGTTCGTTACCCGGTGGGCGATCCGCCAAACCCGGGCGCATCCGCCGCGGAGTCGGGTGGGGGCAGAGGCGGGAGGTCCGGGTCCTCCGTTACCCCGGCCCGCAGATCAGATTGTGGATAACCGAGTAGACCCGATCGAGGTCGCTGCGGGTTACGTGCTCCTGGGCGGTGTGGGCCACCACCGGGTCCCCGGGCCCAAAGTTCACGGCCGGGATTCCCCGGGCGGCGAACCGGGACACGTCGGTCCAGCCAAGCTTGCCGGTGTAGGTACCCCCTGCCTCCTTCAACAGCGACTGGAGCAGCGGGTGGTCCAGTCCGGGTGGCGCGGCCGCCGCATACTCCACCAACAACACCTCATCGGCCGCGCTCAAAAGCTCCCGGATGCTCGCCGCCGCCTGCTCGTACGTCCGGTCGGGAGCAAACCGGTGGTTGACCCTGAGGACCGCCAGATCGGGGACCACGTTGTCCGCCACCCCTGCCGTCATCCTGACCCCCTGCAGACCCTCCCGGAAGGCGCAACCGTCGATCACCACCCGCCGGCCTTCGTAGTTGGCCACCGCGTCGATCACCGGCGCCATGCGGTGCAGGGCGTTGGACCCCAGCCAGCCCCGGGCGGTGTGGGCCCGCCGGCCTTTGGTGATGACATCCATCTGCAGGATGCCCTGGCACCCCGCCTCCACCAGGGCCGCGGTCGGTTCGGCGAGCAGTGCGGCGTCCCCGGCGACCAGTTCGGGGCGGGTCTCGAACAACAACTCCAGCCCGTTGTCTCCGGTGGTCACCTCCTCGCAGGCGTAGAACACGTAGGTCACGTCGATGGCCGGGCGGGGGACCGAGAGGGCGAGCCGGAGGATGGTGGCGACCCCGCCCTTCATATCCGCAGACCCGATACCCCACAGCGTGTCGCCCTCGATCCGGGCGGTCTCGTTGTGGTTGGGCGGGACCGTGTCGGTGTGGCCGGCGAGGATGATCCGGCTGCTCCGCCCCAGGTTCGTGCGGGCCACCAGGTTGTTACCGACCCGCACCACATCCAGCCAGTCCGCTCCCGCCAGCAGCTTCTCGATGTGGTCGGTGATCGGCTTCTCTTCGTAGCTCACCGAGGGGATGGCCACCAGGTCCGCGGTGAGACCGAGCAGGTCGGCGGGGTTGGGAGTAGCGATAAGCACCTCCTTTGGTCAATCCGACGTTATCGCAAAAACGGGGCTTTCCCCAGCTAGCTATAAACAGGATTTGGCGCGACGATAAGAACTGTTGTCGAGCAGAAAGAAAGGAGAAACCTATGCCCCCCGAAGTTGGCTGAGCAGACGTAGGTGCAGACACCTGCAGATGGCGCATTAAGGCTGATACGAAAGAAGAGCTTATGCGTCAGGTGGCAGTTCACCTTCGTGATGTGCACAAGGTCGCGACCCCGACTCAAACGGTCATGTCCTACATCATGAAGAACGCCAAATAAGCAGGGAGATCTGTAAATCCTCGGTCGAGGATTTTTGAGCTTCTAAGATCGACTCCCGGTCGGGATGAGGTCAAAGAACAGGACTTTGGGCGAAGGTTGCCTGAGGTCCTTTCTTTTTGCCCGAAACCCGCAGGGTATCGTTCGGGTCCAATGCGTTTCGAGACCTTGAAATGGATCTGCTGCCCCGCTGCGGGTTGCGCCGGGCCGCTGGCACCCCAGACCTCCTTCCCGGGACTTTCGGACGACGCAGGCGAACTGACCGAGGCGGTCCTTTTGTGCGGAGCCTGCGGCGCCGAGTACCCGGTGGTGCTCGGGGTTGCCCTGCTGGAGTGCGATATCGGCTCCTACCTGGCGGCCTTCTGGGACGACATACAAGCGTGCGGCGCCGAGATGCCGGGGGCCGGGATCTCGCGGAGGATGTTGGAGTACCTGGGGGTTGCCAGCGCCTTCACCAGCCGGTCGGGGCCGGCCGACCCGGGAGATACCGATCTGCGATGGAGCACCTCTCCATACCTCCAGGCCCACTTCAACCCGGGTTCGTTGGGCGAGGACCTGCCGCCGGGCTGGTGGCGCGGGGCGATCGATGGGCATCGCCGTGCCGGCACCGACCCCTACGGCTACCTGATGTCCGCCGCTCGGGAACTCTCCGGGCAAAGCCCGGAGGGTCTGGCGATCGATGTGGGGACCAGCGTCGGCCGGGGGGCCACCGAACTGGCCGCCTGCTACGAGTACTCACTGGGAATAGACCGGTCCTTCAGGGCGATCCTTTCCGCCCGCCGCTACCTCCTGCGGGCGCCCGCACCCCTGGAGGACTACCGGCTGGAGTCGGAGCGGGGCCGCTGGGACGTCGCGCGCCTGCCTGTTCCTCGACCGGCGGAGAACCTCGACTTCGTCGTCGCCTCGGGCGCGGCACTGCCGGTGGGGACCGCCAAGGCGGCGTGTGTTGCGGCTCTCAACGTTATCTGCGCCGCCGCCGAACCGCAGGCGCTGCTGGACGACTTCTCGCGGGCGTTGGTCTCGGGCGGGGTACTCCTGGTCAGCTCACCGTACTGGTCCGACGATGACGAACCGGTGATCCGCAACCCGGAGTCGCTTCGCCGGGTCCTGAAACCGTCCTTCGATCTGGTGGCCGAAGACGAAATGGTGCCCTGGGTGCTCAGGCTGGCGACACGCCGCTGGAATGTTTACCTGTGCCACTGCCTGGTGGCTACCAGCCACTAAATTTCCTCAGTTGTTAACCTATCGGACACCACACCGCCCGCGGAAAGGAGTCTCCCGATGGCAACCGACGTCGAGTTGGAACTTGACGATTTTATGAGATGGCTTGCCACGATGCCCCACCACTTCGCAGAGTTCAAACGGGATCCCGAGTCGGTCATGCGCTACGCCAAACTGAGCGAAATGGCCATCACCACCCTACGGAGCAAAGGACGGGAGGCGTCATTTCAGGCGGTAAGAGACAAACGCGATCAGATCCTCGACGCGCCCGAAGCCCAGACCGAGTCGAAGTTCGCCCGGGACTTCTCTGCGCCGGGCTACGGTGGAACCGTGGTCAAAAAGCAGCCTTCGGGCGAGTAGGAGGCGTCACAAAAGCTGGGCCTTCAGGCTGTTCAAGTCGGCGCCGCCCCAGTGTTCGATCAGCAGTCCGTCCTTCAGCCGCACCAAATCCAGTCCGCCCACCGAGATCCGGATCCCGGTGGGGCCTATGCCTTGGAACGGCCCCAGGTGGGTGCCGGTCATCGTGAACCGGAAGGCGACCAGATCCTCCTCGGCAAGCATTTGCTCCACCACCAGCCGAACGTCGGGAAACGCGGTCCGGAAACTTTGCAGCCTCAGCTTCTGGCCCTGTATATCCAAAGGTTCGCTGCCCGGGCCGGTGCGCCGGAGATAACCGGGCGCCAGAAATCCGGCCGACTCCTCGATCCGGCCCTCGTTCCAGACCTGCTCCAGGTAGCGCCGCACTATCGATTTGTTATCCCGGTATTGCAAGCAGGCCTCCTGACCCAGAGCTCCGGCCGGCATCAGCGCGGGACCGGAGTTTGCAGGCTACTGATCCCCCCCACGTCGCTCTTCTCCACGCGAGGAATGAGGTCGGTCAGCGGCGCCGGGTCAACCCTGAGTTCCCCGGTGAAAGGGTGGTCCATGGCGAAAATGAGAAAAAGCGTGGTCGAGATAACCGCGCCGGTGGCGCCCAACGCGGCGTAGCTTCCCTTCCAGGATCCGTGCGGGAGCATGTAGCTGAGCACCAGCACCATCGCCCCACCGACCAACAGCAGCAGCCACATCACCGCCGGTATCGACGCCCGGGCCCCCAGGTGCCGGCTCCGGCGCGCGGCTCCCAACTCGTTGAGCCGGGTAACCATCTCGGCGTGAAAAGTCTCCTGCCTGGCCCCGACGGGTTCAATGCGGTACACCGCTTCCCAAATCTGTTCGTAGGCCGCGGTGCTCATCGGATCGGCGTCTTTTCCTTCCGACATGTTCTGCCAGTCCCGGGTTGCGGTCAACTCGATGTAGCTGTGGACGGCCTGCCGGATCGACTCCTCGTCCCCGGCAGAAAACACCCGACTGTCTCTCAAGATGTTGCTGAGCCGGGTCGCTTCCGTCTCAACCCGCGAGCCGGCGTCGGTCAACTGCTGCCACACGATCACCACCACAAAAGCCAGCAGCACCGTATAGATCGTGGAGACCGTGGCGTGCAGGGCGGTTACCGCGCCGCTGTCCTCCGGT
>JAJCYE010000099.1 GCA_029263075.1 Actinomycetes bacterium
ACCGAGTCGACCCCCATCTCCTTGACCTGCTCGAGGACCGACAGGTCGTCCGGGGGCTCGAACTGACCCTGGACCGGCAGACCACTCGACTCCTTGATCGCCGCCGCGCACTTGGCCAGGTACAGGGCCCCCTTGTCGGGAGCGTTGTTGGTCCCGGTGGTCAGGGTCACGTCGACCGCACCGTCCAGTTCTTTGGCCGCTTTGGAGACCTCTGCCAACTGCCACGGCCGTTTTACCGGGATGGTCCGCCCGGCTTCCAGCGACAGTTCGATGCCGCAGAAGTGGCACTGGTCCTCGTTGCCCCAGTAGACGCAGGTCTGGATCACGGTGCTGGCAAGGGAGTCGAGGTGCAGGAGGGCAATCTTCCAGTAGGGGATTCCGTCCGACGTGGTCAGCTCGTAGCACTTGGGCCTTGGGGGCACGGTTGCGGCAGCCAGGCGTTGGCCGTCTCGATACAGTTGCCAGCCGGAGCCGTCGTCGTTGCGGAGGATGAACGGCGAGGTGGCGACAAACTCGGCGCCAAAAGGGAAGGTGACCGGGATTCCTTCAACCCACATCATGCCGGCGTCGGAGGGGCCGGCGCCCCCGGTGCGGGCGCCTATGGAGTCTTCGACCTGGACTCCGTACCTTTGGAGCTCGACCAGAAGTTTGCCCAGGTCGGGCTCTACGTTCGTACCACCGCCATCACCTGCGCCCATCAGCTCCTCCGGATTTGATCGAGGATTTCGAGCTGCTGATAACCGATCCGTGGTCTTCGGGCGGTAGTCTCCCGCCCCTTAAATACGGGCTGCGTCCTACTTTAGGAAACGTTTATTTCTCAAGCGACATCATCCGCCCATCTTCCGTTCGGTGTCAAAGGGATGGGGTTGTTCGTAACGAGCTTTTAAAAGATCGAGCGCATCCTGCCAGGATCGGTAGTCCAAGAAGGTCTGGCGCCCCCCCGGAGGGCGGGCCTGTAGCCAACTGCCGGTCTGCGGGTCGAGTTGGACGACTTCAATCCCGTAGACGAACCCGTCGCCGGTACCGTCCGGGCTTTCTTCCACCCAACTGTGCAGACCGGTACCTTCCGGCAGGTGCATCTCAAGGGCCGACCACGGCGGGAAGGGCAACTCCAGCCAGGGGTTCTTTCGCTCCAAGTCCACCCAGCCTTCGCCCTCTTCCCGGGCTTGTTCGAGCCGGCGGCGGATGTCCCGCTGCCGGGTCAGGGCAAGGACCTCCCGGTAGCGCAGGCAGAACGCCGCGCCGGCGGCAAGGTCGACGTCCAGTCCCGCGGTGGGTAGCGTGGCGCGTTCGGCCGCGCCGAGTGCGATACCAAGCCCCCCGTCGTACGCGTCGACGAGGGCCTCGACGTCCTCAAAGCACTCCAGTTCGGCGCGGATACCGCGGATCAGCGCCAGGTAGCGGTCGTACCCGGCGGCGGACGCGGTCAAGGCCGGATAGAGCCGCTGTTCGGCTGCACTCCACCGGCCGAGCGCTTGTTGAAGTTTTACTCTTGGGGACCTACCCGACACCGGGTTGCTGCAACTGCCGTGGGTTCCTACAGGTTCCAGGTGTTCATCACGAAGGCGCCTTCTTTCCAGGCCTGAATTGCGGAGTCGGCCACGTCGCGGGGGTGAATTGGGATCACGCCCTCCATCATGTCCGTCTCGCGCATGCCGTAGAGGGCCGCCGCCGAGAACCTGCAGGCGTAGACCTTGCCGCCTTCATCCATGATCGTTTGGAGTTGGCCGTTGTAGTTCAGGTGGCCCGGGAACGCCGAGTCGCCAACATTGGGGAACCCGCGGGTTGCCGACGCCATGAGCGACGCCGGGCCGAACAACACAAGGCTGACCTCGAACCCTTTGCGGATCAGGCGGGTGGTGGTGAGCATGTTGACGATGCCCACCGAACCCTCGAACGGGACGGTGTGCATAAAGACGTACGCCTTCTGTCCCGGCTCCGCGTCGTAGTCGGGAAACACCTTTTCGTCGTAGTCGACGATTGCCGCACCTTTGGGGACCCGCTCACCAAAAATTTCTGCCATGCACTACCTCCCTTTAACGCTCCGTGCCTGCCATTTGGACCCTTCGCTGCTTGCCCCTATTGCGGTGGAGCCCGGCCTCCCCAGTCCCGGCGGTGGCTGCCCGGCATGGTCATCATCACCATCCGTCGCAACCGGTAGGGCAGGCGGCGGTAGATCGGGACGAACAGGCGGCGAAAGAAGACATCCTTCGCCGTCGCCCCGGTCACCGGGGGTTCGGCACCCAGGTACTTCTTTGCCATCTCACGCTGGGATGCCTCCATCAGGTAGTGCTCCGAGTTCTTGCGGACCCACTCGAAGAACGATGGCATCAGGACTTGAGTGAAGACAGGCCGTTTTGTGCGGCGATGGCTATGGGTTCGTTGAGTGCGCCGATCGGCGGGGAGTAGACGTTTTCCATCCAGGCGAGGTCTTCGAGCGTAACCCCGGTTTTGACCGCGACCGCCAGGAAGTCGGCCCGCTCCTTGATGCCTTCGCCCCCCACCATCTGGGCGCCGATGAGCTTCAGGGTCCCCGGTTCGGCCAGCAGCTTTACCCTCACCGGCTTCATTTCGGGGTAGTAGCGGGCCCGTGAAATGCCCTGCGCCACCCCCATAACGAACGGGATCCCCAGGGCGGTGGCCAGGGTTTCCCCGAACGACACGCCGCCGATCATCCACTTCCCCGCCACCATGCCCCAGGGGACATACACGGGCTGGTAGATGCGGTCCCCGCCGGCCGAATTGGCTCCGGCAACCTTGCCCTGCGAGTAGGCGTGGCTCCCCGAGAGACCCTGGATCGGGATCTTCGTGATGCCGTGGGGCAGTTCGGCGCAGTCGCCGGCGGCGAAGATCCCCGCGGAGGAGGTGGCCATCCGCTGGTCTACGACCACACCTCCGGTCGACCCGATATCCAGTCCGGCCTCGCCGGCAAGCCGGTTGTTGGGGACCTTGTGGGTGCAGATCACCGCCAGGTCGCACTCCAGTTCGCCGTTGTTGGTCTTGATGGCACGGATTTTGCCCTCTCCCAAGAACCCTTCGAGCCGGGTGTTGTAGTGCTGCTTGACCCCCAGTTCGTCCCAGGAGTCCATGACCGGTTTCATGATGTCCGGGTCCCCGACCTCGGCGAGGGCCCACGGGTGGGGGTCGACCAGATGGGTTTCGATGCCCCGGTGGGCCAGTGCGGTGACCATCTCCAGGCCGAGAGGGGAGGCCTCGATCACCACCGCCTTCTTGACGGTGTCCAGGACCTTGTCCCACTCCATGGCGCGGCGGATGTTCTTGACGTAGTACAGGCCTTCAAGGTCGGTTCCCGGAACGCCCGGGTCCCGGTAGTCGAAGCCGGTGGCGACGACGAGTTTGTCGTATGCCACGTCTCCTTCGCCCTCGACGTTCACCCTGGCGTTGCCCGGGTCGACACCGGTCACTTTGGACTCGTAGTGGATGTCCAGTCCGGAATTTTTGTAGAACTCTTTGCCCTGCAGGAACAGGTTGTCGAACGTGGCGATCTCTTTGCCGTGGACGTAGGGAATCCCGCAGGGGCTGTACCCGACGTCCTCAAACTCGGTGTAGACGGTAACCGTCGCGTCGGGGTCGATCTGGTGTGCTGCGCCGGCGGCGCCGATTCCGGCTGCTCCGCCGCCTACTACAACGATCCGCAAGGCCATAATGAGAGCTCCTACCGGCTTCTGCGTTGCAGATTAATTTACTATTCTACACAGCGCATCTACTACACGATGCAGTCTAACCGGCGCCAATGGGTGTGCCAAGCTGGGAGTTTTTACATGCAAGACGTCATAACCGCCATAGGCCCGAAGATCCGCCAGCTGCGTAAGCAGAAAGACTTTTCGCTCCAGCAACTGGCGGAACGATCGGGGGTTTCTGCGGCCACGATCCACAAGATCGAGCGCAACGGGATGGTCCCCACGGTGACCACCCTCATGAAGATCGCCGGGGCGTTGAACCGCTCGGTCGCCTACTTCGTCGAGGAGCAGGAGGAGGCCAGCCCGGTTGTCTTTACCCCGGGCGCCGAGCGCCGCAGCGTCTTCACCTCCAAACAGGGGCTGGAGCTCAAAGGCATCACCGGGCCGTACGGCCTGTTCTTCATGGCCGGCGCCATCGCAACCGTCGAGCCCCGGGCCGACAGCGGTCCCAAGGCGATGGAGCATCAAGGGGAAGAACTCGTGTTGATGGTCAAGGGGACCCTGGTGTTTGAGATCGACGGCGAAGAGTACGTCCTGAAACCGGGAGATGCCCTCCACTTCCGCACCGACAGGCTGCACCGGTGGTCGAACCCCACAGACCGGCCCGCCGAGGCGGCCTGGATGGCCCTGCGCTCCACCTGATGGCTCCCCGGGTCGCCATGGTCACGTTCTCCACGCGACCCCGCGGGGGAGCGGTCCAC
>JAJCYE010000100.1 GCA_029263075.1 Actinomycetes bacterium
TCGGTCAGCACGACCTCTACCGCGGAGCGTCGCTCTCCCTTGGGGGGGTCCACGGGGATGCCCCGCCCGTTGTCTTTAACCGTTACCGAGTTATCCGGGTGGATGAGGACGTCGATGTGGTCGCAGTATCCGGCCAAGGCCTCGTCGATCGCGTTGTCAACGATCTCGTAGACCAGGTGGTGTAGGCCGCGGGGGCCCGTCGAGCCGATGTACATACCGGGCCGGCGACGAACGGCCGCCAAGCCCTTCAGGACGGTGATGTCCTGTCCGGTGTAACTACTCATGTCTACCTTCCTAGGAGGCGAAGCGGTGGCGCTCAGGGCCGTGGTCCTCCCGCGTTCTGAGCGTCCCTGCCCGCGTCGCTGAAACTAACCCCGGTCTGGAAAGGCGCGAGCCGCCTGGGATTTTGGCTCACAGGTGCCGATTCGAGGAGTGGAACTGGGGGTGCAGCACCGCATTTCCATGGGCCTGCAAACCCCTTGAGTATACCACCTCAGGCACCGCCCCCTTGACTGATCTTGGAAGCGAGAAGCGCCCGGGTCAGGGCCTCTGCAAGTTGTGGATCCTTGATGCTGCGAGCGACCTCCGCGGCCTCGCGGGCCATCTGGGCGCTGCCCCGGCTTGTAGGCGGCTGTACGCGCGAAGAGCGTTGTGGCATGGCCCTATTCTCCCCCACGCCAGCCTTGACCCACGGTTTTACCTCGCGAACAATTTCTTTGCCCAACTCCTTGTTTATCCGGCGGATCACGTCTGCCGACAGGTACCTGAACTCCGAAGCCCAGACCGCCGAATCTGTGCGCACCTTTAGCACGCCGCCCTTCAGCGACGAAGGCCGGCAGCGGGCGGCTACCTCCGGTCCGACTATTTGGTCCCAAGCCGAAAAGATCCGGGCGGTTTCCGCCGGGCTCTCCATTCCCCAGGCCCTAGCCAACGAACTGAGGGTCCCGCCTATCCGGATCGGGTCTTTACCCAACTTCGCTCAGCCTCCCCCCCTCAACCATCAAAGTACGTCCGCCCTTAACCGGCAACGACTCGGCCGAGGTCGCGGTCGCGATGGTCTGCCCGGATGTGGAAACGAGTTCGCCCAGTCGGTCTCTGCGATTTTGGTCGAGTTCGGAAAAAACATCGTCGAGCAGCAGGATCGGTTCTTCACCGAAAACACGGGCGGCTACGTCTCTTTCCGCCAGCCTCAACGACAGCGCCAGGCTGCGCTGCTCCCCCTGGGAGGCAAACAACCGCGCCGCACTTCCGGACAGTTCGATTACAAGGTCGTCCCGGTGCGGGCCCGCAAGGGTGCTGGCCGCCTCCAGGTCCCGGGCCTGCGTCTCCGCCATCCTTTGCCGAAGCGTCTCCGCCACTGCTCGCTCGTCCGGTTCCGGCTGCTCGTCCGCCCAACTTGCGTGGTAGTTCAATTCCGGTGGTTCCGCCGACGCCAGGTCGACGTATCGCCGTTTAACTTCAGGTAACAACTGGCCTAGCGCCCGCAGGCGGTTCGTCACCACCGCTGCCCCGGTCGACGCCAGTTGTTCCGTCCACACTTCCAACTGCTTCAGGGCCCTGGGGTTAGTGCGGGCCGCCTTCAGCACCCCGTTCCTCTGTCTAAGTGCCTTGTCGAACTCCTGCCGGTCCGTTGTTGTCACCGGGCGCGCCCTGGCTGCGGCATGATCCAGGAATCGTCGGCGTTGTTCCGGGCCGCCCTTGATGAGATCCAAGTCCTCGGGCGAAAACAGAATCGCTGCGAGCGACCGATCCCGGGCCCCCTTGCCGATCCTCTGTTTGTTCACCCAAACCTTGATGCCGCCCCCCCGAACGATTTCCGCGTCTACGTCGAGTCCACTACCGGCCCCTGTTGCTTTGGCCCTCACGAACGCTCTCTCCTCACCATGCCTGATCATGGAACCCGCGGTGGGCGCACGGTGCGACCCCAGTGCCGACAGGCAGTAAACCGCTTCCAGCAGGCTTGTCTTGCCCTGCCCGTTGCTGCCGACAATCAGGTTGAAACCCGGCTCCATCCCTACCGCTGCCGTCTCGTAATTGCGGAAATTGGTCAGTTCTACCCGGCTTACCTCCACTCCCCCACCTTGCCCGGAAGCCCTAGCTCGGCAGACGTACCGGCATCACCAGGTAGGTGAAGTTCGGTTGGTCTTCGCCCTTGAGGGTGGCCGGCTTGGTCGGCTCAGTTAGGTCAAGCACGGCTCGTTTGCCCTCCACTCCCTCCAGCCCATCACTGAAAAAGCGCGGGTTGAACGCCGTCACCATCGGCTCGCCGGTGTACTCGGCTCCCTCAACGGTCTCCGCGGCCTCCGCTACGCCGCTCTCCGCCGCCGTCAGTTGAACCTCTTTGCCTAGGTGGAACTTCACCGGCGTGTTTGCCTGGGCCACCAAACCCACCCGGGCCACCGCCGCGCCGAACTCTTCTTTGTCCACTTCCAATCGGTTGCGCTGAACGTCCGGCAGCAGGCGCCTCCAGTTTGGGAATTCCCCTTCGATCAATCGGGTAACCAGCTGAACTCTTCCCACACTCAGGACCGCTTGTGACTGTCCTAGCCTAATTTCCGCTACCTCATCACTGCCCGCGGTGACCAGGTGCCGGCCGAATTCGGTCAGCGCCCGGTTTGGAATTATTGCTTGCCCCTCCCGGGGGCCCTCTTTGGCAACAACTTCGGCGATTGCCAGCCGGTAGCTGTCGGTGGCTACAACCCGTAGCGTGTCCCCGTCGATCACCCAGAGAACTCCAGTCAACACTGGGCGCCCTTCGTCACTCGACGCCGCCCGGCCTACCTGGCGCAACGCCCGGGCCAAGTCGGTTGCGTCCACCCTGCAGGGTTCGCCGACGTCCCCGCTCGGGGGGCGGGCGAAATCAGCGACCGGGAATGTTGAAACCTGGAACTCGGCTCGCCCGCCCTCAATTCTCGCCCCCGACTCGCCGCCTGACAGAACAACCCGGCCGCTCGGCAGGCTTCTAAGAATCTCTCCGAACAACCTTCCCGGAATTACTACCGATCCCTCTTCGATTACCGAGCAGTCGCCTTTCACGGTGATGAACGTCTCGAGATCCGAAGCCGCCAACTCCAGCCCGTCTTCTCCGGCCGTAACCCGGACTCCGCCGAGTGCAGGGGTGTTCGCTCGTGGCGAAACAACCCTGAGCGCCGCCTGACTTATCTCAAGAAGAGCTTCTTTTTCACATTCGATCTGCACGACTACCTCCTGGTGCTGACGGTAAAGGCCGGGGGTGACAAATCCGGGTGGTTATCCCCGGGGTTGTTTTTCGCGGGGTTCTATTAGTTATTGATGAGTAGTAGTAATAAGCATGGTGGAAATGTTGATAACCCGGAATACGCACTCATTAGGGCCCCTCGGTCCTGTGGAGGTGCTGGGTGCCGGCCGGGGATAAAGCGGCGCACCCGGGATGGGAGGTGGCGTAAAGGTAGTTGTTCACAACCCTTTTGCCCGGGTCCGTATGCGGCTGGTCAGTTCTTGGATCTGGTTGTAAGTGGAACGTTTTTCCGCCATCTGGACCCGGATCTTCGAGGTGGCGTGCATGACGGTGGAGTGATCGCGCCCTCCAAACCTCTGACCTATACGGGGAAGGGAAAGATCTGTGAGTTCCCGGCATAGGTACATCGCGACGTGACGAGCATTGACCAGGGCGCGGTCCCGCTTCATAGACAACACCTCGGAGGCGTCGAGGCTGAAGTACCGGGAAGTCTCGGCGAGGATGAGGTCCGGCGTTATCGTGCCCGATTCGCCTTCTGGGTAGAGGTTCTGCAACACGCTTTCGGCGAGCTGTACTGAAACCCGGGTCCGGTCGAGGCTGGCGAAGGCGATAACCCGGATGAGCGCCCCCTCCAATTCCCGGATGTTGGACTCGACTCGCGAGGCGATAAAGGCGAGAACGTCGTCGGAAAGTTGGACCACGCCCTCGAAGTCGGCCTTCTTACGAAGAATGGCGATCCGGGTCTCAAGGTCGGGAGGTTGGACGTCGGTGATGAGGCCACACCCGAACCTGGATCGGACTCTTTCGTCGAGGCCCAATTGTTTGGGGGCGCGATCGGAGGTGAGGACGATTTGTTTGGAAGCGTCGTAGAGGGTGTTGAAGGTGTGGAAAAACTCCTCGATCGTTGCCTCTTTGCCCTCGAGGAATTGAATGTCGTCGACGAGTAGCACGTCGCACTCGCGATAGCGGCGCTTGAAGCCCGAAATCCGGCCGGGATCACCAACTGAAGCGATGAACTCGTTGGTGAATTGTTCGCTGGAGACGTATCTGACGAGAGCGTTCGGCTGGATCTGGCCGACGTAGTGGCCGATCGCATGGAGGAGGTGGGTTTTACCCAGGCCCACCCCGCCGTAGATGAACAGCGGGTTGTAAGCCCGAGCGGGCGCTTCGGCGACGGCCAGTGCGGCCGCGTGGGAAAAGCGGTTGGAGGCCCCGATGACGTAGGTCTCGAAAGAATAACGAGGGTTTACGAAGGATGGCTCGCGCGGTGTCGGCCCCGGCCGGTGGTCGGCGGAGGGCGGCGGCTGCATATCGCTGTCGACAGCGATATGCACCTCGAGATCATGCCCGGCGGCTTCGGCGACGGCGGTGTTGATAAGTGGGAGATAGCGGGGTTCAATCCAGTCTTTGGCGAACTTGCTGGGAACCAGGAGCTCAATCGACGAGGGGGTTTGGGCGCCGGCCTTTATGGCCGCGAACCACGATTGATAAATGGGAGGAGCCAGTTGGGCGCGGATGATCTGGGCCGCAAGGCCCCATACATCAGGCGTGGCGGGGGCGTCGGCGGTTATCGCCGTGCTCCGGCGATTGTGGACGAAATTGACGGGATAGAGGGCGTTTTTGGGCCAAAAAAGGCAGATTTAAGGCTAAAAGCCGGGCGCGGGCCCAAGTTGTCCACAGGACATTCCACAGATGTGGAAAAGTAAGCGGTAGTCATGGTCGGGTTGCACCTCCTGGCAGCACCTATGTGTAGCAGCCCTCTGGGGGAAGAAACGAGGGGAAGCTCCAGGGCTCGGCGATTATAGCCAGCGATGGGGGGCGGCTCAACGCAGGGAAAAGTCCGGCGGAGTGTGGGAAATCTCGAGGTGAACGGCCGGACGCCGTGGCGGGTATAATCGGGGGCGGACTTTGCCGCCACCCCTATTGACCTCTAGGCGGACCCCTGGGAGAAGATTGTGAAACGTACCTATCAGCCAAACACGCGCCACCAAGCAAAAACTCACGGTTTTCGAGTGCGGATGCGCACCCGAGCGGGCCGGGCGGTGATTGCGCGGCGCAGGCGAAAGGGCCGGGCCCGGCTCACCCACTGAAGCCGGGGACCGCTTGCCGCCACGAACCGGCGACAGATTGCGTTCAGCGGCCGACTTCAGGCGGGTCTTCCGAGAAGGACGAGCGGTGAGAACGCCACACCTGGTTGTCCACAGCGCCAGGCGCGCCGAGGACGGCGTCGGAAGATACGGCCTGGTGGTGTCGCGCAAGTTCGGTGGAGCGGTGGAGCGGAACCGTGCCCGCCGGCAGGTCCGTGCGGCGATCGGTATGGCCGGCGGCATAGCCCCGGGCACGGACAGCGTGTTAATCGTTAAGCCGGGCGCGAGTCTGGCGGTTCCCGAATTGTCCAAAGAGATTTGTCAAATTATGGATGGTTTTAGGGCGAGTCAGGGGTCGCGAGGTAGCAGTAATGTCGGGTAGCCTGCCGACGCGCATAGCGGTCGGTGCCATAAGGGTGTACCAGCGAGCGATCTCTCCCCTATTCCCGCCGCGGTGCAGGTTTGTGCCGTCGTGTTCGACGTACACCGCCGAAGCCATCGGTGAGTTCGGCGTAGTCCGGGGAATCTGGCTCGGCCTCCGCAGGCTCGTAAAGTGTCACCCGTTCCATCCGGGCGGGTTCGACCCCATCCCCCGGCGCGACTAAGGATTTGTTCTGATGGTTAATTCGCTTCTGCACGGCCTGGGCCAGCTGCTGGCCTACTTCTATTCGCTGATTCCCAACTACGGCGTCGCAATCATCATGCTGACGGTGTTGGTGCGGATGGCCATGATCCCCCTTGCCATTAAGCAGGCGCACAGCATGCAGGCCAACAGGGGTAACGCCGAGAGGATGCGCAAACTTCAGCCCCAGGTCGCCAAGCTGAAGGTGAAGTACAAGGACGATAGGCAGCGCCAGTACGAAGAGCAGAAAAAGCTGTACGAAGAACACGGCGTGAACATGCTCGGGGGGTTGAACGGCTGCCTGCCGATGTTGTTACAAATGCCGATTTTCTTGGCGATGTATGCGGTTCTGCAAGGCTGCAACAAGCTGTTGATGGGCCGCGACTGCACGCCGGGGTTCCACATTCCCAAGGACAGCCCCCTCTACGCGTCGATTGTCGACCGGACGAGCACCTTTTTAGGCACAAATTTGGAGTTCAAGCCGGGTGAGGTGTTTGCGGCTTCTGGGCCTGTGGCCGTACTCCCCTACATCCTGCTTATAGCGGTGATGGGCGGTTCCATGTTCTACCAGTCCCACCTGATGATGAAGTCGCAACCGGCAATGGATCCGCAGATGGCATCGACGCAAAAGATTATGAAGTTCATGCCGCTGATGCTGATTTTCTTCTCCTGGCAGTTTCCGGCCGGGCTGATCCTCTACTGGAGCGCAACCAACGTCTGGACAATCGGCCAGCAGTTCGTGCTGATGAAGAAGTTCGGCGGCGCCCCCGTGGACGACGGCTCCTCGAAGCCGGCGGGAGGCCTGCTTGAGCGCTTCGGGTCGGCCCGGATGGCAGCGACCGACGAGAGTGGACCGGCGGCCAAACCCAAGTCAGGCGGGAAGGGTGGTCCGACGGCCAAGGCACCGGGCAAGGGAAGCGCGGGTTCGCCCACATCGGGTCGCTCAGGTGGTGGGAAAGGCTCCGCTGGTGGAAAAGCGTCGGGCAACGCAAAGTCGACCCCTGCCGGCCGGCGACCGGCGGCCAAGCAGGCTCGGCCGGGCAGCAAGTCTGGGTCTGGGTCGCAAGCAAAGGGCTCCGGCAACGGGCAGAAGGCTAAGCCGCCCTCGCCCGCCAACGGCGAAGGAGGCGGCGGAGAAGCAACGCGGCAACGTCCTCCCGCGGGTCGCCCTAAGGGTTCGGGATCTCGTAAAGGCAATAAGGGGGGACGCAGGTGACGGAGGGGGGCGACGTAGGCGAGGCGCCGGCAAACGCGGGCAAATCGGTTGACGGGGCGGAAGCTGAAGACGAGTTCATCGACCCAGAGGAGATTCTTGAGGACGCCCGTGAGGACGCCCTTGATTTCTTGGAAGGCCTGCTCGATGCGATGGAGGCGGACGGTGACGTCGTCGCCGAGATCACCGACGAAGGTGGCGTTGCGGCAGAGATTACGGGTGGCGACGGGGGCCTGCTAATAGGTAGCCGAGGACAGACCCTGGAGGCGATGCAGGAGCTGCTGCGGACGGTGGTGCAGCGGCAGGCGCAAACGCGGGTGAGAATCACCCTCGATATAGAGGGCTACCGTGACCGGCGCAGAGAGTCGGTCAAGAAGCTGGCGGAGCAGATGGCCGAACGTGCGGCCGAAGAAGGCGAAGTCGAGCTGGATCCAATGAACGCGTACGAGCGCAAGATTGTGCACGAGACCGTAGCCGGCATTGAAGGTATCGGTAGTTTCAGCGAGGGCCAGGAGCCCCGAAGGCGCGT
>JAJCYE010000101.1 GCA_029263075.1 Actinomycetes bacterium
AGTCAATTGGAGCAAAGTTGGAATATCTGCAGGTGTTGGCCTACTCGGGGCTGCCGCAGTGCTCGGAGGGGCTGGACCTTTCCTAGCAGGCGGACTGGTCGCTGCATCGAACGATTACCTGCTCCAGCAATACGAGAAGAGTAAGGGAGTCATCGATAGGGTGAACCATGCCCAGGTGACGACCTCAGGCGTGATGGGTCTGACGTTGGGAGGCTTCTTTGGCAAGTTTACTTCCGCCAAGTATGCAGGACCCGTAATCCACAAGACTGTGGCCAACTGTGCGAAAGCAACCCTCGGATTCTTCGGTGGGTTAGTTGGACGGATGCCCTGGGAAGCGACGTCATGATCCCTCGATCACATAAAGGCGTTTGGCATGGAACCAGCCGGTACTTTCGAGCAGGTCTCCGACCCTACGCAATAGCAGCCTTCATAGCTCTCTCCCTGCTCGGGATCGAGGCGATCATTGTGGGTGGTCTTCGGCTCCTTTCCTGGGACAGTTTTGGTTTTACAGGTGTAGTGTCCGCCCTTCTCGTTGCCTCGGCTGCATGGACAAAGGTCGGTGTAACGAGTGACTCCATCGTATTTCGCCCTTCTTTTTGGATAACTAAGAGGCTCCAGTTCAAAGATGTCTCGCATTCGCATCTAACGAGACTTGGGCGGAAGCCGATGAACCTGTATGTTTTCGAAGCTGGAAGGCTAACGGCAACCATGACGATCCGGCTGCTTAACTTTTCGGCCGAGGATGTTGAATGGCTTCTGGGCCTACCCCACCTTCGCGTTACTGAGGAGGCAGTATGAGCTTGGCATCGCGATCATTTGGTAGAGACCGCCTTGCCCTGGACCAACATCGCCGCAGCCCTGAGCTCGCCAATCACAGCAGCCAATGTCGAAGCCGCCTTTTCCCCCAGGTTCAACTTGATGGCAATCTGGTTGAGGTTGGCGGCGGCGCCGACCAGCTGGCGATGGACGTCCTTGTTCACCTCGGGGACTACCACTACCGGGCCCCCGGGGCGGCAACTCAAGGGGGAATGCAAAAAACCGGGCCGAGGCCCGGTTTTAGGCATGTTTCAATCTAGGCCAGTTGCTAGATTTCGCTGCGCGGGCGACGGGCTTCGATCCCGCGACCTTCACCTTGACAGGGTGACGAGCTAACCGTGCTGCTCCACGCCCGCAGTGCTGTCTCAACTATCCTAACGCTACTCGGGCCCACCCCCGCCATGAGCACCACCATCCAGGCACATTCCTTCGCTTCTCGCCCCCCAAAAAATGCCCATGAGGAGGGGCGGGGCGCAACCGGCGGGGCCGGATTGCCCCCGTGAACGCGCCTGGCACGCCGGGTTCCGGTGGTGAGCGCCCCGTTTTGATTTGTGGATTCAGCGCCGGGCTAGCCGAAGCCCGGGCCTCCCCAACGCCGCCGGCCCAACCCGGTGCACTAGGATTCTCCAAGCTGGCGGTCGGGCCGGGGGCGGGGGGAGTGTGCACAAGACATCTCGCGGTAGCGGATGGCGAGTGGGATTGGTGGCAGCCGTCGCCCTCGGGGTGGTTTTCTCCAACGACATCTTCGTCCCCACTTCCCGCGAGCGGATCGGGGACCCAACTGAGGCGGGAACCGGCGAAGAGCTTGTCCGGAGCGCGGCCGAGGTTCCGTGGGTGCTGGAATCGGTCGTCGACCCCGCCAGGGCGTCGCCACCGGCCCCACCCCCGGCTTCACCCGTCCCGAGCTTCCCGGGTGTCGTGCTGGGACCTTCAGGTGCCGAGGAGCCGGTTTCTTATTTGCCGGACCTGCCTCCGGAGGCGGTCGAGATTGCCGCCACCGGGGATGTGAACCTCGGGGGTCCCCTTACCGGCACCATCGCGGCTCAGCCCGACTACCCGTGGCGCCGGGTCTCCGGCATTCTCCGCCGCGCCGATGTGGCGATGGTGAACCTGGAGTGTGCGGTGTCGGAGCGAGGCACCCCCTACCCCAAGCAGTTCACCTTCCGGGCCGATCCGCGCTCGCTCCCCGCGATGAAAGATGCCGGGGTCGACGTTGCGTCGGTGGCCAACAACCACTCGCTCGACTTCGGGACGGAAGCGTTTGCCGACACCATCAGCGGCCTGCTGGCTACCGGCATCGCACCCATTGGCGGAGGCGCGACCGAGCAGGAGGCCTGGCAGCCTCACGTCGTCACGGTTGAGGGAGTGAGGTTCGCGTTCGTTGCCGCGTCCCGGGTGATCCCCCACGAAAGTTGGGCGGTCGGTGCCGGCGGCCCGGGCGTGGCCTCCGCCTACGGCGAGACCCGCCTATTGCGCGAGGTCAAAAGGGCCAAAGCCGCGGCGGACGGGGTGGTGGTCACCGTGCACTGGGGGTTGGAGGGCAGGACGATGCCCGAGCCGTACCAGGTGAGCCTGGCCCACCGTCTGGTGGAGGCGGGAGCGTCGGTGGTCATTGGGCACCACCCCCACGTCCTCCAGCCCGTGGTGCGCTACCGGGGAGCGATCATCGCCTACTCACTCGGAAACTTCGTCTTCACCAGCCGGGTCAAGGTGCAGCGGAGCATGGTCCTGCGGATCGGGGTGTTGCCCGGCGGGGAGTTGGTTGCCGCCCGGGTGCCCATCGCCATTGTCGGGGGGCAGCCCCGTCCGGCCTAAAGCCACAAGTTTGTTTGCCGGCGGGTTGGGGAAGGTTACCAGGCAAGAGTTCGGCTCCAACAGCACTTTCCCGGAGGAGGGAAATGACATGGTTCAGACCGCAGCGACCGTAGATACCTCGAGCCTCAGATCGTACCTGAGCGACCACCTTGCAGGATCCCGAGCAGGAGTTGGCGTGGCCAAGAAGCTGGCCGAACGCCACCCGGGCGACGACTTTTGGCAGGGTTTGGCCCGGTCGATCGAGGAGGACCAAGACGCTCTCGAGCGCGTGATGGACAAGATCGGCGCCGAGGAGAACCCGGTCAAAAGCGCCGGCGCCAAGGTGGCGCAGTCGATTGGAACCGGGATGTCCGGCGCCTCGGGCGGCGGCTCTGCCGCCGAGATGGGGGTGGTTCGTGAAGCCGAGGGTCTGTACATGGGGATCTCGGGAAAGGTGTGCCTGTGGGACACCCTCAATGAGATCGCCGACACCGACGAGCGGCTCGGCGGATTCAACTTCGGCAGGTTGATCCAGTCGGCCAAGGACCAACTGGAGGGGCTGGAAGCCGAGCGCCTCAAATTGGCCAGGAAAGCGTTCCTCCACTGATACTGTGGCCCTCATGACGGGGGCCCTGGTAACAGGAGCGGTTAATCCGTGACCTCGCTGGAAGGTGAGGTCACGGATCTTGCGCGCCGGATCGCCGAGTTGGGCGCCGGCGAACAGGCCGAAGTCTTCAACATGTCGTGGTGGAGCGAGCGCATGCTCGAGTGGGCCCTTGCGCACCCGGTGTTTAAGACCCGGCTGTTTCACTTCGTGGACGCCTTCCCGGCGCTGAAATCCGATGAGGAGGTGGTCCGCCACCT
Source organism: Actinomycetes bacterium (assembly GCA_029263075.1). GTDB lineage: Bacteria > Actinomycetota > CADDZG01 > JAHWKV01 > JAHWKV01 > JAJCYE01. The sequence goes on from JAJCYE010000101.1 coordinate 3,475, forward strand.
GGAGGAGTACTTCGACGGGGTCGATATTCCTCCTCAACTCAAACTGGGACTGGATCTGGCAGAGCGGGTGCCCCTCGGGAAGGTAACCTCATCGCTGGTCGCCCGGCGCAACATCAAGCGGATTGCCCGCCAATTCATTGTGGGGGAGTCCCCGAGCGACGCCGAGGCAGACCTGCACCGGGTCTGGGGCCACGGAAGCAGCTTCACAGTGGACCTTCTGGGCGAAAAAACTCTTACCTCCGGCCAGGCGGATGCCTACGCCGCCCAGGTTCTGCAGATGCTCGAGTCCCTCGCCGCGGCGACGCTCAGTTGGGAGCCGCAAAGCCATCTGGAGCGGGATGACCTCGGGCCGATGGCGCGGGTGAATCTCAGCGTGAAGCCCACCGCCCTGGCGCCGAAGTTTGCGCCGTCGACCCCCGATGAGGGCTTGTCCCAGGCCAAGGACCGTCTCCGCCCCATCCTCCGCCGGGCCCAGGCGCTGGGCGCCTTCATCAACCTGGACACCGAGCACTACGACGTCAAGGCCCTCACCTACCGATTGGCCACCGAGTTGTGGGATGAACCGGAGTTCGAGGCGATGGAGGGCGGAGTCGTCGTCCAGGCCTACCTCAAGGAGTCCTATTCGGATCTGCAGCGGCTGATCGACTGGTCCGCCGCCCGCTCCAGGCCCTTCACCGTCCGGCTGGTGAAAGGGGCCTACTGGGATGCCGAAACCGTGGTTGCCCGGGCGGAGGGCTGGCCGGTTCCGGTCTACGAACACAAAGCCCAGACCGACCTCAACTACGAACGGTGCGTGCGGCTGCTGCACGATTCCCACGGCAAGATCAAAGCGGCGTTCGCCAGCCACAACCTGAGGTCGTTGGCCTATGCGGTGGCGTACGGCCGGGAGCGCGGGATCTCCGACCGGGGCTACGAACTGCAGATGCTCTACGGGATGGCCGAGCCCATCCAGCATGCCATCCGCAGCCTGGGCCTCCGCCTGCGCATCTATGCCCCGGTGGGGGAGCTGATCCCCGGTATGGCGTACCTGGTGCGCCGCCTGCTGGAGAACACCTCGAACGAGTCGTTCATCCGGCACCGCTTCGCCGAAAGCTGGACCCTGGATCAACTTGTCGCCGTCCCCGAGCCGTTGCCGCTTCCCGATCCGGAGCAGGGCGGGCGCCGTGAAGAGACCGACCCCGCATTGCCGTCGTCGTACGAACCCGAACCGTTGGCAGAGTGGCGGAAGCCTGAAGTTTTGGCATCGTTCGGCCGGGAGGTATCGGCCCGGGAACCGGCATCGGAGATCGGTGTCCCGGCGCTCATCGCGGGCCGGGAGGTGTGGACCAAGCGGACCATCGGTTCGGTCGACCCGGGTAACCCCGAGACCCTCGTCGCCACCTCGGCAGCCTGTGGTCCGGCAGAGGCGGCGGGCGCTGTGGCATCCGCCCTGGCCGCCTGGCCGTCCTGGAGCAGCACCCCGGTCCGGGAGCGGGCGGGCGTGTTGTTCCGTGCGGCCGCATGGATGCGGGAGCGCCGCCGCGAGCTGGCGATTCTGGAGGTCTTCGAGGCGGGCAAACCCTGGGACCAGGCGGACGCCGACGTTTGCGAGGCCATCGATTTCTGTGAGTACTACGGCCGGGAGATGATCCGGTTGGAGGCCGGGGGCGTGGTCCAATCGCCGCCGGGCGAACGCAACCGGATGGCCTACTATTCTCGCGGAGTCGGGGTGGTGATAGCCCCGTGGAACTTCCCGCTGGCCATCCCGATGGGTATGACTGCGGCGGCGCTGGTGGCCGGTAACCCGGTGATCCTGAAGCCTGCCGAGCAGTCACCGGCCGTGGCCTGGCAGATTGTTTTGGCCTTTAAGGCTGCCGGCCTCCCGGACGGGGTCCTGAACTTCTTGCCCGGTTTCGGCGAGGAGGTGGGCCCGGCGCTGGTCGAGCACCCGGATGTGTCATTCGTCACCTTCACCGGTTCTCGGGCCGTCGGGCTGGGGATAGTGGAGAGCGCCGCCCGGACCCGTCCCGGCCAGTCCCACGTCAAGAGGGTGGTCGCGGAGATGGGGGGCAAGAACGCGATCATCGTCGACTCGGATGCGGATCTGGACCAGGCGGTTCCCGGCATCCTGAACTCCGCCTTCGGCTACGCCGGGCAGAAATGTTCGGCGGCAAGCCGGCTGATAGTCCTGGAGCCGGCGTACGACCAGACCATCGAGCGTCTGGCCGCAGCGGCGAAAGAGATTCTCATCGGGCACCCGAGGCGTTCCGGCGTCACCCTGGGTCCGCTGATCGACGAAAAGGCCCACCGTCGGGTCCAGGGTTTCATCGAGATGGGCCGGGCCCAGGGGCGGGTGATTCTGGCCCGGGACGACGTTCCCGATACCGGATGGTTCGTGGGGCCGGCGATCTTTGATGAATTGAGCCCGGAATCGGATCTGGTCAAACAGGAGATCTTCGGCCCGGTCCTGTCGGTGCTGAAGGCCAAGACGTTCGATGATGCGTTGGCACTGGCCAACGACACCGAGTACGCGTTGACCGGCGGGCTGTACTCCCGCCTGCCGTCGCACCTGCGCCGGGCGGAGGCGGAGATGCGGGCCGGTAACGTGTACCTGAACCGTGCGACCACCGGAGCGGTGGTGGGCCGCCAGCCGTTCGGCGGCTATGGGATGTCGGGGGTGGGATCGAAGGCCGGGGGCCCCGACTACCTGCTGCAGTTCCTCAACCCCAGGGTGGTTACCGAGAACCTGCTCCGCCAGGGATTCGCCCCGCCGGAGTAGGCCAACGGGGCCGCCGCGGGCGGTTGCCCTATCTCCGCTCGATCCTCGCGGGAACCGCCCCTTGCGGCCGGAGGGTGATGCCGGTGAACAGCTTGACCGGGCCTTCGGGGGTCGTGATCCGGTAGTTGCCTATCAACATCGCCGTGATTACCGCCGCTTCCAGCATCGAGAAGTACTGGCCGATGCACGCCCTCGGCCCACCGCCGAAGGGGAAGTAGGCATAGCGGGGGCGGGCCTTCTCCCGCTCCGGAGTGAATCGCTCCGGGTCGAAGCGCTCCGGGTCGTCCCAGAACTTCGGGTGCCGGTGGGTCGCCCAGGTGCTGGTGAACACGGAGTGACCGGCCGGGATGTTGTAGCCGCCGATGGTGTCGCCGTTTTTGCAGAACCGGGGGATGCCGTAGGCGGCCGGGTACAGGCGCATAGCCTCTTTGATCACCATGGTCGTGTAACGCAGGTTCATGATGTCCTCCAGCGAGGGGTCGGTGCGCCCTTGGAGCACGCGGTCGACCTCGGTCCGCAGGTTTTCCTGGATCTGAGGGTGCTGGCCCAGCAGGTGGAGGGTGAAGGTCAAACTGGTCGCGGTGGTCTCGTGGCCGGCGAGCAGGAAGATCAGCACCTGATCCCGGACCTCTTTGTCGTCCAGTCCGCTGCCGTTCTCCGGGTCGGTCGCCTGCAGCAGCAGGCCCAGGAGGTCTTCTCCTTCCGCCGGCTTGGCCCGACGGGCAGCGATCAACTCGTCGACCACGTCGTACAGCGCCTGTTGGTATTTCAATGCCTTCCGGTTTGCCGGCGTGGGCCAGTTTTCGGGGACGGGGAGCGGGAAGATGGCCCGCTGGATGGCGCGTTCGCTGAGGAACGGGACGGTCCGGCGGATGACGGGGACTGCGCCCTCTACATCGGCGCCGAACAGCGCCCGGCCGACCACCGACAGGGTGAGGCGTGCCATCTCGTCGTTGAGGTCCACCGAGGATCCGGCGGAGCCCGACCAACGTTCGACCGCGCCCGTTGCCTCGGCGGCCATCATCGGGACGTAAGACGCCACCCGGCGGTGGGTGAAGATGGGCTGGATCATGCGCTTTTGGCGCTTCCAGTCGTCTCCTTCGCTGGTCAGCAGCCCGTCGCCCAGCAGGTGGCGGAGTTCGGTGTAAACGCCGTCGTCCTTGACGTAGTTGGAGGAGTTGCCGGCCAACACGTGTTGGATGTGGTCCGGGTGGAAGACCCCGAACGCCTCCTCTTGGAACCGGCCGGCGCCGACCGTGAAGCGGACCACGTCGCCGAACTCCAGCATCGCCCGGTGGGTGGTGCCCAGAAGGTCGTTCTTGAGGTCCAGGGCCGATCCCAGAAACGGTGCGCCCTTGGGACCGGGGGCGGTCCTGGGGGCGTCGGTCTGAGCAATCTGTTCGGTGGAAACCGCCATGCTGCTCCTCCTAACCATGACATCAAACGATGCAACATAGATTAACGTCATGATGCTGTGGAGTCAACCCTTAGAATGTGGGTTGTCCCCCGGCCAACCGGGTATTAGCCATAAAAAGCAAAGCCCTCGAGGGAGGAAACGACCGTAATTTCACCCGCCAGTGGCATTCCGACCAAGACCTCCGATAGCGGCGGCCCCGACTCCCCTCTGGACCTTTCTTCTCGGGACTGGAAGGCCAGCGTCAAGCGGGTGATGAAGGAGTTCAAGCAGGACCGGGTCCCTCTCGTCGCGGCCTCCCTGGCCTTTTATTTCTTCCTGGCGGTTTTCCCGGCACTCATTGCGGCGGTTGGGATCATCGACCTGCTCGGGCTGGGGCCGCAGATCCTGGCATCGGTCAACGACTCGATAGGCACCACGATCCCCGGGGGCGCCGGGGCAATCCTGACTGCGGCCATCGACAGCGCCCAGCAGGCGTCAAAGGGTACTTCGGTGGTGGCGGCTACGGTCGGTATCAGCATCGCCCTGTGGAGCGCCACGGCCGGGATGAACGCCCTGCAGCAGGGACTCAACGTGGCCTACGAGGTGCCGGCGGACCGACCCTTCCTCAAAGCCAGGGCGGTGTCGCTGCTGCTGCTCATCACAACCGGCGTTTTGGGAACACTGCCCTCAATGCTGTTCGCCGCCAAGGGGTTAATTTTCTCCGTGCTCGGTTGGCTGGCTACCGTGGTCTCGGTGATCACGTTGTTCGCAGTCTTCTACACCGTGGGCCCCAACCGGGAAAAGCCGAATTGGAGGTGGGTGAGTCCCGGCGGTTTGACCGGTGCGTTTTTGTTCTTGGTGGCGTCCGCCGGTTTTTCGGTATACGTCGGCAATTTTGCCAAGTACGGGGAGACCTACGGGCCGCTGGCGAGTGTGGTGATCCTGCTCTTCTGGCTTTACCTCACCGGCCTCGCGATCATGTTGGGCGGAGAGGTCAACTCGGAGTTGGAACGCCAAAGCGCTATCCGGGAGGGCCGAGCGTAGCCTGCGGGTTAGGTTGTCGAATGCCGGGCCAACCGATATGGTCGCAACAATGACTTCAGCCCAACAATGGCCGGACCTACCGTTCGAGGATTGGGCCCCCACCAAGGCCACGCTGCACCGTTACAGCCAGATGGTGGGCAAAATCCGGATGGCTCTGGGCCCGTCCCGCAATCACTGGTGGCACGTCACCCTGTACCCCGGCGCCACCGGCCTGACCACCGGCCCCATGCCTCTACCCGACGGGCGCAGCCTGGAGATAGCCTTCGACTTCATCGACCACCGCTTGTTGGTAACGACAAGCCTGAACGAATCCCGGTCGTTCGAACTTCGTGACGGTCTTTGTTGCATGGACTTTTATGCCCAGTTGTTCGGTGCCCTGGACGAGTTGGGGGTAGCCGTATCCATCTATCCCGTGCCATTCGATATCGGCGGCCCGCGGCTCAACGAGGACCGGGAGCATGACGCCTACGATGCCGACGCCGTGACCCGCTACTGGACCGTGCTCCGCCGGACCACCGATGTGATGAACCGGTTTGCCGGCCGTTTTAACGGCAAGCAGAGCCCGGCCCACCTGTTCTGGCACAGCTTTGACCTGGCTCAGGCTCGCTACTCCGGACGCCCCGCCCCCATCCGGGAGGGTGCCGACCGGATCACCGTTGAGGCGTACTCGCACGAAGTCATCGCTTTCGGGTTCTGGCCGGGGGACGCCAAGATTCCGTCGGCGTCGTTCTACTCATACACCGCCCCGGCGCCGGAAGGCCTGACCGAACGGCCGTTGGCGCCCGCCGGGGCGTTTTGGAACAAGGATTCGGGGACCGCATATCTTCCCTACGACGACGTGAAGAACGCCGCCGATCCTCAGTCCGCCGTCATGGAGTTCTTCGAAAGCACCTACAGGGCGGGTGCGACGACCGCCGCCTGGGACATCGAGGCGTTTACCGCCTCCGGGGAGTAGTAGCGCCGCACCCAGGCCGGGGGACGGGAAAACCGGCAAGACTTGGCCGGCGGACAGAGGTGCGTGGCCCTTGCTCTCTGAGGGATCACCGGCTGAGGACAAGTAACAGTAGCCCGGCTCCGGCCACGGGCAGCACCACGTTGTCGATCCCCCCGGCCAGCGTTCCCTCCACCATGGTCAGGACCAGTGCCACTCCAATCGCGGCGACGCATGAGGTCAAGGTGAGCCGTCCGGGGACGGCCAGCGCGATGAGGGTCAGGGCCAGGGTGGTGACGAAAAAGACCGCACTCCCGGTGACCGTTTTGTGGGCCCGGAACACCGAGTAGGAGCGGCCTGCCCACCGGCCACCGGCCAGGCTCGCGAACGCGTCGCTCAAAGCCATCACCAGCACGCCGTACCCGTAGGGGATCGCCCGGGGGAACGCGGCCGCCGCCAAGCCGACGCCCAGGGGAAAGTAGATTTCCCCGAGGGTCGAGCGCTCTACGCTGTGGACCGAGGGGAAGATCCCAAACCTGCGAGAGACCAGCATGAAGGGCACGAATAGGGCCGCGACCACAATCACCGCCGGGAACGACATGAACAACGGCAGGAAGGCCGCAAGCACCCCGCAGGTGATGTGGGCCGTCTTGCGGGACAACTCCGGGCTGAACTTGTGGCGCCGGGCGGCGGCCTCGCTGGAGGCAAGGAGTCCGATGAAGGCGGCGCAGGCGATTATTATCGCCGCCAGTTCTCGTGCTATCTCCGCTGCTCCAGCACCGACGCTCCCCCCGGTACGGCGGTGGGCCTCCGTTCGTTGAGGACCGACCACCAGACCCATACGAACAGACCGGTAATGAGCGCCGTGGCGGCCGCCTGCTGCGGTCCCGAGAAGCCCCGCCCGAGCATTGAGTAGTGGGCCAGCAGGGCAACCGCCATGCCGCGGCCGATCATGGCCACCGACGCCACAATCGCCCATTCCTCGAAGCGGGAACCGTGTATCGCCAGGTGGCGCAGAGAGTACAGGGCGCAGCCGGTAAAGATAACGAAGGATGGCAGGACCGGCGACGAGAGTGGTACCAGTAGCAGCAGTGACGACGCTCCGGTCACCCAGCACGCGGCGCTCAGCAGGCAGGTCGCCCGGCGGCCGTGGCGCAGGAGGAAGGTGCGCTTGCCGAACATGGCGTCACCCTCTACGTCCCGGAAATCCTTGAGCAGGATGCGGCCGATGAACGACACCCACAGCCCGCCGAGTAGGAGCAGTTGTTCGGTGCTGAGGGAGGTCTGGACCGAAAAAAGGCCCACCAGATACGGGAAGGCCACGTAGCCGGCCGGCAGCAGGAAAGAAGCCAACCCGCCCCGGGCGCTTATGCGGATGGGCGGTAGGGAGTAGGCAGCGCTCAGCGCCAGGGCGGCGACCACCACCAGGCCCACCCGCTGGTTGACGGCGAACGCCACGGCCAGCGAAACGGCCCCCGATACCACCGCGAGGGCCACCATCTGCCGTCTGCTCGCCCGGCCCGAGGACAGCGGCCGGGCCCCCACTCCCGGGAAGTTCACCCGGTCGATGAGTTCGTCGGCCAGGTCGTTGACCGCTCCGGCGTTGATGAACCAGCCCGCGACCACCACCACGACCACCGTGTAGAGCGGGTAGATCGTATCTGCGCGCCCTGCCTGGGCCAGGCCGATGGCGGCGAAGAGCAGCAACAGCACCAAAAGCGGCAGCCGCAGCATCGCCACCACCAGGCGGACGATGTTCGGGGTCACTTGTTGTTACCCCACTGGGAAAAGGCGATGAAGAAGAAGACCACAAACCCGACCCCAACCAGCCCAATAGCGCTGAAGATGACGGCGACGACGGTGGCGGTGATCCGCTGAGGGGTCCCCTTGTCGAACTGCCCGCGTACGATCCAGGAGCCGACGCATCCGGCGATCACGAGCAGGGCGATCAGCGGGAGCACTGGGTGCTCCTAGCCGCCGATCTCGGGCCGGCAGGTCAAGGCTTTGACGGATCCGGGCCCATGGACGTCACCCCGGCGCCGCCGAAGTTCTTAAGCACGACTCCTTCTGATCGGACCATTTCTTTGCCGCAGCGGGGGCAGGGCTCGGAGTCCGAAGCTTCGTCCTCAATCATGTCCAGACCGCAGTCGTTGCATCGCCAGTTCGCCATCCGGTACTCCTTCGCGAGATCGGTGTCCGTCCGGAAATAATGCCACTTCGTCCCCCTCAAAAGTGTTTGTCTTTTTCGGCAGGGTTAAGGCAGGGTGGTGGTTGGCAACATTGACGGCGAGAGAAAGCGGGGTTTTCATGCTGACGAAAACGCGGAAGTTGACGATCCGGTGTGCGGCGCTGTTGCTGGTCTCATTGGTGGCGGCTGGATGTGCGGATGATCCGGTGGTCGAGGAGTCGCCCGCCCCGTCGGCCACGGCCTCTCCGTCCGCCTCGCCTTCGGCGACCGCAGGCCACACCGACCCGGAGAAGCTGACCGAACCTGAGGAGTCGGCGAAACACCTGTTCGAGGCGTGGAAGCGGGGCGACCGCACCGATGCCCTTACGTTCGCCGAACCAGCGGCAGTCGACGAAGTCTTCAGCCGCCCTTACACCGGGCCCGACCCGGAGTTTATGGGCTGCACCCATGAGGTGGACCACTACTTCTGCCAGTTCCGGTACGAGGGCGGGTTTACCACCTACCGGGTGGACGGCGGCGTTTCCGCCGGCTACTTCGTGACCGAGGTGACGCAGACGGCCGACTGAGTCTGGTTCCCGGGGCGTGAGCCGCAGGAATGGCATAGTTCTACCGTGGCAGACGATTTAGGGGTCGTGCACAACGAGGCCGCTCATCGCTACGAGGCGAGGGTGGACGGCGTGCTCGCCGAGCTTGCCTACCGGGTGGAGGGTGAGCGGATGGTCCTCACCCATACCGGCGTGCCCCCGGCAATAGAGGGCCGCGGGGTCGGCTCCGCGCTGGTCCGGGCGGCGGTCGGGGATGCGATCGAGCGGGACCTGACCATCGTCCCGTTGTGCTGGTTCGTCGCCGGGTGGCTGGACCGACACCCCGAGGTCCCGGTGAAAGTGGATCGAGGCTGAATGGCGGGCGACCCCTACCTCCTCAAGCCGATCGGGGTCGTCCAGTCCCCCCTGGTCGACGCCGCGACGGCCCCGAAGCAGGGCGACGAAGGCGCACCGGATGCCTGGATCGTCTTCGACCCGTCGGTGGTGGAGGCTCTGCGTGACCTAAAGGCGGACGACGAGGTCGTCGTGCTGACCTGGCTGGACCGGGCCGCCCGGGACGTGCTGATCGTTCGCCCAAGGGGGGACCCCAACCGCCCCGAGAGAGGGGTGTTCAGTACCCGGTCGCCGGACCGGCCCAACCCCATCGGGCTGCACCGGGTGCAGATCCTCAAAGTCGAAGGTTCCAGGATGCAGGTGCGGAACCTGGAAGCGCTGGACGGCACGCCGGTCCTGGACGTCAAGCCGGTACTGCGCGGCGTCGACGAACGTTAAGCCTCTCACTCAACTCTCAATAGGTTCGTGAGGGCGCGGCCTCCCCCGGACGGGGGAGGGGTGGGTTCTAGCGGAGACGGACGGGAATCGAACCCGCCCACCGGCTCATCACCGGTGCACTGGTTTTGAAGACCAGGAGAGCCACCAGGCCCCATTCGCCTCCGTAGCCAGGATAGTCCGAGTGGCGTTTTGTGTGCTTGGAGTTACGGATATTGCAGATTTGCCCTAGCGCTTTTCGGGCCTCCTGTTGTACAAACTTGGGCAAGCACTTCCCTACGGAAAACTTCCCCGCTGAGCCCATCACTGCCAAGGGGGGTCTATGTCCGTTTCGCCTACGGTGCTTGTAGCTTGCGATGACCTGATATTGCTGGACGAGGTCATTCGCCACCTTGATCAAATCCCGTCCTGGCGGCTGGTTATGTCCGCCCGGACCGCCGGAGAGGCCCTCAATCATGCCGGTCGCCCGGACTGTCTGCTGGTTTCGGACGGCTTGATCGGATCTTTGGCCGCGGATCCCAGGTCGGACCGGTTGACTGCCGGGATAGTTGTGTTCGGCCGGCAGGAGAGCGCCCCGGCTCTGCGGGCGGCGCTGGATGTGGGGGCTAGGGGATTTGTGCACTGGCCCGAGGGGCGGGAACAGCTCAAATCCCTGGTCGAGCGGGGTTTGGAGGTGGCGCAGACCCCGGCGCAGCAGCCCGCGGGCTGCATGCACGCGGTGTGGGCCCCCAAAGGGGGCGCCGGCGCGACGGTGGTGGCCGCCCACCTGGCGGGCGCCATCACCAACGCCTCCAAGGTTGCGGTTCTGGTTGACCTCGACCTGGATCATGCCGACCAAACCTGCGTCCTGGGCGCCGAAGCCGATAGCAAGACGGTGGGAGATCTGCTGCGGGTCTCGGACGAACTCTCGATGCAAACCATCTCAAGTGTCGTGTCGTCCCACCCGCTGGGGTTCGGTGCCGTCCTATCACCGGGCCGGCCGGGCTCCAACGCCTCGGCCGATCGCCAGGCCGTTCGCACGGTACTGAGTGCGCTCGCCCAGATTGCCGAGCACTTGGTGGTGGACCTGCCGTCGGGGAGCAATCCGGTGGTACGGGCGGCTCTGCCGGAGGCCGCGTCGATCCAGGTGGTCCTCACTCCCGACCTGCTGGCGCTCAGGCGGGCCCGGGACCTGATGGAGGAGTTGGGGGTTTCCGGGTCCGGTTCCCGGGTCAATGTGGTCCTCAATCAGGCCGGCGGACCCGACATCACCGCCAAGGAGGTTCAAGCCGTCCTGGGGGTGAGCAGCGTGACCAGGATGAGGGCGGATCTGAGGATTTACCGGGCCGCGAACCGCGGGGAGTTGAGCCCGGTGGGCTGCAAGTTGCTGGCACCCCTGGCCCGGCGCCTGATCTCCCAGGCGGCACCTGATCCTCAGGCAGAAGGGTTGGAGCCCCCGGCGTCGCAGCCACCGGGGATCAACGGCGGGCTTGTGGAAGCTGTCGCAGCCGGTCGGTCTGTCCGTTCCAGAAGGCGAACCACGGCCGGACGCTAGAACCACTTTTAGGAGGAGCCAAGGTATTCGGGAATACGTGCTGCCGGTGTTTAGGGCAGCACACGAGGAGCAGGTCGATCGTCTAACGGGGGTTGGATGTCGGAGCAGAACGGCAGCGGAGTAGAGCTAAAAGAGCGGGTCCGGCGGCGGTTGCTGGAAGAACGGGATCCCGCCCTGTTCGAGGGTTCCCAGGCGGACAAGCGCCTGAACCTGCGGGAAGCCGTGCGACGGGTCCTGGAGGAGGACCGGGTGATCATCCCCGGTTCGGAGATGGCCAGTCTGGTGCGCCAGATCTCCGACGAAGTGGTCGGGCTCGGCCCGCTCGAGGAGTTGTTGCGCGACCCCAAGGTCACCGAGGTGATGATCAACACGCCCGACAGCATCTACGTGGAGTTGGGGGGCCGGATCGAGCGGGCTCGGGTGAGCCTGGAGTCCGAGGCCCAGATTCTGCACCTGATTGAGCGGGTGATCGGCCCGCTCGGGCTGCGGATCGACGAATCCCAGCCCTACGTCGAGGCCCGGCTGCCCGACGGGAGCCGGCTTCACGCGATCATCCCGCCGCTGTCCATACACGGGCCGGCGGTGACCATCCGCCGCTTCTCGGCACTCCCGTTCACCTACGAGAGCCTTTCGGCCAACTCGACCGTTACACCGCCGATGGTCGGGTTCTTGGACGCTGCGGTGCGGGCCCGGATGAACATCATCATCTCGGGCGGCACGGGCAGCGGGAAGACGACCTTGCTGAACGTCCTCTCGTCGTCCATTCCGGCCCATGAACGTTTGATAACCATCGAAGACGCTGCCGAGCTTCGGCTTGCCCGGGAACACGTCGTCTCGCTGGAGGCCCGGCCGGCCAACATCGAGGGCCGCGGACTGGTGACGGTCCGGGACTTGCTTCGCAACGCCCTGAGGATGCGGCCGGACCGGATTATCGTCGGCGAAGTCCGGGGCGGGGAAGCGTTGGACATGCTTCAGGCAATGAATACCGGCCATGAAGGGTCGCTCTCCACCTGCCACGCCAACTCTCCTGCCGACCTGCTGGTACGCCTGGAGACCATGGTGATGATGGCCGAACTAGGGCTGGCGCCCGGGCCGGTCCGCCAGCAGATTGCTGCCGCTCTGGACCTCATCGTCCACACCAGCAGGCTCCAGGACGGCTCCCGGCGGGTCACCCGGATCACCGAGGTCCGGGGTTTGACCGAAGACGGCCTGAAGCTGGCGGACCTCTTCCGCTTTCGGCCGACCGGCCTGGACTGCGATGGAAAGGTGATCGGCAGGTTGGAAGTGGGCGAGGCGCCGGCGTGCCTTGATCGGATCGAGTCCGCCGGGGTGGAAGTGTCTTGGGGCAGGGACTGATGGACGTTTTGGTCTCGTCCATGGCGGCCCTGGCCCTCTTCGGTCTGGTGGCTGCAGGCTGGTCCCGGCACCACTCGCGCCAGGCCGCCCGCCTGGTTGAAAGACTCGGGGTTGAGCCGGCGGGGGCTCCTCGCCGGGCCCCCGGCGGCCCACTGTTGGAGGGCTGGGCGGTCAGGGTTGCCGGGACACGATGGGGAGGGCGCCTCAAGCGCCGGGCGGAAGCTCACCACCCCGGCGTACCGTTCTCAGATGTACTGGCCATTGCGCTGGCGTCGTCCCTGGGCGGGGGCCTGTTCGGGACGTTTCTGTTCGACGGGTTGTTTGGGGCGGTGGCCGCTGCCGCCGGCACGCCGCTGGCAGTCGACCGGTTCTTCATGCGGCTCCACGGCAACCGGGCGGCGAGGATCGAAAAGCAGCTTTCTGAAGCGCTGGCGCTCCAGGCAAATGTACTGCGAGCGGGGCAGTCGCTCTCCCGCTCCCTGGTGATCTTGTCTGAGGAGACCAAGCCGCCGCTCAGCGAAGAGTTGGCGCGGTTGTTGCGGGAGGTTGAGTTCGGCCATCCCATGGAGGCGGCGTTGGAGAGGTTTGCCGCCCGCATCCCCAGCAAGGACTTGGAGATGTGGGTTACTGCCATGCTGGTCCACCGCCAGACCGGCGGCAACCTGGCCGGGGTGATGGACTCCTCTGCCCGGCGGGTATCTCAGCGCCTTCAACTCCGCAGTGAGATCAGGGCGATGACCGCACAGGGCCGGCTGTCCGGCCTGGTGGTGGCGATAGCCCCGCTGGCGTTCTTTTTCCTTCTGTCGATGGGTTCGCGCGAGCAGATGGAGTTCTTGTTCTCCTCGGCCCCGGGTCTGGCCATCTTGCTTGCCGGTCTTTCGATGAACGTGGTGGGCATGTTGTGGATCCGCCACTCCCTGAGGATCCGGGCATGAACGAGTTCCTTGTCGCCCTGCTCGCCGGGTCTACGGTTTGGTTCGCGGTGGCGGCGCTGCGGCGAAGGGACCCGGTGGTTGCGGGCCGGGTTGTCGCACTGGTCGGTTCGGGGAGAGCGCGCCCGGCCCGGTCGCCGGTCGCCGCGCTGTTGGGTATGGTCGGCCGCAGTTACCCGGGCAACGCGGCCCCCGCGACCCGGGAGATGCTTGTTGGGGCGGGGCTCAGCCCGGGCGCGGTGGAAACCGTCAGGGGCATCCAGCTGATCCTGGCCGGTTGCGGGTTTGCCGGGGGCCTGGTTTTTGGACCCGCCGCCTTGGTCATGTCTCCGGTGGGTGTCTTGATCGGCTACCGGTTGCCCAGGACTTTTCTGACCTCCCGCGGTAAACGTCGCAAAGAAGAGATGGCGGCGGCGCTGCCGGATGTGGTGGATCTGCTGGCCGTCTGCAGCCACGCCGGCCTGAATACTTCGTTATCGCTTAAGCGGGTGGTCCAACGGTCGTCCGGACCTATGGCGAAGGAGGTCCAGCGGACCATCGAGGAGATCGAACTCGGGGTCCCGCGGACCCAAGCGCTGGAAAACCTGGCCGGCCGCAACGGCCTACCGGAGTTGGAGTCGCTGGTGCGGGTGCTGCTCAACTCGGAGCGGTTCGGCACCCAGGTGGCAGCCTCCCTGGAGACGTTTTCCGCCGATGTCAGGGGGCGGCTGAAACGCCGGGCAGAGGAGCAGGCTCGCAAGGCGCCGGTGAAGATCCTGTTCCCGCTGGTGTTTTTGATCCTGCCGGCCTTTATCCTGCTGACCGTCGTGCCGCTGCTGGTCAGCGCGTTCCAATCGATGGACCTTTGATGTCACCCACAGGTGCCAAAGTTACTAGGGCTTCCCCGCCCAACTTCCCCAACCGCACGCACTTCCCAATCGTGTTGCCAAGGAGGAGAACAATGAATCGGATCCGCACCGCTCAGTCACCCGTTTATGACGCCCTGGGCCGGTTGAGGTGGGAGGCCGGCCAAACCACCGCCGAGTACGCCCTGGTACTGCTGGCCGCGGCCGCGGTTGCCATCGTCCTGATCACTTGGGCGCAGGGCAACAACGCCCTTACCGATTTCTTCGACGGTGTGGTCGACCAGTTGAAGGAAAACGCCGGCATCGGCGGCAACTAGTCCTCCGGCGGGGGAGAAGTGATGGACGAAAAGGGGCAGTCGACGGTCGAGTTCGCTCTGGTGCTGCCCGTCGTCCTCATCCTGATCCTCGCTTTGTTGCAGGTAGCCGTCCTGGCCCGGGATCAGATCATGGTTTTAGGAGCGGCCCGGGAAGGGGTACGTGAAGCAATAGTGACCCCCGATCAAGGGGCGATCACGGCGGCGGCCCGCGGCGCGGCCCCCGGGCTGAATCTCAAGGTTCAGGTCAGCCGGGGGACCGAACGCGGGGACCCGGCCCGGGTCAACGTCAGCGCTCCGCCGGCCAAGTTGCCGATAGTCGGGGAGATCGTCGGGGGGATGACCTTGAAGGCGTCGGCGACCATGCGGATGGAGAAATCGGACAGTGCGGCTTAAGTGCGATCGGGGGAACGCCGGGGTTGCCGTGATCGGCGGGATGGCCATGATCATGGTTTTCATCCTGGGCCTGAGCGATCTGGCGGTGTTCTACATGGCCCGGACCCGGGCGCAGACCGCGGCGGACTCGGCCTCTCTGGCGGCGGCCGCCGAGTTGATCCCGGGCATAGGTTCCGATCCACAGACCAAAGCCCGGGAGTTCGCCGAAGCCAACGGGGCGAAGCTGGTCTCCTGCGAGTGCTCGATGGGGTCGAGTGTTGCCCAGGTGGCGGTCGCGGTCCGGTTGCGTATGGTCACCTCGGCCTTCTCGGGGGTGACCGAGGTTAAGGCGAACTCCCGGGCGGAGATCAACATGTCCAAGGCGGTCCTGTAGTTCCGGCTCATTCCGGTCGGCAGGCACCCGATTCCCGGGGGGCCGTTGGCGGTACGCTCACCCAATGCCAGAGTCACGCGACTATGCGGCCAAGAGGCGCTTCGACGAGACCCCCGAACCGCCCCCGGAGGTCCCCGGCGACGTAGACCCCGGCAAAGCCCTGCCCGGCAGGACCTTTGTCATCCACCAGCACCACGCCCGCAACCTGCATTTCGACCTGCGGTTGGAGATGTACAACGGAACCACGCCGGTCCTGGTCTCCTGGGCGGTCCCCAAAAACCTCCCCATCGAGAAAAACAAGAAGGCGCTGGCGGTACACGTGGAGGATCACCCGTTCGAGTACGGCGGGTTCAGTGGTTCTATCCCCGCCGGCAACTACGGCGCCGGCGAGGTCCGCATCTTCGACTCCGGCACCTACGATCTGACCGAGCAGGCCAAGGGCAAACTCACCTTCCGGCTCCACGGCCACCGGCTGAAGGGGGTCTGGCACCTGATCCAAACCAGAGGCGGCAACCAGTGGCTGG
>JAJCYE010000102.1 GCA_029263075.1 Actinomycetes bacterium
CTTGAGGCGTTTCCGGGCCAACCCCCCGATCCTCGTCCTCTTGGACCTTATGCTGCCGTTGATGCCCGGCCTGGACGTCTGCCGGGCCATGCGGCGCGAATCCGTGGTTCCCATCCTGATGGTCACGGCCAAAGATTCCGAGACGGACAAGATCGTTTCCCTGGAGATCGGCGCCGACGACTACATAACTAAACCGTTCTCAATGTTGGAGTTGATCTCAAGGATCCGAGCCAACCTGAGGCGGGCGGCGATGGTGGTGGAGGCCCCGCAACCCAGCGCCCTCAAGGTCGGGGTGGTGGAGATCGATACCCTGGCCCACCGGGTGTGGATCCGCGGCGAGAGCGTGAACCTGCCCCCCAAGGAGTTCGCCCTGTTGACGGCCCTACTGCGGGGGGCCGGGAGATTGATGACCCGGGAGGCGCTTATTGAGCAGGTGTGGGGTGGGGACTACTTCGGCGATACCCGCACGCTGGATGTCCACGTCAAGCGCTTGAGGGCTCGGATCGAAGAAGATCCGCACGACCCCTCCTACCTCAAGACGGTCCGGGGGCTGGGTTACAAGTTTGAGACCGTTTGACCGGACTTGTCCGGTGCGCTTTAACGCCCCGTGAACATCTCCCGAACGGTCCGCCAACTCCGGCAAATGTGCCCCGAATCCAGGGCCGACCGGGTTAAGTTCGGAGCGTGGAGAAACGAGTTCGTGGCTGTGTGACCGACTCCCACCGCAAGCCCCTCGCCGGGATAGTGGTCTCGGACGGACTGTCCTCACGGACCACCGGAACGGATGGGGAGTTCGACCTGCCGGCCTCGGGTCCCTTCGTCTGGGTCTGCCCGCCCTCGGGTTGGACCTGTTCCGGTTGGTGGCGGCGAACCACAGGGATGAAGCAACGTTTCGTGCTCAGGCGGTCTGCGGTCGCACAAGAAACCAGGATCGCCCACATCACAGATCTTCACCTCACCCTGCAGTGCCCGGTGCCGGGTCGCTCGCACTCGGTAGGTCCGGAGTTGCACTCGATGGCCGGGGCGATCCGCAACCACCGGGCGGACTTGATTGTGGGGACGGGGGACATTACCGATGGCGGGACCCACGCGGAACTGAAGCAGGCGATCCGGGCCCTCGGGGGAGTGGGTGTCCCGTTCCGCCTGGTCCCCGGCAACCACGATAGGTCCGAAGATTGGGAACCCGGCTCGGGATCCTCGCCCTGGGAGGAGGTCGTGGGTCCCAGGTGGTGGTCGATGAACATCGGGGGCCTCCACCTGGTGGCCATCGATTGGCGCCGGGGCCTAAACGGCGACGACCGCGAGCACCAGTTGCGCTGGCTGACCGGCGACCTGGCCCTGGTGCGGCCGGGCCAACCGGTGATTCTTGTCTCCCACGATCGGCCCGATTCGGCCTTCTTCCACCGCCTGCGCCGGGAATCCCCAGGGATCAATCTGGTGGCAGGGCTTTCGGGCCACCGGCACACGCCCTCGGCGGTCAAGCTGAACAACACGCTGCACCTGTCGACCGGCCCCGCCCTGATGCCGGGGAGGGACTGGTCGCCGCCCCAGATCCGCATGGCGGTCTGGGATGGCTCAGAGGTCCGCACCAATATCGTCTTTCCGGCCGGCGCCAGCCCGCGGCGCTTTCGATCCACTCCGCCGAGGTGGTCCTTCGAGGCTCGGGTCGGTCACGGGCATTCGCTCAACCTCGCACCACATCCCGACGGCATGGTGGTCACCACTGCGGACCACGACAAGGCCACCGGGAGGGTAACCGTGCTCGACGGGGGATCTGGCAAAGCCCGGTGGTCGTGGCGAGGCCCGCAGCCGATTACAACGGCGGCGGCCGTGGGATCCGAAGGTGAGGTCTACGTCCAGGGGTCCGAGGGGACTGCGGCCAGGATCGACGAGGGCCGCTTGACATGGATGATCGAATCGGCCGATGCCCTGATATGCCGGGTAGCCGGCCCACCCATTCTTACCGGCGACGGCGGCTTGATAGTTCAGGGACCGGGGTTCGTTCAATGCCTCAAATGCGGCGACGGGCGGGTTCGCTGGACCAGAAAGTTGAGCGACGCGGGCAGTTGTGCCCGATCGGTCGGGGGGTGCCTGGTGGGCGGTTTTGCCGTCCTTTCTTTGGCCGGTCCGGGAGTGGGCCTCACGGTGTTGAAAGTTTCCGACGGCTCGGTGGCTTGGACCGACCGAGCGGGTACCCCGCCCCCGAGCGCGCCTCCCGCGGACCTGGGGGACGGCACGGTTGTTGTCGTCCGGGAGGACGGGAGGGTGGAGCGTTTTGAGCCGGGGACCGGCCGGGTTCGCTGGGAAGCTCGCCTGGGCCGCCCGTCCAGCGCGTCGACTCCGGTGATTATCGACGAGTTGGTGCTGGTGGTCACGGCCGACGCTTCAATCCGCATACTGGATTCGAAAACCGGGTGGATCCTGCGCGAACACCGGCTCGGCCGCAATCAGGGTCCGGCGACAGGGGCCTCGGTGGCCGGCGGTGTCGCCCGCGTCCGAGGGGTTCTTCACGTGATCACGGTGGCCGGGGAGTGGTGGCGACTCGACCCGTTCCACTGGGAGCCCGAGATGGTGGCGTCGTTGCCTGTTGCGGTCGTCTCACGGCCCATCGAGGTGGGCCCGAATCTGGTGATCCCCGGGAGAGAGGGACTGGTACTGTCGGCCGACGCCCGGACGTGGTCCGAGGATAGGCGCATCCGCCAGGCTGTGCCCCCGTCGAGGCCGCTGAAAAAGGTCGCCGAGCGCTGGCTCCGCCAGACCTAGCGAGGACGACCAACCGCCTGCAGGATCGACAGAATGGGAGGTCTGGCCGGTCCGACTCCAAGCGTCGGCAATCGAGAGCACGCTGCGCGCGTTGTGACCCCGGGGTGCCGCATTCGATAGTCTGAGGTGGTGAAACAGACCCTCGAGCGGGAGATCAAACTCCAGGCGCCCCCCGGCTTCTCGCTTCCCAACTTCCCCGGCACCCCAATAGGCCCCCGCCGCTTTACCTCGACCTACCAGGACACCGAAGATTTCCGCCTGGCGTCGGCCGGAATCACCCTGCGCCGCAGGGTGGAGCACCGCAAGGGGCTGTGGCAACTCAAGATCCCTCGCGACAACGCCCGGCTGGAACTTGAGGAGAGGGGAGGACCGCTCCGCCCGCCCGCCTCACTCGCCCGGTTGCTGGTTGCGCCCCTGATGGGCGAGCCCCTCAAGGTGGTAGCCAAGCTGCGGACCCTGCGGACCGGAACCGCCGTGATGGACGGCGATCGCCGGGTGGCAGAGGTGGTGTTCGACTCCGTCCAGGTCCTGCAAGGCCCGACCATCGTCAACCGGTTCAGCGAGTTGGAGGTCGAGTTGCTGGACGGCACGGAGGACGATCTGCGGCAACTGGCGTCGGCCCTAAAGGCGTTGGGAGCGTTCACCGGCGACGAACGACCCAAGCTCTACCAGGCGCTCGATATCGCGGTCCAGCCGGAGGTGCCGCGCAAGCCGGTGTCTGAACTCGCTCAGATCCAGGGCATGATCCGGGATCAGTTCCGCCAGATCTTGAGGCACGACCCGGGTACCAGGTTGGGAGACGACCCCGAAGATCTCCACCAGCACCGGGTGGGGATTCGCAAACTCAGGAGCCTTTTGGGTTCGGCACGGATGCTGGAGCCGGAGTGGTCCGCAAATCTGCGGGCCGAACTGGAGTGGATCGCAGACTTGATGAACCCCGTGCGCGACCTGGATGTCATGATCCCCTATCTACGGGCGGACATGGGGCTTCTTGAGCCGGACGAAGCGGCGTTGATGGAAAGGTTCATTGAAACTTTGATCTCGGAACGTGAGGCTGCGCGCAGGGTCATGCTGGAAGGGCTGGAGAATGAACGTTATTTGGGGCTCTTGCGCAACCTGGAGAGCGCAACTGTGTCGCTGGTAGTCAGGCCTGCCGAGGACGACCTGCAGTCTGGGGCCGCCCGGCAGTTCCGCAAGATGCGCAAGGCGGTCAAGGTCCTTCCCAGCCCGCCCGAGGATGAGGACCTGCACCGGGTCCGGCGGCTGGCCAAAAAGTCCCGCTACACCGCCGATCTGGTCAAGGCCGGCGGGGGCAGGAAGGTGGCCCAATTTCTCGCCGATATCAAGCAGGTGCAGGAGGTGCTGGGCGATTTCCAGGACTCGGTGGTCGCCGAGGAGCGAATCCGGGCGTTCCTCCCGGAGGCCAAGTCCACAGAGGAGGCGTTTGTCCTGGGCCGGATGGTCGAACTCCAGGCCGCCAAGAAGCGCCGGGTAGGCATCGAGTTCCCCCCGGCCTGGCGCCGGGTTGAAAAGAGCGGGAAGCTGGTTTGGTACTGAACCGGTCTGCGGGGACCGACAGTGGTGTACGCGCCGCCGGGGGGGTCATCGAACGGCCAGCGGGTATCGGGGGCACTGAGGTGTTGGTGGTCCACCGTCCGCGCTATGACGACTGGAGCTTCCCGAAGGGGAAACTGGAGGACGGGGAAACCGAGCAGGAGTGCGCACTCCGGGAGGTTCAAGAAGAAACCGGGCTTATTTGTGAGCTGGCTCGAGAGTTGCCCGGAACCGCTTACGTCGATAAGCATGGCCGCCCCAAGACCGTCCGGTACTGGAGCATGAGCGTGATTTCCGGCCGTTTCGAGCCCAACTCCGAGGTCGATGTGGCGCGGTGGGTCGACTTTGCCGAAGCCGGTCGGCTGCTCACCTACCAACATGACCTGTTGATGCTGGAGGAACTTATGGTTAGAGAGGTGTCCGGAGCCGACGCCCTGCTGGTCAGGCACGGATCGGCGGGTAGTCGCAAAGCCTGGGATGGTGACGACCGTCTCCGGCCCCTGGACGACAAGGGTCGCAAGCAGGCACAGGCGCTGCTTCAAAGCCTTTCCCGATTCCCG
>JAJCYE010000103.1 GCA_029263075.1 Actinomycetes bacterium
ATGGCGGACACCGACGGTCCCGATGGGGCGCCCTTCGACCGCGACCGGTACCTCGCCGATCTGGCGGCGCTGCCCCTGCCCGACGAGAGCGAGGTCGCCGAAATGTTCGTCCAGGAAGTGCTGAACGAGCCTGGTATCGACGCCGACGAGCTGGACCGCCGGGTACTCGCCCGGATGGACCGGTCGGGCGAAGGGCTGGCGGTCGACCGCCTATTGGAGCGGGTGAGCGACGACCTGATCCGGCAGGGGGTGCTCGCCGGGCTGCCGGGAGACCGGATGTTGCACCGGCCCTCATTGATCGAAACATCGGTTCTCACCCACCGGATTGCCGAGGTCGAGTGGGATGCGGGATACCTGCAGGCGGGTACCGATCTGCCTCACCTGCACGATCCCGACGGCCTGCGGCTGGCCGGAACACCCGAGGGCGTTATCGAGGTCGGCGGCGCGCCCAACGACCAGCGCTGGTCGGTGCCGGAAGGATTCCTCAAGCGGTTCCAGCCCGGCGACACCCTCGCCGTCAACGCGCTGCCCAGCGGTGAGGTCGAGGTCCGGGCGCTGGCCGCGGCCCCGGGTGTCGAGGGCGCACTGGTCGCCCGGATCGGCCGCGCTTACGACACGCTGGTGGCCGCGGAGGCGCTTCCGGCCCGGCTGGAGGACCTCATCCTGCATCTGCTGGCAGAGGACAAGGAGACCTTCCGGCAGCCCCAGGCACCGATGACCGAACTCTGTGCGGCAGCCGGCCTGGAGGTGCGCGGGGACTGCGTTGCCCGCGACCCGGCGCTCTGGGACAACCGCCGCAAACTGTACCGATTGGCGTACTCGTGGGCCCGGTTCGACGGTGACGAAAACCGTATGGCCGCAGCCGGGCGGGTACTGGAGACGTCTGACCGGCCGGACCCGTCGCCCGCCGAGCTGAAGCCGGTGATCAACGAACTGGCGGACCCCGAGTTCGCCGAGTTTGTGGTGGACGCGCTGGAGCGGGAATCGGACGGGGATCGGGAGATGGTTGCCGCCCGGGACTTCGCACTCCGGCTGACCCGGGCGGCCGGGGCCGGCCTGTCTTCCGCGGTCGCCCACTGGTTTGCCGCGCTGGTGTCGGAGAGGGCCGGATCGGCCCTGGTTGCCGACGCCCACCTCAAGTTGGGGTTGGCGTCGGGCAAGGACTGGCCGCCTTTGGTCGAGCGCGCAGCATGGTATGCGTCGGATCGGGGGGATGCCTCCCTGGCGTTGAGCCTGTTGCAGCGCCTCGCCGATCCGCCTCCCCAGGCGATGGCCACTCTGTCGGGCTTCCTTAGGGAGTCCCGCGCCGATGTGGGCCGCAACGACCCCTGTTGGTGCGGATCGGGCCGCAAGTTCAAGCACTGCCACCTCAACCAGCCGGAATTGGTGGGGCTGCCGGACCGGGTGCCCTGGATCTGGTTCAAGGCCGCCGCCTACCTGCATCAGGCGGGTGGAGAGGGCATCCAGGAGTTGGAGCGGCTGGCCGAGATCGGAGCCGAGTCTGACGACGATGCCGCATTCGAGGAGGCGTTCAGCGACCCGTTGCTGGTGGACCTGGTCTTGACCGAGGGCGGCTGGTTCGAGGAGTTCCTGCTCGATCGGACCCCGCTGCTGCCCGACGACGAGGCGATGCTGGCTCAAACCTGGCTTCTGGTCCCCCGGACGGTTTACGAGATCGTCGACATCCGGCCCGGTTCGGGTCTGACGGTTCGGGATCTGGCCACCGGCGACCGGATTGAGGTGCGGGAGAGGACCTTCAGCGAACAAGCCGTGCGGGGAGGTTTGATAGGCGGCCGGGCGGTGCCCGACGGGGAGTCGCACCAGTTTATTGGAGGCATCTTCACCGTCCCGCCGGGCCGCGAGACCGAGGTCCTGGACCTCTGCACCGCTGCCGACCCGGACGGGATCTACGCCTGGATAAACGCCCTGCGCCGGCCCCCGTCGCTGGTCACCCGGGAAGGTGAGCCGATGGTCAACTGCGAGGCGGTGTGGGAGGTGGCGGATGAGACTGAGGCGCGCCGTTTCCTGGATGAGCACTTCACCGCCGAGGACGAGGGGTGGGTTGAGACCCACGAACTGGGCGACGACGAACGGATCCTGCGGGCTCGGCTGGAGTTGGAAGGCGAGCACCTGTTCGTGAGCGCCCTATCCGAGGACCGGATGGACCGGGTTCTTGATCGTCTGGCAAGCGGTGTGGGCGGCAAGTTGTCGTCCCAGAGCCGGGAGCCGGTCAAGCCGGGCAAGGGCAAACCGGGGCCGGCGCTGGAGGACCCCCTGGCGGGCATGGACCCGGCTGAGGCTGAAGATCTGTTGGCCAAGCTCCAGCAGAAGATGGAGGAGCGCTGGTTGTCCGAGCCGGTCCCCGCGCTGGCGGGACTGACCCCGCGCCAGGCGGCGGAGGACCCCACCCGGCGGGAGATGGTCGAGCGGTTGTTGAACAGCTTCGACGAGAACCAAACCCCCGCCGGGGCGATCACTTTCCGCACCGAACGGCTGCGGCGGGAGCTGGGCCTGGGACAGAGGGACTGAAGCCGGCCCGGCCGTCTGGGCGCGGGCGGGGCGGGGGTGTACTCTCAGATCATGTCCCTGGAAGTCGCTTACTGGATCGCTCTGGGTGTAGGAACCGGCTTTTTGGTGTTGTCGATGATCCTGGGCGACGTTTTTGAATTCCTGGACTTCCTCGACTTCGGCCTGGGAGACAGCTTCGCCGCCACCCCGGTACTGTTCACCGGCCTGGCGGCATTCGGCGGGGGAGGCCTGCTGTCGCTCAACGCCCTTGGATTCGGCGCGGGGGCTTCGATCGTCGCCGGCCTGGTTTCGAGCGTCCTGGCCGGCGGGCTGGCCACCGCCCTTTTTGCTGCGCTCCACCGTCAGGAAGCGGGTCCCGGGTTCACCCTCGATCAGTTGATCGGCGCGCGCGGCCGCTGCACCCTGGCTATCACCACCGGAAAGCAGGGCAAGGTGGCAATCCTCCACGACGGCATGACCCGGACCCACTCCGCCAGCAGCCTTCAAGAGATAGCAGTGGGTGAGGACGTCGTGGTGGACGACGCGGTCGGAAACTCACTGAAGGTCTCTCCCGCAAGCCCGTCCTGACCCCCCAAACGCAAGGGAGAACAGAATGACCGATACCGCCGTCGTAGTTGCGGCCCTGATCGCGGTGGCCGTTGCGCTGCTTGCCTTCGCCGCCAGCCGGTACAAAGTGGCCAAACCCAACGAAGCTCTGATCATCGCCGGGTCCCGCAAGCACGCCGGGGGAATCCGGGTGGTGATCGGCGGCGGCGCCATCGTCTACCCGCTGATCAACGTGGCAAAACGAATTTCGCTGGAGGTCCAGTCGATCAACGTAGCGCTCATGGGAGCCGTTACTACCCAGGGGGTGCCGGTGGCGGTGGAGGGCATCGTCAACGTAAAGATTTCCGACGACGAGGACTCGATTCGTCAGGCGGCCCAGCGGTTCTTGGACAGCCAGGCCAAAGTCCCCGAGATCGTACGAAACGTCATGGAGGGGTCGCTGCGGACCATCATCGGCCAGTTGACGGTGAGCGAGTTGATCCGTGACCGGGAGGTCTTTGCCGCCCGGGTCCAGGAGGTAGCGAACGGAGACCTGCAGGGTACCGGGCTTGCAATCGACGTCTTCACCATCCAGTCGATATCCGACACCGAGCAGTACATCGAAAACCTCGGCCGTAAGGCCGCGGCGGAGGTGCGCCGGGATGCCGAGATCGCCGAGGCCGACCTTCACCGGGAGGCGCGGGAGCGCCAGGAACTGGCCCGCCAGGCGGTGCTGGAGGCGGAGAAGGTCACCCGGCTAAAGGAGCAGGCGGTTTTGCAGGAGGTGGCGGCCGCCGAGGCGCGGGCGCAGCAGGCGATGCCGCTGGCCGACGCCCAGGCCCGCCGCGAAGTGGTGCTGCAGGAGACCGAGGTTGCCGAGTTGCTGGCCCAGCGCCGGGACAAAGAATTGGACGCCGAAATCCGCCGGACCGCCGACGCCGAACGTTACGCCGCTGAACAGCAGGCCGAAGCCCACCGGTACAAGGTCAAGGCGGACGCCGAAGCTTCCCGGGACCGGCGTCTTTTGGAGGCGGAAGCGGAGCGGGCCAACCTGGAGGCCAACGCATCCGGCCGGGCATTCGAGGAGCGGGAAGTGGGAGCGGCCCGTGCCGGGGCAACGCTGGCCATTGGGGAGGCGGAAGCCGAGGCGATGACCAAAAAGGCGGAGGCTTACAAGTTGTACGGCGAAGCGGCGACCCTGGAACTGCTGGTGTCCCGCCTGCCCGATGTCGCCCGGGCTATTGCCGAACCGCTGGGCAACGTCAACGACATCACGATCATCGACACCGACGGCGCCAGCAAGCTGACCCGGGTCACCGCCAACACGGT
>JAJCYE010000104.1 GCA_029263075.1 Actinomycetes bacterium
TGGGCGGAGCGCCGGAGGCTTGAGACCCACCCCACAACGGGCGCGGCGCAGCTTGTCGAGGTGCGGGAGACGGTGCAGGAGGTGGTGGTCCCGGTCTATCGGGCAGGTGAACCCGAAGCGCCGCCGGCGCTGCCTGCGCTGTTTGCCGGCGTCCCGGATGACCGGCTTCTGGAGTTCGGCGTTCCCGAGGAGTGGCTAGCCGACGTTAAGGTCGCGACAGAGGACTCTTTGTTAACCCTGGCCGACCACCTGCCCGCCGAAGCCGCGGAGGCACTGCTGGAGCTTGCCACCGGAGGCCGACCCAACGTCGTCGCGGTTGTGGCTGCCGATCCCTTCCAGCATCCGGATGCACAGCGTCGGTTCCGTGTGATGACGGACGTCGAAGAGTTGGCGCGGGCCCTGGAATTTCCGTGGGACCGCTGGACCGTGTTTCTCCACCCGGACCAGCGTTCTCTTGTCGAGCACGACTACCACGGGCCAGCGCGTGTCTCGGGCTCGGCCGGCACCGGTAAAACCGTTGTGGCGCTGCACCGTGCCGTACATCTGGCCCGTAATGATCCTGACGCTCGCATCCTTTTGACCACCTTTTCCGAGTCCCTGGCGGGTTCTTTGCGGAACATGCTCTCGCGCCTGACTAGCAACCAGCCGCACCTGGGGGAGCGGATCGACGTTCATGGCCTGGACTCCATCGGCAGGCGGCTCTTCCGTTCCCACATCGGCAAAGTGGAGATTGCCGGTGCCGACCAGGTGGCGGCCCTTTTGGCGCAGGCGTCCGCCACTGTTGAGGGTCACGTATTCAGCCCCCGCTTCCTGTTCGCCGAATGGGATCAGGTGGTCGACGCATGGCAGCTTGATAGCTGGGAGGCCTACCGGGACGTTGCCCGCCTAGGCCGCAGAACCCGTCTCCCGGAGGCGCAGCGCCGGATACTTTGGTCGATATTCCAACAGGTACGGGAGGAACTGGACAGCCGTGGCCTGATCACGGACTCGGGACTCTTTAACCAGTTGGCAGTGGTTATCGCGAAGAGAGGAGCAACGATCTTCGATGCCGCCGTTGTGGACGAGGCCCAGGACCTGGGCCCGGCCCACCTAAAGTTCTTCGCAGCTTTGGGAGGCGGGCGGCCGAACTCACTATTCTTCGCCGGCGACCTGGGCCAGCGCATCTTCCAGCAGCCGTTTTCATGGAAGTCGCTGGGGGTCGAGATCCGGGGCCGGTCGCGGACTCTGCGGGTGAACTACCGCGCCTCGCATCAGATTCGTACCCAGGCCGACCGTCTACTTGGGCCGGAGGTCACCGATGCCGATGGGAACAAAGAGGATC
Source organism: Actinomycetes bacterium (assembly GCA_029263075.1). Classification (GTDB taxonomy): domain Bacteria; phylum Actinomycetota; class CADDZG01; order JAHWKV01; family JAHWKV01; genus JAJCYE01. The sequence goes on from JAJCYE010000104.1 coordinate 1,322, forward strand.
GCACCGGTACGGTTTCGGTGTTCAACGGACCGGCGCCGCAGATCCGGGTGACTGAAGGTGAGGACGAAGAGGCCGCAACGGTGGCATCCTGGCTGGCCGGGTTGTCGGACGATGGAGTTGAGCCGCATGAGATTGGAGTGTTCGTCCGTTCAAGCGCCCAGTTGGGGCGGGCGAGGCGCGCGGTAGAACGGGCGGGACTGAGCTACGGGGTTCTGGACGAATTGCTGGAAGGGGCCGCGGGCAAGGTGTCGATTAGCACCATGCACCTGGCCAAAGGTTTGGAGTTCCGGGCGATAGCGGTAATGGCCTGCGATGACGAGGTGGTCCCGCTGCAGGAAAGAATCGAGACCGTGGGCGACGATTCCGACCTGCGCGAGGTGTACGAGACTGAGCGCCACCTGCTGTATGTGGCTTGTACGCGGGCACGGGATCACCTGCTGATCACGGCCATTGACCCGGCCTCGGAGTTCCTGGAGGACATGAAGCGTTGAAGGACCATCTAAATGAAAACAGGCGTTCGGCTTGCCAGGTCCCGGTACTCGCGTATTCGCCGTCCGATCTCGCCGATTCGGGTAAGAATGTCGGCCGGGCTCGCGTCGAGGGCCAGGCTGACCACCTCAAGTTGTTTGGAGGCGTAGAGGACTCGGTGGACCGCCGGGACTCCCTCGCCTGCGGCGTAGATCATCAGTCCGCCCGGGAGATCCGCGGCGGTGGCGTACGCCAGCAACTGGTAGAGGTCGGGATGCTTGATGCCCGCTACGTTGACTTTCTTGTACTTGACGTCTCCGACGAACCGACAGTGGGGCCCATCCCACCAGGAGATGTCGGGTTGAAGGCCGATCGTTCCTGCCTCATCCATACGCAAGGACTTGCCGGAGGCGTTCTGTGGGAATGCCCTGGAGGACAGCCCCAATGACTCCCGCAACGCAGTCACCACGAAGTTCTCAAACACCACGTTCATGTCGACCAAAAACGCCGATCCGGCCACCGAACCATCGTTGAGTTCCAGCGAAGTTGACGCCAGGATCAGTTTCGCCAGTTCCACCGCGCCCCGGTATCGCTCATTGAGGCGGTTGTAGTGGATGTCGGGAAGCGACCGCGGGTGGTAACCAACCAGCGACACAGCCTCGAGAGCGGCATCGAATACGCGGAGGGTCGAGCGGTTGCGATGCGATCGAATCTTCATTTTACGGAGCGTTTGGAGCGCCGCTTTTATCAATCGATTGGGTTCGATGTCCTCCGTGAACTCGTCGTACCTCACCTCAATTGGGAGGAGCGCGTTGTTCCTTCTCCCCACCTGATCGGCAAATCGGATTCGGCCCCGCACCGTCGCGGCCGCATCGTCCTTCGTCTGGTATCCCTGAAGGACGCCACGGCGCAGCGCCACGCCGACATGATGGGCGAACGCCGGGACAATCGATTCAAGCAAAGATGTGGTCGGGTCAAATCTGATGGTGGTGGGCTGCCAGTGGGTCGCGTCCATGGCGTATGAGATCAAAAACATCAGGTGTTCGATGGGGATCTTGGGCCGGATCACCAGGGACTTGGAGCCGAGATTTACCGCACCAACCACTGCGCCCGGAGTGAGCTGAAAAAGACCCGGTTCGGCGGTGCCGGCCGGGGAAATGGTGATCGATGGGGCGAGACGTCGGAGTAGGGCTACCTCGCTGAGTGTGAGGTGTACCTCCTTAGTCTTGTACTCACACAGGGTTTCTGGGGTCATCCGGGAACCTACCTACATCGAGAGCGACCGACCGACGCAACTTTGTCAACGCGAAATCGGCCAGCCGGTCATCCTCGCCGAATAGTTGTTCTTCGACGTGCGGGAGCACCGAGTGGGCCCATATGAGGCTGACCCACTCCTCATCCAGGTCCTTGCGCATGAAGTGGCTGGGTCCGATGGCACCGTGCCTTTCCCCAAGCAGGAGGTTCGCTCGATCAACAACATCAGCGACCCATTCAAGCCCCGGCTTGTTGAGTTTCAGCCACCTGGCCAGCAGGTCGTCTAATGGTGGCTGGTTGGGGAAGAACGGAAAAAAGTAGAATCGTCGCCGAAGCGCCGCGTCCACCAAGGCTATCGAGCGGTCGGCGGTATTCATCGTGCCGATTATCAGCAGGTTGTCGGGCAGCGTAAAAACGGCTTCCGAGTACATCAGGGAGATTTCTACCCCACGGTATTCGAGCAGAAAGTAGAGTTCGCCGAAGACTTTTGCCAAATTCCCCCGGTTGATCTCGTCTATCACGAGGACATAGGTGGTCGCTTTGTCGTCCGCAGCCGCCTGGGCGATCCTCTTGAGGGGCCCGTCCTTGAGCCTGAACCCGGCAACCCCGTCGGTCAGCGTGGGGCGCCAGCCTTCGACGAAATCCTCGTACGCATACGAAGGGTGAAACTGGACTCTTTCGACCGCTGTGGTCTTGCCTGCGATGAACGTCGCTAGTTTGTTGGCCACATATGTTTTGCCGGTGCCCGGTGGGCCGTGGAGAATGATCTGCTTTTTGTCGAGCAGGAGGCGTTGCATGGTTGCCAGGTAGCCGGGTTCGATCAGCAGTTCGTTTGCCAAGCTGTTGACCGACTTGTCCGGTCCGGGCTCCTGGCGGCGAATCAGCCACCAGAGGAAGGACATCATCCCCCAGGGATCGTCGGGGAAATGGGGCTCGAGGGTCTGATAGAGCAGATCGTTGGTCTCGATCGCCTGCTCACCACGACTAAGACCGTCGTTGGTCGATGAAAGGCCGAGCAACGCCAGCATGGCGAGTTTCCCCCGCGGACCTTTCGCCACGTAGACGGGAAGCCATCTGTCCGGCCGGGCGACCGCCAAACATTTCGTAAGAATGGCCTCTTCGAGACCGGGGGTCTTGAAGCGAGGGTCCTCGAGGGCCTGGTCAATCCTGGCGGCAATATCGCCTTCGCCGTAGAGGAGGTGCGACAAGGTCCGTCCCACGCGGTCGATACTGGTTTCTACGCTGGTGAGGGCCATGAAAGGGGATTGGGGCCCCGGAGATCCGTAGGCAGGTCCACCCAGCCTACGGAGCAGATTGGCGTCCGGTGCGGTCAAGGCGTCGGGCGTGAGGCCGGCGGCCATCTCTTCCCGGTAACGCTTGGTTGCCTCGTCCGCTTCGTTTGGGTATCCAGTCGCAGCTACGAACTCTGCGACCAGGTTGTGCAGTTCTCCCACCTCGATCTCCCCCCGGAAACCGCGCAGTGCTTGCCTCTCGGCCTCGGGCCAGTCTTTGGGCGGTGGGTAGGAAACGATGGCCCACAGGAGGCCCTGCGCCTCCAGACGGTCCTTTACAACGAGGCCGACCTTACCGCCTTCAAGAATGAAGGTGTCCAAAAAATCCAAGAAATTCTCATAGATGCCGGCCTCGTCGCTCTCGTTCGCCGGGGCCGGGTATCCGACCAGGTTGTATGCCTTCCCGGCGTTGGCCGTCGCAAATGGAGGGAATCGTGTCGGGTCCCTTCCCATCAACATGACCGACGCGAATGTGGTTTTTGTTCCCCGTCCGCTGATAACGCTTGGCGGCGCGTTGTCGGCAAATGCTCCTACTGCTGTTTCGACCGGCACCCCTTCATCCAGGAGCGGCGCAAGGGCTGATCGGCTGGACTCGGGGTCCTTTTCCGACCACTCGATGAGCTTGATCTTGTTCTTCAGGTAGATCAGATTGTTGCGGCCCCCGAGGGCCCTGCGCACTCCCGCAGTCCAGGAGGAGTCGGACTCATTAATGGCATCCTTTAGGGCGCGGATGTCCGACGCGATTCGCAGCTTGTACGGGTATTCGCCGTCGTCAAGGTTCGCAAGCTTTTGAAACGCGAGCGCCCAGCGGATGAAGCCAGCCCAGTGGAGTTTCTCTGTCGGGGTCTGTGCAAACGCACTCCGGACAGACGAGACGAGGTCCTCGGTCAGTTCCCAGTTCGAACCTTTGAGCTCGTCCGGACGGGGATGGTTCGCCCGCAACCAACCGCGCACGCGCTTTGGAGAAATGCCCAGTTCGGCCGCAAGATCCACTGGTTTCACGTGTCACCCCGCTATGAGCCCGTTTTGCCAGATCGTACCTTCTTCAAGACGCTCTCCATCAACCCGGTGGAGCACAGCCCTGGCGCAGAGATCCCGCCGCCCGCTCGGGTGACAGTGCTCTTCGTGGTGCCGGAAACCCCGGATCTGACTAGACGGCGATGTCCGCCCCCTGCAAGTACTGCTCTGCCGCGGCGAACAAACTCGTTCAAGTGGCCTTCGGGGCACTAAGAGGGGCCAAAGCGGTCTTGCTCGCAGGGATCCGCCGTCATGACGAAACCCAGGCCCCCTGGCGACCCGAAAATTCTTTCCCACCCTGAAAAAAATGGTCTTGCCGTTTGCCGTCCCGGGCTGTTAAATATCAGCCACTTCCCCGGTAACGCCCACTTCCCCGCAAGCCAACACTTCCTCTGTTGCGGGGAATCTGATGCGGGGAAATCAGAAGCTGGCGTCGGCGTGCTTAGCCGCCTTCATCATTGCCCTCGGGCCGGTGCCCAGGGATGCCGCAGCCGCCTCGGGAAAATTTATTGCCCCGGTGCAGGCGGATGTCCTCCGTGGTTTCGAGGCGCCATCGCACCGGTTCGGCGTCGGCCACCGCGGGCTTGACTACGGCGTGCCTACGGGGACCGCGGTTGCGGCAGCGGCCATGGGGGTCGTGACCTTCGCGGGCGGGGTCGCGGGTGACAACTTCGTCACAGTGGAGCACTCGGGTGGAATCCAAACCACCTATTCATACCTGAATCGGATCGACGTCTCTGTTGGGGATCGAGTAGCTCAAGGGCAGGTTGTCGCCGCCAGTGGCCAGGGTCATCCCGGCGGACCTCCCGGTCTGCATTTTGGAGCCAAACTCAACGGTGAGTACATCGACCCCCGGTCGCTGTTGGTGGATGCCGATGACATAACGGATCTGCTTCAACTGCAACCCGCGGCCGCCGGCCGAGTCGCGGCAGCCGCCCCCCTGAATGTGGTGCCGAGGGAGACTATTGATCTGCCCGGTGGCGGTGGACACCCTCTGGGGACCTCGCTTGGACCCGTGCCGACCGCTCAGGCAGAGCCGGCGCCTGATAGTGGACAGCGTTTCCCGGTGCCGGATGCATCCCCGTTAGCCGATCAGGCTCCCTCTGCCGCCGGCGCCGGTGAATCCCCGGTTGGACCGTCGCATCTAGTCGTTCCCGCCAACCGAGATCCCGGGAAAGTCGCGATCTGGTGGTCGAAGCTGAACGACGCCCAGCGGACCGGCCTTATCGAAG
>JAJCYE010000105.1 GCA_029263075.1 Actinomycetes bacterium
ACGTCGCCGGGGTCGGAAGCGGCCCAGTAGCTGTTCGGGCGCTTGGCCTCATCCAGCTTGGTGAAAGTGCCTGCGTCAACCAACATCTGGCACAGCCGGTTGTACTCCTCGGCTGATCCGTCACACCAGTAGACATCGTCCGGGGTAGTCAGGGCCGCAACTTCTTCAACCCAGGCCAGAAGATTGGCGTTGTTGGTGAGCGTGGTGGACGTGTTGACCATACCGGAATTACCCCCTGGTTCGACCGGAGCCCCATTTCTTTTCTGTAGAACCTGCTGGTCCGATACAGAGGGCTCAAATTTGGTGCGACTCGACCTACCCTGCGCGGCGCAGTTTAGGATAAAGCCCACTCAATACCGAGGGGAAGGTGAGTCACAGTGGCAGTGCAAGCTTACATCCTGATACAAACCGAAGTCGGCAAGGCCGCAAAGGTCGCCAGCGAGGCTTCCGGCATTCCCGGAGTCACCTCCGCGGAGGATGTCACCGGACCCTACGACGTCATAGTTCAGGCGGAAGCCGGGACGGTTGACGACCTGGGAAAGCTGGTCGTCGCCAAGATCCAGGCGGTGGAGGGGATCACCCGCACCCTGACTTGCCCGGTGGTCCACCTCTAAAGGAAGGCCCCAAACTTCGCCGGTCCGTTCGGTCGGCGACTGCGCCGGTCTTGGGTACGGACCGCTACCCAAGAAAGAAGTTGTAGTTCTCGATCTTGGGTTGGGCGCCGTTACCCAAGAAAGAAGTTGTAGTTCCCGGCCCCGATCCCGCCCGGGCCGGCGGGGTCAGAAGCTGGTCCGCTCCGGGTCCTGGTCCAGGGCGTTGGTGACTTCACGCCACTTCTCGGGCAGGTTGCCGGTGGTGGGCAAGCCGCCTGCGTCCTTCAACCGCCGGGCGGTGTGCATCAGGTTCCACGACATGATCGTGCAGTTCTTGTGGGTGAAATCGTTGTCGTAACCCACCGGCACACTGGATCCCTCCACAACGTCGCTGTAGCTCGATCCCGGGCCCGCCTCTCCTATCCAACCGCAGTCGGCTTGGGGGGGAACCGTGTAGCCGATGTGGGACATCGCATACAGGATGTCCATCGAGCAGTGTTTGATCCCGTCCTCGTTGCCGGTAACCACGCACCCGGCAGTCTTGCCGTAGTAGAGGTACTGACCCTTTTCGTTACGGTCCCCCGAATACGCGTACATCCTCTCGATGCACAGGGTGGCCACGCTCGACTTGACCCCCAGCCAGATCGGCGTGCCCAACACCAGGATGTCTGCCGCCATGATCCGCTCCTGGATCCCCGGCCAATCGTCGGCGGCCCGGCCAGAATCGGCTTTTGCGTCCTTGACCATGCCGAAGGCGATGTCGTGGTCCAACAGGTGCACGAAGTCGACGGTCACCCCCTGGGAGTCCATGATCCCCGCCGACCGGGCCATCAGCCGCCGGGTGTGCGAAGAGGCGGCGTCGTACTTGATCGAACAGTTGAGAAAAATTGCCCTCAGGTCGCTGAAATCCTCTGCCATCACGCTCTCCTAGGTGACGGCGGCGCCGCCGTCGGGTCCGATATCACCGCCGGCCGGGAAGGCCAGCGTTGGCATAATAGTTGTGCCGGCACCGACCCACCAGGGTTAGCTCGATCGGTCCAAGGCGAGGCCGATCAGCCTGTCGATCAACTCCGGGTACGGGATGCCACTGGCGCCCCACAACTTGGGGAACATGGAGATCTCCGTAAATCCCGGCATCGTGTTGATCTCGTTGATCAGGATCCGCCCGTCGTCCGTCACGAAGAAGTCCACCCGGGCCAGGCCGGCGGCGCACACTGCCCGGAATGCCCTTACCGATAAGGCTCGGACGGTATCGCCGACCTCCTCGGGCAGATCTGCCGGGACCAGGGTCTTAGACGACGGCTCCAGGTACTTGGCCTCGTAGTCGTAAAAATCACGCCCGGCGATGATCTCGCCGCAGACCGACGACTGAGGGTCCTCGTTGCCCAGGACAGCACACTCGATCTCCCGCCCTTCGATCCCCTCTTCGACAATCGCCTTGCGATCGAACTTGAGGGCAAGCTCGATTCCTGCGGCGAGCGCCCCGGCGCCGACACATTTCGATATTCCCACCGACGATCCCAGGTTCGCGGGTTTGGTGAACAGGGGGTATCCAAGAACCGCCGCCCGATCCAGCACCTCTTGCCGGCCGGCCTCCCACTCGGAGCGGTGCACCACCAGGTAGTCGGGGCCGGCTAGTCCGGCGGCAGTGAAGGCAATCTTCATCATCTGCTTGTCCATGCCTACTGCCGAACCCAGGACCCCCGAACCTACATAAGGCACTCCGGCGGTCTCCAGCAGGCCCTGGATGGTCCCGTCTTCACCGAACGGCCCGTGAAGGACCGGGAACACCACGTCACAGGCGAGCGTCGGCGCCTTTAGACCGTAGGCTCCTGCCGCCAGGCCGGCGGTGTGGTGGCCCAAGCCGCCGAACAATTCCAGCTTTGTGCCCTCGGCGACGAACCGCTCCCCCGGCAACTCCAGCGCACCCCCGGCGATCACCTGCAGGGAGGCGTCCGGAAGGACCCAATCGCCGTCCCTGGTGATACCTACCGGGATGACCCGGTAGCGGGCGGGATCCATGGCGGCCGCAACGTGCAGGGCGGAGACACAGGAGACATCGTGTTCCGCGGACCGGCCACCGAATAGGAGAACTACCCGGGTCTTCACTTCAGCGTTGGAGGAGGGCACAAACGGCCCGGCGGTCAGGCCGGCGGAGCATCCTCGGACGTGGGGTCGTCCGAGCCGGCCGCAATGGCCGCAAGCTGCGTCTCAACGAATTCTTTCTTCGCCTTGTCCAGGACCCTCTTAACCGGCCAGCGAGCCGAAGCATGTGACTCCATCGGCCCGGTGCGGCGCCGCTGCTTTTTGGCGAGCACATCCAGCACCCGCATGCCTTCAGGGTCCTCTTCGGTGGGCTTGATCTCGATCACCCCTGCGGCGAGCGCACGGTTCCAGACGTCCTGGCCGTACTCGCTGCGGATGATGCACATAGTCCAGCCGCTCAGGCCGATTCCCCCGAAGGAGATGTCGGCGTGTTCGGCAGAGAAGTCCGGGCAGTGGTGACACCAGTCGTTGGAAACCACTTTGCACTCGTCCAGCGGGATCTTGATGTCGGTGCCGTCGGTCAGCGTCACGTACACATCGCCCTTGACGTTGATCTTGACGATCTTGTCGACGTCGACCTTGTACTTGTCCCGGACGATGTCGTAAATGAACTCTTCGTACTTGAAGGTCTCGTTGCACATCAGTCCGGCGACGAACTTGGTCATGCGGCTCCAGCGCTTGATGCCCTCGGCGTTCATTTCCCTTATGGCGGTGGACTCGCAGGACACACCCACCACACCCACCTTCTTCAGCTTCATCGCTGCGGCCTGCTTGAGTGCCAGCGGCGTGTTGCAGTAGGTGTAGCGGGAACCGGAGGACTTCAAGAACTCATCCCGGTTGGTGACCACCGCAGGCATGTCGAACCAGGGCTTCTCGGGGTCGGGCATCGCCACGCAGGCCCCGTCCAACTCGCCGTTGTCCAACATCCATCCCAGGATGGAGCTGACCACTCCGCCGTCCTGGCCAACCTTCTTGATGTCGTCGGCGGTGGTGCGGCCGAGCCACATCTCACGGTGTTGCCCATAGATTTCGCTGGGGTGTTTGCGGCGGCGGCCGAAGAGCAACTCTTCAATCTTGTCGATGTTTGGCTCGAGCCTGAGGCAAGCCATGGCGCACAACGAACAACTCTGCTCACCGTGCTCGCAGAAGTCCGGGCCATTCTCCTGGTCCTTCTGGGTGGGACGAAGGTTCACCATGTCGATCATGTCGTGAGGACACGACACGACGCACGCCGAACAACCGACGCAGACCTCGGTCGCGACGATCTCGTTGTAAAGGTGCTTCCAGTGTTTGCGCTCGGGACCGGCGTTCCAGTGCTTCTTTTTGTCGCCTGTCGCCGCCGGGGCGCCTTCGTTTACCTCCGCCATGCGGGAGAGTATAAGCTGCGCGCGCAAAAGACCGCGGATCGACGCAAAAACGCCCTTTTTTTGCTCCATTCCCAGGCTTTGAACCGTTTGGAAGGAAATGAGTGCAGATTTGGAATCCATCCTCATTCCGGTGAAGCGCCTGGATCAGGCGAAGCTCCGCCTGTCGCAGCGGCTGGCCCCGCCCGACAGGCGCAGGCTCGGCCTTGCGATGCTGGCCGATGTCCTGCGCGCCACCGATAAATGGACCCACCGGCTCATCGTGACCAGCGACCAGGATGCCGAGGCCGTGGGCCTGGCTTTCGGTTGCGCCCTGGTCGCCGATCCGGGAGAGGGGTTAAATGCCGCGGTGGCCGCCGGGACCGAAGCTGCGACCGCGGCGGGCACCACTACCCTGCTGGTGCTTCCCTCCGATGTGCCGATGGTCTCCCCGGACGACGTCAACTACCTGTTCTCCTGCTCCGAGGAGGTCGTTGTCGCCCCATCGGGGGACGGCGGCACCAATGCCCTGCTACGCCGCCCGCCGCAGGCTCTGACGCCTTCGTTCGGGCCCGGCAGCGCCGAGCGCCACCGGCGGTCCGCCACTTCGGCGGGGCTGAGTTGCCGCACCGTTGAGATGAGTTCGCTGGTGCTGGACATCGACCACTACGAAGACCTGGTAACCCTGGGCGGGCTGGCCAACCTTAGGGAGAGTGTTCGTTTGGCGCGGGAGCTCCTCGGTTAACAAGTTCGTACTGGATCAGGCCGAGGCACTCGGCGCCCCACTGGAGCAGGTGGGGGGTAAAGCGGCATCGTTGGCCCGCCTGGTGGCTGCCGGATTCCCGGTCCCGGCTTTCTTCGTGGTCACCTCCACGGCATTCGAGAACCACCTGGCCGGAAACGGTATCTCCTGGCCGTCCGGCGACGACCCCGCCCGGCTCGCCGAAGCACAGGAGTCGATCTGCGCATCCGCCGTTCCCGAACCGGTGGCGGAGACCATCCGGGCCGCGCACAACGCCCTGGCGGGAGCGGGTCCTCCGCCGGCGGTGGCCGTCCGATCATCCGGGGCCACCGAGGACTCCGGGCCGGCGTCGTTCGCCGGGCAGTTCGCCAGCGAACTCAATGTCCCCGCCCACGATCTGCAGGCAGCGATCCGGCGCTGCTGGGCTTCGAGTCTTTCCGCCGGCTCGGTCGCCTACCGGAGCCGGCGTGGGATCCCGCTGGGATCCGCCCCCAACTTCGCACTACTGGTGCAAAGACAGTTGTTTGCCGTCTCTGCCGGAGTGCTCTTCACCCGGCACCCGTTGGACCAAGAAGGCGACGTTGCCTACATCGAGGCCAACTTCGGCACCGGCGAGTCGGTGGTCGCCGGCATGGTGACCCCCGACTCCTACACCCTTTTGCGCCGGGACAACCGCCTTGTGGAGTCAAGCGTCGGATCTAAAAAACGAATGACCGTAGCATCGGAGGATGCACCGGGAAGCCGGGTGGTCGAAACCGGCCAGGATCGCCGCCGGGAACCGGTGCTCACGGCGGACCAGGCGGGATCCATCGGCGTTTTAGGGGCCGGAATCGAGGATTTGATGGGCGAACCACAAGACATCGAGTGGGCATACGACACCGCCGGTCCTTGGATCCTGCAGTCACGGCCGCAGACGGGTGCCGCCAAATGAAGGATTGGATTGCGCAGGGCCGCAAAGCCGCCGATGAATTGCTACAGGCCGCCAACCTACCCGGCGGGATGGCCGACCGGCTCCGCGCCGCCGCAGAGGCCGAAGCCGCCGCCGAACCCTTTATAGCCGGAGCGCCCGAACGGCTAAAGCTGCTCCGCGGCCGGATAGAAGGGCTGCTGGCCGACACCGGCGGGGACTGGGCCCAACTGCTGGGCGAACGGGAGTCGGAAGCGTCGCGAGAGATCACCAACCTCTACCGGATAGCTCTCAAGTTCGCCCGGTCCCCGGAGGCAAAGCAGGTGGTGGTCGATCTGTCGGCCAACAAGGCGTTCCGCTCCATAGAGGCGAACTACCCC